>VBJT01000123.1:5857-20726 GCA_005880075.1 Chloroflexota bacterium
CAGCAGAACACGACCGAGGGCATAAACCTGGTGCTCTTTGGTCTTGGCCTGCGGCCGGGCGACGAAATTATCACCGCCAGTGGAGAGCACTCGTCCGTCGTAGTTCCCGCGTACTATGCGCGGGAGCGCTATGGCATCAATCTGAGGATTGTGAGGGTTGCGTGCGGCGACTCACAAGCAGACATCCTCGCGCGGTTTGAGGAGCAGGTAACACCGAAGCTCAAGTTGATCGCTCTCTCTTACGTTTCTTATTCGACGGGACAGCTCTTTCCGGTCCCCGACCTCGCGGCGTTAGCGCACCAGCGCGGCGCCTTTCTGCTCCTCGACGCCGCCCAGTCCGTTGGCCAAATGCCCGTAAATGTCCGCGAGCTTGACTGCGACTTCTGCGCCTTCCCCGGTCACAAGTGGCTGCTTGGGCCGGCAGCGACTGGAGCGCTCTATGTACGAAGGGAACTGATCGCCGGGTTGGAGCCGGCGAAGGTGTCGCATCACGCATCGGCCTTCTACAATTTCAAGGACCGCTTTGAAACCAAGGGCGACACCATCGATAAGTTCGAGATGACGACCGTAAGTGTGCCGCTCCTCTCCGGGCTGAACGCCGCCATGCGGTATATGGCAGGAATCGGCTTGGAGTCGATCGCAACGCGTGCGGTTTCGCTGGCACAGTACGCCACCGAAGGTTTATCGGAGATTGCGGGCGTCCGCATGATAAGCGCGACGGAGCCGGCAAAGGTGAAGACGGGCATCGTCGCCTTCGCGCTGAATGATGTTCCGGCGGCAGTAGTGACGGCGCACCTTTGGGAAGCGGAGCGGGTCGTCGCCCGGACGGTACCGGATGCCGCCTGCACTCGCTTGTGCTTTCACGCATTCAATACGGAGGCGGAGGTGGACACGGCAGTCGAGACGATCCGGGCGGCCGCGGAGCGCGGAGTTCCGGAAGGCGACCATCCGAGCATTCGCATCGAATCGGACGCCATGGCGGAACTCTAAATCCATGGATATTTTGGCTATAGACGCCCTTGACAACAGGTGCTATTCTAGCGGCGGATTTGCTCTGGATTAGCAGTTGCTAAGTAAAGAAGGAGGTCAAATGGTCCAGCAGCAGCAGCCCAATTCCATCAAGGAAGTCATGGACGGTATGCCGCAGGCATTCGATGCCAGCAAGGCAGCGGGAGCTAACGCAACCATCCAGTTCAACTTCACCGGGCCGGAGGCCGGCAACTACACGGCCAAGATCGCGGATGGCAAATGCGACGTCACGGAAGGGACTGCTGACAGCCCCACTGTTACGATCAATTCGCCGTCAGACGTCTGGCTGAAGATCATTCGCGGTGAGATGGACGGCGCGACGGCGTTCATGAGCGGCCAGTTCACCTTTACCGGTGACATGGGCGTACTCATGCAGATGCAGACCTGGTTCCCGCGGCAACAGGCGTAAACGGAAGAGAGCGAAGTCAGCAACCGGCAGCTTTTAGCTGCCGGTTGTGCTTTCCTGGAGGCTGGCGTTTGCGGATTCTAAACCCGTGAGGTTCACGTCGGCGCCCAGTACGATAATGATATCGGCGCCGCGGCCGACGAAGTCCTTCGCGTCGGGATCAGTCCCTTCGTGAATCCTGCTCGACGGTAGCTGCAACCACTCGGCGAGTTTATCTACAGTCCGATTTTTTCCATCGACGTCTACGATTATCGTTCGGTCGTATAGAGGACCGTTCTTGAGCTCGTCAGTCGAAAGCCTGTTCTGTGTGATGCCTTGTGACCGCAGCAGGGAGGCGAGGTAGGTGGCTAGGTCGGGCACTTGAGTGCCGTTTAGTATGGTAACGGTCGCACCGTCGTCCTGAATGTCGAAGTCGCTAAAGACGCGATCCCGAAGCTCGATCATCTTGGCTTTATTGAAGAGCAGAACCGCGCCTGGGCAGTTGGTGCAGGGATAGGTTGCGTCGGCCATTGAGACCGTGCGTATGTTGTCAGGTCCTATCTGCTTGGCCAGGTCGGCAAGCCCGGGAATCTGCAAGTCGCTAATATCGGTTTTGATCGCGTCTTTGTATCGATTGTAGAGGCCAGGGGCGTTTGAGAAGACCGTGCCGAGGTTTGCGGCCTTCTTGGCGGTTGCCTTAACAACGAGCTGTTGGCGCTCGATGCGTTTGAAATCGTTATCGCTGGCTCGGATACGCGAATACTCGAGCGCGCGCCTGCCGTCCATGTGCTCGGGCCCCTCGGTGAATTCCACGGGATAGTAGTCGGTACAGTAACTGCAATCGGTGTAAGCGGGATCGTAGACGTATTCAGGCACGTCCACATCGATACCATCGACCTCGTCAATCAGATCAATAAAGGTGTTGAAGTTGAGCAGCACATAGTAGTCGATGGGGATGCCGAAGTTATGCTGAATCGTATCTTTAACTAGACCGGCACCGCCGCCGTTGTACCCTTTGTACTGGTACTCGCCCATTTCGTACGCAACGTTGATCCGGTCAGTCCTGTATCCGCCCTGGCCGTCAGGGATTTCTACCCAGGTGTCGCGCGGTATTGAGAAGGCACCGCCCTTCTTGCTGTACGGGTCCATGGTGAGAACCATGATGCTGTCTGTGCGAGCGGGCGTGTTATCCGGTTCATCCCGCCGTAGATCCAGGCCGAGAACTACTATATTTATCCGCTCGTTGATGTCCGCATGATCGGGCTTATCCGTATCGACACCAGGTAGGATCTCTACGCCCAGGTCGGGTTGACGGCCGGGAGCGATGATATCAATCACTTGAAAGGCGACGACTAGGGACGCATAAAAGGCGAGTAGTCCGAAGACCGCGATCCCGGCGAGCACCGGCAGCTGGAAGCGCTTACGTAGTGCCGATCCCGTTGCACCCACATCAACACCCTCGGGCCGCTCGAATGGCGGAAGTTCAGTGCTCAATGGTTCCTCGCGGGGGACCGGCTTGATTCATTGAGGCTAGCCGGGAGCAGGGCAAAGCGGGCGAGCGATCACAAAATCGAAGTATCATTATCCAAGGCGACCTCGTCTAGAACCATATCATGCGAGTTTGAGCAAGATTTTCCGGGCCAACCGCACCCCCAACTGCTCCACATTTGCTAATCGGTTGAGGCAGGCGAATGGTGACCTAATCCCTTGAATCTACAACGCTTGCCTGGGACTAAAAGTTTCTTACACGGCCGCCTTGCTATCACTATGGCTTTCGCCGTCATAGTATTGGCCTGCCGCGGCAGTTCTCCGCAATCGAACCAGACACCTGTTCCGCCCACAAACACGCCCCAGGAGTCAGTTGCGCCGGAAGACCTTGAACGCGCCGCACAGCTCTACGATGAAGGGTCGGTCGAGGAAGCGACAGCGATATACAGCCGGGCGATCGCGCATGGGAATGAAGCCCAGCGACAGCAGGCTCTTTGGGCACTCGCGAAGATTCAGTACCAGCAGGGTGAGAACAGCGCGGCGGAGAGCACCATCGACTCCTACCTTGCATCGGACGTGACGCCGCCCGAACGGCGACTAGCCCTGCTGTTGAAAGGGACGCTGCACTACGCGAGGGGCGATGACGGCGAAGCGGAGAAGGCACTTAGCTCCTATGCCGGGATGGGCGGCGCGGCCACGACGTACGCAAAGCTTCGGCTTGCGGACCTCGCGGCCCGCCGAGGTGAATTAGGTAACGCGATTCAGGGCATGACCTCCGTACTGACGGAACCACTGCCTGCTTCGGTAACCTCGAGTGCCCGTTTGTCCCTTGCGCGCTACTACAAGGATTCCGGCGATGTCCCGTCGGCTCTTCAGATATACGAGCTACTAGGCACCGATTCCGTCACGACAAGTGGCCGCGCCGAAGCGCTCTGGCTGGCGGCGAACCTCGCCTCGGACGGCGGTGATGCACCGCGCGCGCTGGCCTCCATTCGGAAGCTGCTGGCGGCCTATCCAGATAACGAGCGTTCCGCCGAGGTGCTCGACGACCCGCGTTTCTCACCGAACATAGCGATTGGCAGTCGTGCGCTCGTACTTTTTACTCATCGCTCCAATGCTGACGCCGAGGCCGCCTATCGCGCGATTATCGACACTGGCGATCCGGCCCTGGCTTTGGATGCACACTATCACCTCGGCATCCTTGCCGAGCGAGCGAGCAATTATGACGAGGCGCTTGCCCAATATGACGCTGCGATTGCTGCGGCGGCAGCCAGGCAGCAGCCGGCATCGGCGGCACAAGCGCTCTGGGACAAGGCAACTGCACTCGAGCTACTCGGGCGGATCGATGAGGCGGTAGGAACGTTCAGCGCGATCGCGGATACAGCACCCGCTTCAGAACACGCATCGGAAGCCCTTTTCCGTGCAGGAATGCTTCGTTACAAGCAAGGGCGAGGTGCGGACGCCCGAGGGGTCTGGTCTAAGCAGCGCGGGCTCGTCTCCGGGGGGGCCGAACAGGCGCGGGCCTACTTCTGGTCGGCGAAAGCAGCGAAGACGCTGGATGACCAGGCGTCCGCCACGCAGGATCTGAGTCGCGCCGCCGCTCTTCCAGGTGCCGACTATTACACGCTTCGTGCCCGCGCGGAACTTGCGTCGGCAAGTTTGCCAACCGGCGGGGACTTGACCCCAGTGGCCCCTGACTGGACGTTGATAGAGTCGTGGCTGCAGACAACGGTGGGGCCGGAGGATCCCGGCGCGCGAACGGCGTTTCTCACCAGTCCCGCTTTTCAACGGGCGGTTGAATTGCTTGCCGCAGGCGTTCGCAAAGACGCCGAGACTGAGTTCGAGCAATTAATGGAGGACGCCGCTGGCAACAGCTGGCTCTTGTATCGCCTCTCCCGCGCCGCCAGGGACCAGGGGCTACGCGCGATCTCCGCCCGCGCCGCTGCTCGCTTTATAACAGCGAGCCCCGGGATTCCGGGGCAGGTGATCGCGCTCGGATATCCGGTGGTGTATTCCGACGTCGTGAACGAGCAGGCGGCCGGAAACAAGTTCTCGCCCTTTCTCCTCTTGGCACTGATCAGGCAGGAGAGCTTCTACGACGCGCATGCTGTCTCGCCGGCCGATGCAAGCGGCCTGACACAGGTCGTTCCCGAAACGGCTTCTGGAATAGCGGAAGCGTTGGGCGAGAAAGACTTCCGAACAAGTGACCTGCTCCGCCCGAAAGTCAGTCTGCGTTTCGGGGCGTACTACCTGGGCTCGCAGTTGCAGATGCTCGGTGGCGATATTCCGGCCGCGCTCGCAGCCTATAACGGCGGTCCGGGGAATGCGACGCGCTGGCAAGCAGCCGCGGCGAGCTCCGACCCCGATGTCTTCCTGGAAAGCATTGACTTCAGCGAGACCAGGGCATACGTCGAGCTTGTTCTCGAAAACTATGCGGTCTATCTGTACGCATATGGGCTGACGAGCCAGCCGTTACTACCGCTCGGTTGAGCCCCACTTTCTAGTTTCGCTTGCTTCCCGTACGCTATTCCAGTGATGGCGATTCCAGTTTCCGTCCGAGTGCCGGCAACCAGCGCAAACCTCGGGCCGGGGTTCGATTGCCTCGGGGTAGCGCTTGATCTCTGGGCGACGGTGACGCTCGATTCGTCGGGGCGCCTCAGCGACAACGATCCGATGGCCGCGATGGCACTGACCGCCGCACGCCGGGTCTTCTTTGAATGCGGCGACGAGCCGCCCACCGGCCTTAATGCCAGGCATGAAGGTGACATACCGATCGCGCGGGGACTTGGGGCGAGCGCAGTCGCTCGCGTGGGTGGGGCGCTTGCAGCGAACAAAATCGCCGGCGGGCGACTCAGCACCAAGGCTTTGCTAGCCCTGGTGACAGAGCTTGAGGGGCACGCCGACAACGTGACGCCGGCGCTTTTTGGCGGCCTCCAGGTCTCGGTCGTCGACCGCGATGGTGTGTTTCACGTAGGGGTGCCGCTCCCGAACGAGCTTCAGGCGGTGCTTTTCGTGCCAGAGCTGCGAATGCCCACGAAGGAAAGCCGCAAGCTCCTTCCGGACCACATCTCACGCGGGGACGCTGTTTACAACACCGGGCGGGCTGCCCTGATGGTTACCGCTCTGGCCGCCGGCCGCTTCGACCTACTCGACGCGGGCACGCAGGACCGGCTGCACCAGAAGCGCCGCTCGAAGCTGTTTCCGGCGATGTTCGCATTGTTCGAAGCGGCGAAGACGGCCGGGGCGCATTGCGCTTTCCTCTCGGGCGGCGGTTCGACGATTTGCGCGCTCGCTACGGCAAACGAGCAGGGTATTGCTGATGCTATGCTCGAGGCCGCGCGTGTCCGGGAGACGCCCGGTCGAACGATAATCACCCGTCCTACCGTCAAGGGTGCCGAGGTTATTGGGACGAAGTGAGCGGCCGGGTTGTCGTCCAGAAGTATGGCGGAACGTCCGTAGGTGACGCCGAGCGCATCAAGCACGTCGCCGAGCGCATCGTCGCGCGCGTCCAGGCGGGCGACCGGCTCGTCGTTGTCGTCTCAGCGATGGGAGAGACGACGGACGAACTGATCGCGCTGGCCCAGCAGATGACCGACGAACCCGAGGCCCGGGAGCTGGACTTGCTGCTTTCGACTGGTGAAATTGTCTCGTCGACGCTGCTGGCGATGGCGCTCAAGCATGCCGGCCAGCCGGCCGTGGCGCTTTCGGGCGCACAGGCGGGCATCGGCACAGACAGGCGGTACGGGCGTGCGCGCATCCTCAGCGTCGACCCGAAGCGGATCCGGCAAGAGCTTGATACCGGGCGGGTGGTGATCGTCGCTGGGTTCCAGGGCATCACGGAGGAGGAAGACACCACGACGCTGGGTCGCGGCGGCTCCGACACGACGGCGGTGGCGCTGGCGGCTGGGCTAGGCGCGGAGCGGGCCGAGATCTACACTGATGTCGAGGGTATCTACAACGCGGACCCGCGGCTCGTGCCCGAGGCGCAGAAGTTTTCCGAGGTCAGTTACGAGGAGATGCTGGAGCTGGCTAGCTATGGGGCTAAAGTCATGCATCCGCGCGCCGTCGAGCTGGGGGCGGTGCAGGGCGTGCCCATCTACGTCGCCTCTAGCTTTAGCGAGGCGCCGGGTACACTGATACACGGAGGTCCTTTCATGGAGCAGCGGAATAAGGTGCTCGCGATCGCGCAGGACACGGACGTCGCCCGCATTACGATTCGAGGCGTACCCGATCGTCCGGGCATCGCGGCCCACCTATTTGAGCCGCTGGGCGAGAGCGGGATCAGCGTCGACACGATCGTCCAGAACGCTAGCGTCGAGCGGTTGACGGACCTCACATTCACAGTATCGCGGTCCGAATTGAATAGGGCGCTGGACATCGTGAAGCCGGTTGCCCTGGAGATCGAAGCGCCGAGTGTGCTGGCAGACACACACCTGGCGAAGGTAAGTATCGTCGGGGCGGGAATGACGTCGACGGCGGGCTACGCGGGCCGAATGTTCAGGACGCTATTCGAGGCGGGGATCAACATCGAGCTAATCACGACGAGCGAGATCCGGATCACATGTCTGATCGACGAGAAGCAGGTGCGCGAGGCTGTGCGGGCGCTGCATAAAGCGTTCGAGCTGGAAGAGGGGTAAGCGGCAAACGGCAAGACGCGGCTGTAGGGGTGCCCCTTGCCGCGTCCTTCGTCAAAGACGCAGTCCGCGTCGAACTCTAAGTAATCGCCTGGCGCGATGGACTGAAAAGCAAGTGATACCGAGAGGATATCGTGCGGGTCTAACCCCTCGCTCAACCGGACGGCCTCGTCCAGGATTCGGCGCTGGCATTTTCGCTCGAGGTGCCGGGTGATAGCCTGTGCCCATGCTCTCCAACCGCAATCTCTGGGGGGCGCTCGCGGGATTCGGCGTCGCGTCGATTCTCAGCGGCATCGGCATACTCGCCGCAACCGATACCGAGCACGCGTGGGGTTGGGCGTTAGTCGTCCTAGGTAGCATCGCGGCCGTCGGCGGCGGAGGGCTGTATCTGGTCTCTGGGCCGCAGCCTCAACCTGCGAAGCCGGTGGCAAAGGCGCGAGCGGACAGTGGCAGCGTTTCAGTAGTCGGCGATAAGAACGTGACCATTAACATGCCGCAGCTGGGCAACATCAAAGCCGCGGCCGACCAGCTCACGGCGGTTGTAGCGCCAGCGCCGGTTGGCAAGTTGACCATCGAATGCCGAACGGAGCGGGGTATCAGACTAGGTGACGAGCGGGCCGCGCTGATGTATCTGGTGGTCAGCTATAGGGGAAGCGGCAAGGCGCGCAACGTCTACGCGAAGGTTGCAGAGATCGTCGAGCACACAACTATGACGATCAACAGCGTGACGCGCCCCTACCGACATCGCCGTTATGAGCATCAGGACATCTTCTTGAAGTGGGAAGCGTCCGAGACGAGATACCACGACTTCCATACCACGGCAAGGCTTCGAGTCGCGAGGGGCAGAGCCGGTAACGGCCAATATGGTCTCGCGAACGTGGAGCCTCCCGGTGGGTTAAGGCTGTCCCTATTCGACATCTATGAAATCACCGTAGAAATAGCGGCAGACAATGCGCCAGTGTTGCGAGAGAAGCTGTTCGTCCGCATGGCTGAGAACACTACGCGTGATGGAAACCGCGTAACTATATGGCCCGGCCCGTATAAGGTGGACTTCCGCAGATGGGCTGATTCAGATCAGCCGGAGGGCGAGCAGGACCTTGATGCGATGCGGCGGGAGGCGGAGCGCAGCACCTAAGCTAGGTGCAAGCTCAACGAGACAGCCTTCGCCAGCGCTGGCCTACGCGGGCCTTGATCCTCGCTAGATCGCGCTGACTGACGACCCCTTCCGCCAGTGCTGTCTCCTCTAGTTCGTTAGCGTGCGAAGCCAAGGCATCAGAGGTTGATCTCAGGCACGTTTGCGTCCCAGCCCTGATCTGCTCTGGATCGCGCTCGGCCGATGAAGCGCCCGCGCGCTCGAGATAATGCCGGTGAATTTCAAGGATAAGCGCCAACCTCAATTGCTGTTCACGATCCTTGTCCCAGACCACGCCGTGATCCCTGATCATTATTCTAGAGTTGGTCCATTCGGTGGCATTCCCTCGGTATCCCCACAGGCGCGCCTCGCTCTCACACATGCCTTCGCGGATCATGCTGATGTAGTAATCGATTTCGCCAGTGGCTACAGCGCTGAGGCTGGTGCCAAGCGCTGTTAGCGCGACGAATTGAAACTGAGTCTCTTCAATGGCGTGCAACGTGTCGGATTTGTGCACCCGTCGATCAGCCCACTCCTTTATTCCCATGGCGAGTGGCCTACGCGCTGTTCAGGTGTCTCTTGAGGCGACGATGCGCTCTAGCTCACGCTCAAAGGGGTCGCCGTAGATTAGCCCGCGAACCAGGTGCGTCAACACCATGCCATGAGCCCGAGCAAGATCAAGCGCATCAACGCGCCGACGGGCCACACCCCAGCATCGTAGACGACGTCCGACAGCCAGTACCCGACGCTGAGAACGACGAGGGCGATGACCGTCCAAAGTACGAGCCCGATGATTCAGTGCGGAGCGCGATCAACCTACTCTTCATGGCTTGGTTAGGCTACCATCGCGCGAGAACTTCCCCAATAGGTTTGTTGACGCGTTAGCACAAGAAATCTGCATGAACGCAGTGCACGGCACCTGGCCTTTGCTGGCCGTAGCAGTGAACAAAATAATGACGGGCCTAGAGTTCTTCCTTGAACAGGTCGCGCATCATTGCTGCGGTCTGGTCCATCTTGTCCTGAAGCAGGGTTCGCTGGTCTGCATCTGGATCCGGCACTCGATAGTGCCACTACCCCCTTAGAGATCGCGCCCGCATCCGCTAATCTAAAGGCGATGACCCCGCACCCTAAATCACCGCCGTCCCCCGGTGCGCTGCTCCGCGCACCGGGCCGCAGGAGCGCCGTCTGATTGAAAATTCAATTGCCTGTTCACGAATCGGATTCAATCAAACAAAACCGCCCAGTCCGCACGGGCTGGGCGACGAAAAAGGAAAAATCGCAGGAGGCTCAATCAAAGACCACGAACACACCACCAAAACCAATCGATTTCCACGCACGAAAAACCATTGATTGACCTTCGATTTCGCCTGATTGAGCCCGCTCAGCCGGTCAGAAAGCGGTGGGAGCCCTAATAGCACACGATGGCGAAGTCGCTGGGTTGGGCGTAAGAGCCGGGCGGGGCTGCCAGCCACATGTAGGGGTGGTCGTCGCCATGCTGCCAGCCAAGGTAGTGCCCGAGCTCGTGCGCAACAACGCTCGACCATTCGCCGACGACTCCCCAGCAGTCGGGGTTGATCCATATTTCGTAGCTAGCGGGCGTGCTGTGGGCGTAGCCCAGGACTCTTGCGTTCAGGAGCGGCGTAACCGGGCCGAATTTGACGGGCAAGCCGGTGCCGTCAATTCGGAATTTCTGACAGCCGAAGTAAGGAGTCAAAAGATCGACACCGGCCTGTACTGCACCCATTAGCTCTGCGTCGACGACGTGGATGCTGAGGGCGTCCAGGCAGAAGCCGGAAGGGGCGGTCGGCGGCTGAACGGCGGGCAGGGGTTTAGGCGGCGGCGGTGCAGGCGTGATCATTGGGCGAGGGACCGGCGTTGAAGTCCGGGCCGGGCTCGGGGCGGGCGTTCGGGGCGGCGCTGGCTGAGGAGAGGCAGAAGGGGAAGGGGCCGCCCTGAGTAGGTCATTCCGGCCGGCCGCCTGCGTCGCGCCGCCTTCGCCGACGGCTCGCGCGGATATTAAGGGCACCGCGAGGAGCAGTGCGACGACCACGCAGCACCACTTTGCGCTGATTCTTGTCAAAACGACTCCTTTAATCAAGATCGGTCCGACTAACGAGGTTCCCCGGGGCCGCAGGCAAGCGGCAGTGACGAGGAGGACCCGTGGGAGGGCTCCGGTGCCGCAGACCGGCCCGCTGCCTTCTAAACGGTGAGGTAGCAGCGGGAATCTGGCATGGGTGAGAGGCCCGTTCCGGACAAGCAGACGGGTTACGAGGAGAATCGTTAGGGAGTAGTTAACAGGTTACGGTAAGCGTTTAGGAAATTGGTCTTCGGGGAAAGGTTGCTCGGTCTAGCGGTTGGGAGTCTGTAACGAGGCACGGCCTACGCCCGTCACTTATGTCACAGGCCTGTCCCGATACACCCCCGTCTCGCGGAATGGGCGAGCGCCGCGCCGCTTTAACGGACATCACTTCGGGATAGTTGCCGCCAGGAGGATGAGAATGCTGACACGATTGCTGTCTCGGGGTGCGCGGAAAGAGCAGGAGACTGTGCCCGCAACCGAGGAATCGGCGGCCGTCGCTGGACCGCACGTCGCGCGGGAGGGCGCGTCTTTGCTGTTCGTGCCGGTGGACGGCGGGATGTCGTTTAGACTGTTCTCGGCAAACGATCAGCGAGACGCTGCCGCCTTTGTCCAGGACGCCTTTCCGGGACTGGGGAGCAAATCGCTGTTCTTCGAGCCATTGCGGCCGGGGATGCAGGCGATGGACGGCGAGCAGGAGGAAGTACTGGTCGTCATCAACGACACGACGCGTCCGGGTACCGTCTACATTTCGTCTTTCATAGACACCGACTCGGCTGAGTCGTTCGTGGAGTTCGAGACGCGCGGCGGTCTGGACCCGAGCGCCGTGACCGTTCATAGGGGGATCGTGCACTCGCTCGAGATAGGACCGCCAAGCGGGCCTTACAGCACGCCGGTTCAAGCGCGACCCGCGGCCACGCCGACGGTGGCGGAGCCGGTGGCCACGGTGCCTACCCGGCCCGTTGGGCCAGTGGCAACAGCGCCGGTCAAGCCGGTGGAGCCGGTTGCCACGGTGCCGATCCAACCCGTAGCGCCGAAGAGGCCAGCGACCGTGCAGTCCTCCGTGAACGCACAGAAAGCCGCGGCTCCGCAGGGAAGAACGCGATCGACCGAAGGGTCGACGCCGAAAGAGGCAACGAGCCCACGTCCCGGGCTGATGGAATCGATACGGACATGGCCCGGCTGGGATACGCTTCCGGAGCGCATCAACGTAGCGGCGACGTTGAAGTGGCAGCAATACGAGGAGACGAAGGAAGACCCGATCGCGGTGAGTCAGGCGCGGGTAATGGTGGCGGCGGCAGCGACAGCGGGAGGCGTAGGGGCGTTCTGGGCAGGCCCAATCGCGGTCGTGATGTATGCAGCAGCGGGACTGCTTGGCTGGCTGGCGGCGGCGCACCTGACGTACTGGGTGGGGACGGTCGTATTCCCGGGCCGAAAAGATTCGGAGAGCAAGGAATTTCTGTTCAAGGTGCTCGGGTTGTGCCAGGCTCCGCGCTTGATATTGCTGGTGGGTATCGTGCTGCCCGTTATCGGCTTGGTAGTGCCGGCGATGTCTGTGCTGCTGCCGCTGATAGTCCTCGCCGTGCTGCTGTGGGTGCTGGTGACGATGGTCCCGGCGGCGCAGTATTCTCTGGAGATCGACCGGGAGTCAGCGACCCTGACGGTACTGACGTCGTGGCTGGCGCTGTTCGCGATCTCGTTCGTAGTACCGGCGGTCCTGGTCTAGCGCCAGCTCGAGTGTCGATACGCGGCTTGCACTCCCGGATGAGCGGATCATAAGTCCACGCCCTGCAGCACGGACGAAGAATCACACCCGTTTGTAACCGGCCGGGCGAGTTCTGTTACCACTCGGTAAGCCTGTCCGCACGACGATGCCGGTGAAGAGAGGTGTTACGCCATGCCTGGAGGACGGCGAACGGAGATCCCGAGCACGATCGAGCGATCCGGCAAAGAAGCGAAGGAGATCTGGAAGAAGACGCATGACAGCGCGGTCGAGACGTACGGTGAGGGGGGAGCTGCATACCGCGTGGCTTATGCGGCGCTGAAGCATCAGTACGAGAAGAAGGGCGACAGGTGGGTGAAGAAGGGCTGGAAAGGGCCTTCCGACCCGCAAGCGGCGCGCGGGCCGACCACGCGTCCGCGCTCGAGTGACGAGCCGCGGGCGCCTACGGCCGGCGGCAAAGTTGCCCGGACGGCAAGTGAGGCGCGAAAGAAGGCGAAGCAGGCCCGCACCGAGTACGCTCAGAGCCGACGCCGGCGGGTTCGGGCTTAGGTACAGTCTTATCTAGATGCGGCTGAGGCCGAGGCCGCGCTGGGCGATGATTCCGCGCTGGATTTCGCTAGTGCCTGCGGCGATGGTGCTTCCTAAGCTGGTGAGGTAGGTGCGGGCAAAGCGGCCGCGCATGCGGGCGTGCTTGGACTCCTCTCGCAGGGTACCGTGCATGCCCATGATCTGGAGGCCGGCGCCTGCGAGCCGCTGTCCGTACTCCGAATGGTAGACCTTCGCCGCGCTTGACTCGTAGTTGGGGATCTGACCGCGCGACTGCATCGAGGCCACGCGGTAAGAGAGGTAGCGGCCGACCTGGTTCTCGATCGCTAGCTCGGCAAGCTTCGCCTGCGTCCCGTCCTTGCTTCCATTTGAAGCGGACTCGTTTCCTGGCTCCTTGCTCCTGGCTCCTTGCTCCTTCGCGTACTCCACTAACTGTTCGAATGTGCGCCGGTACTGGGCTGCTGTCGAGATATTGGAGCGCTCGAAGTCGAGGGTGGTCATGCCAATATACCAGCCGCGGTTCTCTTCGCCCACGAGGTATTTTACGGGCACGCGGACGTTATCAAAGATGATCTCGTTAAAGACGTGCTCGTCGGCCATGTTCACGAGCGGGCGGACGCTGACGCCGGGGGCGTCCATGGGGGTGATGAAGTAAGAGATGCCTTTGTGCTTGGGGGCTTTGGTGTCCGTGCGGGCCAGGAAGAAGCACCAGTTGGCCTTGTGCGCATTCGACGACCAGATCTTCGTACCGTTGATGATGTAGTCGTCGCCGTCCTTGACGGCTCGGGTCTGGAGGGAGGCGAGGTCGGAGCCGGCGTTGGGCTCTGAGTAGCCCTGGCACCAGACGATGTCCCCGGAAGTGATGCCGGGAAGGAACTGCTTCTTCTGGTCGTCGTTGCCGTAGACGATAATCGTCGGGCCGGCGTATGTGACACCGATAAGGCTGGTGTTCGGGGCGCGGTGGTAGGCAATCTCTTCCGAGAGGACGACCTGCTTCATGTACGGCATACCCTGCCCGCCGTATTCCTGCGGCCAGGCGGGGGCGACCCAGCCCTTGCCGGCGAGCTTCTTCGTGAAGTCTCGGGCGAAGTCCCACTTGTCCTCCGTCAGTTCAAAGGGATCGAAGTCCCAGTCCTCGGGCAGTTCGGAGCGCAGAAACTCGCGGACTTCCGCGCGGAACGATTCCTCTTCGTCGGAGAAGCGATAGTCCATGGGGCCGACTCCTTATGGTGCGGGATTCGTCCACAGATTAGCACAGAAGGCGACGAGCATGGCTCGGTCGTTCGATTGCCGAGCGCTCGGAGGCGTGATAGCGTAAGCGCCGCAGTTCAGTCTGAGGCTTGAAAGCCACAGCGATACGTGCCAAGGAGACGCCCATGGTCAGCGTGAAAGAGGTCTACGAGGTCGGCGCGATTCCGCCCATTGGCGAAGTCCCGCCGCTGATGTACGCACAGGTGATCCGGCCAGAGCGGTTCGGGGAGCCGCTCAAGGCGTTCCAGATCGAGAAGGTCGAGACGCCGGCGGAACTTAAACCGCGGGAGGCGCTGGTCCTCGTGATGGCAGCGGGCATTAATTACAACAACGTCTGGGCGGCCCGCGGCTTGCCTGTGAACGTCATTAAGGCTCGAGAAAGAGAAGGTGACACGACGGGGTTCCACATCGGGGGCTCCGACGCCTCGGGGATTGTGTACAAGGTTGGGTCGGACGTCGAGAACATCAAAGTGGGGCATCGGGTCGTGATCCATTGCGGGATGTGGGACGAAGACTCGCCGTTCGTGAAGGCCGGGAACGACCCGATGTTCGACGCGTCGTTCAAGATCTGGGGCTACGAGAGCAACTGGGGGTCGTTCGCGCA
>VBJT01000030.1 GCA_005880075.1 Chloroflexota bacterium
TCGCCTCGCGCATCAGCGGGCTGTCCGCGCCCGGCGAAGTGCTGGTGTCGGAGACGGTGCGCTCGCTGGCGCGCACGTCAGCCGGCGTCCGGTTCGAGGACCGCGGGGAGCAGGCGCTGAAGGGCGTCGGCGAGCCGGTGCGGGTGTACTTGGTGCACTAGCTAGCAGTGAAAGGAGGTCTCGATGGGAATCCTTACTGACGACATGAAGCGTGTGGTGAGCGAACAACAGCTGGGATTCATCGCCACGGTCTGCCCGGATGGCACGCCCAACCTCTCGCCCAAGGGCACCACCGCTGTTTGGGACGATGACCACCTCATCTTCTGCGACATCCGGTCGCCGGGCACCATGGCCAACCTGCGTCAGAACCCGGCGATCGAGATCAACGTCGTCGATCAGCTTTCGCGCAAAGGCTATCGCTTCAAGGGCAAAGCTGAAGAGCTCACTACAGGGACGGTCTTCGAGGAGGTCTTGGCGGCGCGCGAAGCCAGCGGCAACAAGAACCCGATGCGAGCCGTCGCCCTGATGACCGTCGAGCGCGCGCTGCCGCTCACTTCACCGGCTTATGATCAGGGCGTGACCGAGGCGGACCTGCGCAACATCTACCGCCGCCGCTTCGAGGCGCTTTGGAACGGGGCCGACGATCAGACGGCGATGCTGGAGTAGGAGAGACGTTGCAGCTGTGACCAAACCGTATTACATCTTGGCGCCGGAGAAGACCAGCGTCACGGGGAAAGAGGCAGCGTGATGCATTCACCAGCGCGCCAGGCGATCGAATCCGCCCTCGCCTGCGGGAAGGCAGGCAACGACGCCGGTCTCCCCCTCCACCTCGGCAACGTCATCCGCGAGGAGAACAACGTCTACGACGGCGCCGTCAACATCGCGTCCCGCATCAGCGGGCTGTCCGCGCCGGGTGAGGTGCTGGTGTCGGAGACGGTGCGCTCGCTGGCGCGCACGTCGGCGGGCGTGCGGTTCGAGGACCGCGGCGAGCAGGCGCTCAAGGGGGTCGGCGAGCCCGTGCGCGTGTGGGCGGTGCGAGAGGCGGAGTGATGGCCACGCCGAGAATACAGTATGCGAGAACAAGTGTCTCCCCCGCCATTTTGTCACGTCAAACTGGATTGGGAGTCGTTCTTCTCGCATATTTTCCCGCCGCTCGCAGCGAATAATCGCCTGCTCTGGTTTGACTGGCCGGGCGCGGGTCTCTCGGACCGAGACTCGTTCGACTTTTCGATCGAGGCCCTGACTCGTGACATCGAGACCGTCGTTGCCCGCGCGGGCTTTGAAAAGTTTGCTATCGCTTCACTTCTCGCTGGCGTGGCCATTACCTTGAGGTATGCCGCCGAGTTCCCCGACCGGGTGACGCGCCTGATCCTTGCCGACGGCTGGACGCAACCTTCCGAACTCGATCAATCTCCAACCTGGCAGGCGGAGAGGGCGCTCAGAGGCCTGGATTGGGTGATTTATTCGGAAACTTTCGCGCGCGTGCTCATGGGCTACGAAGACGAAGATTACGCTCATGAGCTTGCGCAATATCTGCGGGCGTGCGTTGAACCTGAAGCCCATCGCGCGGCGTTTGATGCCCTCGAGCAGTTCGATGTCTCAACTCTCCTTCCGGCAATCAAAGTGCCCACCCTTGTCGTGCATAACCAGAACAGCCCCTGGATCCGGATTCAATCGGGACGGCGGCTCGCATCAGAAATCAAGGACTCACGTTTTGTACCAGTCGACGACCTCATGTACGCGCACCTTCCCGCTCTCATCAGCGAGTTCCTCCGCGAGGGCGAAGGGTCAACGAAGTCGCACAATCTCCCCTCCGGCACCGCCATCATCCTCTTCGCCGACATCGCCGACTCCACCGCCCTCACCGAGAGCCTCGGCGACGCTGCCTTCCGGGCGAAGGCGCGAGGGCTTGACGACGCCCTCCGCACGGTCATCCGCGAGCACGCGGGCACCGCGATCGAAGGCAAGCTTCTGGGCGACGGCGTCCTCGCCGTCTTCACGAGCGCCCGCCAGGCGATCGAAGCCGCCCTTGCCTGCGGCCGCGCCGGCGACGACGCCGCCCTCCCCCTACACCTCGGCCTCCACGCCGGCGACGTCATCCGCGAGGACAACAACGTCTACGGCGGCGCCGTCAACATCGCCTCGCGCATCAGTGGCCTCTCCGCGCCTGGGGAGGTGCTGGTCTCGGACATCGTCCGAGGTCTCGCTCGCACGTCGGCGGGCGTCAGCTTCGAGGACCGCGGCGAGCAAGAGCTGAAGGGCGTGGGGGAGGCTGTGCGCGTCTGGGCGGTAATTGGAGGGGAGTGATGGAGCCGCGCATCCAGTACGCGAAGACGAGCGATGGGGTGAGCATCGCTTACTGGGCGCTAGGCAGCGGCGGCACCCCTCTCGTGTTGCTGCCCTGGATACCGTTCAACCACGTCCAGCTCAACTGGGAGAACCTGGAGAACCGGCAGTTATACGAGCGGCTGTCGGCGCGCAGACAGATAATCAACTACGACGGCCGAGGCACCGGCCTCTCTGATCGTGAGGCCAACTTCGCTCTTGATTCGCACGTCCTCGACTTGGAGGCCGTCCTCGACAAGCTCGGCATCCTCAAGGTCGACTTGTGGGCATTCCTCACATCCGGACCGGTAGCCATCAGTTATGTGGCTGCTCACCCGGAGCACGTGTCGCATCTTGTCTTCTGGTGTTCGTTTTCGCGGGGCTCCGACTTACTTGCGTCGCGGCAATCCCAGGGACTTGTCGGTCTGATCGACAAGGACTGGCAGCTCTTTACTGAGACGGCGGCCAGCGTGATTTTTGGTTGGTCCGCCGGGGAACCCGCCCGCCAATTCGCCCGCTACATGCGCGAGAGCGCGACGCCGGAGATGGTGCGCGCATCGTTGGCCGTCCTGGCCGAACTGGACGTGAGCGAGCTTTTGCCGAAGATCCGCTGTCCATCTCTCGTGCTTCACCGGCGCCACATTGAGTACCTCGGGCTGGACGCGGCCAAGCTCCTAGCGTCCCGGATACCCGATGCGCGTCTCGTCGCCTTTGATGGCGACTCGACGCAAATGTCCAGCGATACCGATGCGATACTCACCGCTGTCGAAGGCTTTCTTGGCGGCGGCGAAGACCTTCCTACCGGTATGACCGCGATCCTGTTCGCCGACATCGCTGACTCCACCGGGCTGACAGAGCGGCTCGGCGATGCCGCCTTTCGCGCAAAGGCACGAGACCTGGACGGCGCACTCCGCACGACCATTCGCGAGCATGCCGGCACAGCCATCGAAGGCAAGCTCCTCGGCGACGGCGTCCTTGCCGTCTTCACAAGCGCCCGCCGAGCCATCGAAGCCGCCCTCGCCTGCGGCCGCGCTGGCGACGACGCAGCCCTTCCCCTCCACCTCGGCCTCCACGCCGGCGACGTCATCCGCGAGGACAACAACGTCAACGGCGGCGCGGTCAACATCGCCGCGCGGATCAGCGGGCTGTCGAAAGCGGGGGAGGTGCTGGTGTCGGAGACGGTGCGCTCGCTGGCGCGCACCTCGGCAGGGGTGCGGTTCGAGGACCGCGGGGAGCAGGCGCTGAAGGGCGTCGGCGAGCCGGTGCGGGTGTGGGCGGTGCGCGAGGCCGGCGCTTGAAGCCGCTAGTTCAGTACCTGAAAACAAATGACGACGTAAGCATCGCGTATTACACGGCGGGCGAGGGGCCGGCGCTCTTGTTCGTGAGCGCGATGTACTCGCATCTGCTGGAAGAGCTGAATATTCCGTGGACCAGAGGCGTTTACGAGCGCGTGGCTCGGGTGGCAAGGCTTGTGCGTTACGACCCGCGCGGTTCGGGGCTTTCTGAACGGGACGTGCGTGATTTCTCGATCGAAGCGATGGTCAATGACGTTGACGCCGTGATACAGCACTTAGACCTGAGAGACGTTCGGGTGATTACAAACGCCTATGGCTTTCCAACGCCGATTGCGACGGCGATCGTAGCGCGCCACCCGGATCGGTTTACACACCTGGTGCTTTTGGCGGCTTTCGAGTCCGCGCCGGCAATTCTCGTCGAGCAGGTGACAGCGCTACTACAGACCCCTGGCGCCGATTGGCGTTTCGTGAGCGAATCCATTTCCCGTCTAGCCCAGGGGTGGGACGATGCGGAAACTTCCATATTCGCTAACCTAATGAGGCAAACAATGGACCTGGATGGCTTTAAACGGTTCTGGGCAGCGGCAACCACCTGGAGGGCGGAACCATTCCTCGGCGCGATATCGATCCCCACTCTTGTCGTATCCTACAAGGGTCACCCGTACTTTGGTGAAGACCAGGGGCGAAGGCTTGTCGCCAAGATTTCGGGCGCACGACTCGCGGTCGTTGACTCACCTACAGCCGCGGGTCGGGGTGCGCAGATGCTGCCGATCGTGGCGGATTTTCTGGGAGGCTCATTAGCTCCTGAAAGGCGTCCCCGTGTTCCGCCGGAAGGGAGCCCTGGCACTGCCATCATCCTCTTCGCCGACATCGCCGAATCCACAGCTCTCACCGAGCGCCTCGGCGACGCCGCCTTCCGTGCGAAGGCCCGCGACCTCGACTCCGCCCTCCGCAATGTCATCCGCGAGCATGCCGGCACGCCCATCGAGGGCAAGCTCCTCGGCGACGGCGTCCTCGCCGTCTTCACGTCGGCCCGTCACGCCATCGAGGCGGCGCTGGCTTGCGGCCGCTCCGGCGACGACGCCGAATTGCCCTTACATCTCGGCCTGCACGCCGGCGATGTGATCCGCGAAGAGAACAACG
>VBJT01000031.1:0-4357 GCA_005880075.1 Chloroflexota bacterium
CTGCCAGCAGGCGACGCGACCATGAGCGTCCGTGATGTGCTCCTCGCCACACGGTCCGAGCGTCTGCCGGCCCTCAAGCGAAAGGCCGTCACTGATCGTCGGGCCGAGAAACACGCGAGCGGCCAAATAGCGTGTGCTTATCGTCACCCCATGCGGTAACTCGGGCACGGCCTTCCCCTCACCATCAACCACCCCCTCACGGTGCACAAAGTTCAAGATGCTGACGCCAGGATGATGCTCATCGGGGGCGCCGACGTAGCGAATGAAGCCGCTGGCATCCATCGCCGCAATCACCGCCGCCGACAACGGCGGGGGGCAACTTACCCGCACTCCGTATGCCATGAGCTCCTGTTTCGCTTCTGTCGTCATCTCGAAACCTCCCTTGCTAGACATGAACGGTAAATAGGGCCGCCGGGAATCCCCGGCTCGCGCGTCGTTCGGCACGGGACGGGGGAAGAAGACGGGGTGGACAAGACCCCCTCGGCGCGCCCCGCCGACGGCCCCGAATAGACTGCTCAAAATGCTGCCTCTTGCGCATCGCCGTGCCAGTCTGCCCAATCGCTGAAATCGAGGACGACGTAGCGTTGCGCCTTACGTCCCTGTGAGACCTGGGTTAGTACGACTACAGGCGTCCTATCGCCGGCGCTGTTTCTCGCCTGCTGTAGCGCGCCTGTCAGCCACTTCGGCATGGACTTGCGGGCCTTGTGCTCGACCGCGAAGGGGCCGGCGTCGATGTCTGTGCGATGCTCGCCACTGTTCGGGTTACGGCGAGAGCCGAGCGCCGCTGCGACCTGACGTTCCTGGCGTTTCCAGGCACGGTCAGTCATCCGCTTACCCCTTCGTCCGCCTCGCCGGCACCTGCCGAATCGCCCATACCGGCGCCGAGCCTCGCGAGGACACGCTGCTCTAATGCCAGAATGTCGGTTTGGTCCAACGCCTCGCCGCTACCATCCTGTGTTAGACGCCCCATCTTACTCAGGTTGAGTCCCAGAGCCGACCGGGCGGACGCTGTGACCCCTAAACTCTGCTCTAGGCGGCTCAACTCCGCCGAAGTGGCCCGCAATTCGCCGTCGAGCTTGCGCGGCTCCGCATCAGCACCGCTTACCTTCACGACGGGGAGCTTATCCAGGTGCTCGGCCATCTTGACGAACCTGGCGAACAGGATCGCCCATCTCACGGCCGCGGGCAGATCGGAAACCGTCAACCATGTGCACGCGTCGTAAAGGCCCACGACGCGGCGCCGGACGCCCGCATTGCGGCTCGGGATACGATAGCCCCGAAGTGCCGGCGGGCGGCTACTTAATGACACAACCATGTGCTCCGGTGTTTGGCCATTAACTGACACAACGCCAGGGACGTTCTCGGACGTTGTAGTGCGTTCACGCTGTTGCTGTTCCCGTTGCTGTCTGTCAGGCATCTACAGATATAGCATCCGATGTAGGCCATCTCATGGGTTGTTTTGCCCCTTCGAGCTACAGCGTCCACATCGGTCGCCTACGGCTATCACGCTGAGCGTCAATCCGCAGTCTGTGCATTTACGGTCGGTGGATTCTGGCCAATGCGTCGCCACCCTAGAATTAGGGGTGGCGGCCAGCATTTTGTATTTAAAAGGCAACGTTTTCTGGCCAGTGCCTTCACGATCGCAGAGCCCTTTGGCGAACATTTCGGCGTAGTGGCGCCTGAGAGTTCGAGGTGCCTGAGGGAGTTCGGTGGCGTCCTTGATTTCGGAGGGCGTGCGCGGTTCGTCGTTGAGGGCGTCGAGCAGTTGCTCGGTCAGTTCGGTTTGGCGAAGTTCGGTGGTGGAGCCGAGCGACTTGTATTCGTCATCTTCCAGGGCGATCACGACTTCATCGGGAGTGGTGTCATAGCGGGAGAAGGCGGTTATTACGCGCTGGTTGCGCTCACCGTGGTCGCGTCTGCGCATAACTAGCGCGACGTCAACGTGGGCGAAGATATCTCCTGAGCCACGGATCTCATTACCGTCTTGTCCGGGGGATTTACGGACGTGATAGAGGAGGAGAACGGCGGCGCCTGTATCACGCGCGAGAGCGAGGATATTCGCCATTGCGGCGCCGACTTGGGCGGCGTCATTCTCGTTCTCAAGGAGCCAGAAGCGGGGGAGTGTGTCAACGATGACGAGTCCTATCTTCTCCTTGAGTACAAAGGTCGCAATGTCGGAGACCGAATCGGTCCGTAGTGGTGCGCAGTGGATATGTACGTCTGTGCTAAGCCTGAGCGAGCGGCAGCGGTTGGCGACGTCCTGCTTCCGCTCTTCAAGGGCCAGAATGAGGACGGGGCAGGGATTAGTAGTCTGACCGATGAAATCCGCTCCGGTCGACACGGCCCGGGCTAGGTGGTAGGCAAAGGTGCTCTTGCCGCATTTCGGTTGCGCGGCCAGTAAATCAAGTCCGCCGGCCGGAATGTAGTTGTGCAATATCCAGGTCGTTTGCTCCTGTTCTGACCTGGCCAGAATCTCGGCGTTTACAGGTGAAAATGCTGGCCGCCACTGCGAAACATAAGGGGTAGGCGCATTGGCCAGAATCCGGGAATTAGTCGCCTTCTCGGTGATCTCGAGAAGTTCCTTGATTGTCCCGCCCTGGTCCAACCAGTCGCTGACATCAGCCCCAGCATCAGTTAGCCCGAGGTCCAGGATCCGCACTTCGGCCGCCTTGTTGGCGAGGGATTGGACAACGTTCTGCGCGTGAGCCCGTCCCGGCTCATCATTGTCAGGGATGATCGCGACCTTGCGGCCAATAAGTGGGGCGGATAGCTCAGGGCGCCATTTGCCAGCGCCGCCGGCGTTCGTGGTTGCCGCCTGACCTAGATGCGCAAGGCGGTCGGCGTCTTTCTCGCCCTCAACAACAAACGCCCACTTCTCCGGGTCCCCCGTCAGTAGTTCAGGGAGACGATAGAGGGTTGGGGTTATGCCCTTCCAATTCCAGATCCAGCCGCCGGACCCGTCCGGGCGGCGCCGTTTGAAGTCCTTGCCGGCCTTACGTACAACTTGCCCCCACAGACGGCCTTCGGCGTCGTGATAATCATAGGTGCGCCCCGGCGGCTTCTGGCCGTTTGTGGCCATACTCAGCCGCTGCGCCAAGTCGCTCAGAGTCCCGCCTTCGTCGCAGGGATCGCAGAACCATACTTCCTTCTCGCGGTTGATTCGGAGACTAGGGGCATGAGGAGCTGAGCCGTTGCCGTCAGCGTGAAACGGGCACCACTCGTGAATGTCTGGGCCTACCACTCGTCCAGCCGGCGGATCGCCCTTGCGGTGCCGTAGCTCTTGAACTATGTCGCTTAGGCTATAAGCCACAGAGCATTCCCTTCGACGCCCAGCCGCTTCATTACGCGCTGGGTAACGACCGGGGCGATCACTCGGAGGTAATAGCGGCGGTCGCTTCGGTTAAGTGGCAGTCGGGGCCATTGGCAAATCAGTCGGCTTCCTTCGATGTAAACGTCAACCGTGCCACCGTCGGGCAGCTCCCATGTCCCGAGATGTTCACTCATAAGACCGCCTCGCGTCTAATGGCGGCGAGGAAGTGTTCGATAGCGGCAGGGAGTAGTCGACGGGCATCATCGTCGCCACGGGCCGCCTGCTGCGCGATGTCGTCCAGAAGGTCTATAGCTGCTTCTGCGTCGCAAGAACAGGCCCATGCTCTAGATGTGGGGCCCGGCGCGGTGTCCACCGCGACGTTTCCCCTACTCGCCGCCGTCTGCGGCTTGCCGCTGGGCGTAGTCCTTGAGGTCATCCACGAGGATGAGCCTGCGGCCGCCGATCCTGAATGACTTGAGCGTGCCGCTGTTGAGCGCGCGAAACACGAGGTCTCGCCCGACGCCCAGCGCGGCAGCGGCTTCATTCACCGATAGCGAAACCCGCTCTACTGTCGCCGTTGTCACACTTTACCTCCTTGTCGGAATTGGTCGTAAGCAATCGATTTGACATTGCTTCCGTGGAAAGCATATCGTAGGCACTAACGAAGAAATAACCGCCTACACAATGAACGACTTCAAGACTCGTATCGAAAAACGGCTCGGTAGATCGCTTCGGGATAACGAATGGCGCTTTTTAATCGCGCTCGACTACGGCGACGATTACGAACGCGAAACTGACCACCCGGAAGAAATTGTCGCGATGGCAGTGCGTCTGCTACAGCTCATCTCGACTATGTTCGGAAGTGGCGAACCACAATTCGCCCAACAATTCACCCCACAGTCGCTCCCTCCAGATGGTCGCTGGGCACTGCTCACCGACCTCGATGCCGCCTACAAGCAGCGACTAAGTGTCGACTCCAAGGGCGCGAACCTTCAATTCTCGCCGTTACACATTGAGGTAGACATACTTGACGTTGGCGTTTACCCT
>VBJT01000031.1:4373-9045 GCA_005880075.1 Chloroflexota bacterium
CGCGGCCTTGAAAAAGGAATGGCCCCACCTGACCCGACAGGGATACGTCAGGCGAACCCGGCCACTTGGTGAGCACGCCATCTCGCTGATCCGCTTCGTTTGCATCGAGGCGCCGCCCGGCGCGACGTGGCGGGCGCGTTTAGAAGCGTGGCGGGCTCGATACCCATCCTGTAAGCGATACAAGGATGTGCGTGCGTTCGAAGGCGCGTTCCGACGGGCCGAGATCGCCCTAACAGGCGTGAAATACGGGCTTCGCGAGCTCACCGACGGCGAGAGACCTACTGACATCTATAGCCGAGTGATAAAAGACTTAGCCGAAAGCTCGGAAGAAGAAGGAGGACAGTCATGACCAGGCGCGCAAACAATGAGGGTAGCGTCTTTCAGCGTAAGGACGGCCGTTGGGTGGCGGCGATCACGCTCGGTTACGCGGGCGGCCGTCTCCGGCGCAAGAGCGCCATTGCCGTAACGAAAGCAGATGCAAAACGGCGGCTCCGAGAATTACAGCAAGCGGCAGAACAAGGACTCGCACTCGCGCCTGATCCGACGCTGGCGGACTATCTGCGGAAGTGGCTCGCCGAGGCAGCGCCCCGGACCTTGCGGCCACGGACGCTGGCGGGCTACACGTCCATAGTTGAACGTCACCTAATCCCGGCGCTCGGACGGATAAGGCTGTGCAAACTACACCCCGGCGACATTGACACCTACCTAAATCGAGTGGTCGAAAGCGGACTGACGACGCGAACCGCGCAGTACCATCATGCAGTGCTCAGGCGCGCGCTCGGACAGGCTGAGAGGTGGGGATACGTGGGCCGCAACGTCGCGCGGTTGGTTACCCCGGCGCAGGTGCGGCAACGGGATATGGCGCCGCTCACGCCCGATCAGGCCCGGCTCTTTCTCGCTGGCATCGCGAGCGACCGGCTACAAGCGCTCTACGCGGTCAGCCTGAGCCTCGGACTGAGACAGGGTGAGGCGCTCGGCCTGACGTGGGCCGATGTGGACCTGGACGCCCGCACCATCACCGTGCGGCGGACATTGCAACGCTATTGCGGCGCCTACCACCTGGACGATCCCAAGACGCAACGCAGCAGGCGCACGATCAGCCTTCCCGCGCCGCTGGCCGAAGCCCTGCGCCAGCACCGGGTTCGCCAGAATGAGGAAAGGCTGCGGGCCGGACCGCTTTGGGCGGGCGATTGGAACCTGCTATTCTGCAACGAAATCGGTAACCCGCTGGCCGGCGCCGAGGTCACCCGGCGCTTTCAGGCGAAGCTCATCGCTCTCGGACTACCCCGTCAGCGCTTCCATGATCTGCGCCACGCGGCGGCGACGTTCCTGCTCGCTCAGGGCGTCCCCCTCCGTGTGGTCATGGAGATCCTCGGCCACTCAACGATCACCACGACGGCAAACGTCTATGGGCACGTCCTGCCAGAGCTACAACGCGACGCTATGGACGGCCAGGGCGCGTATCTCTTCGGCTCGTAGCCGCTCCCCAGGGGCCGCTCTTTACGCTGCTGTCCGTTGCTGTCTATTTTTGAAACGCGTTGCTGTCTCGTTGCTGTCAAGACGGATTATGGGCAACAAAAAATCTACCACTTAAACAGCTACTTGGTAGATTTCTAGATACGATTTTTGGTGCCGAAGGCCGGACTCGAACCGGCACGAGGGTCACCCCCCAACAGATTTTGAGTCTGCCGCGTCTACCAGTTCCGCCACTTCGGCACTATGGCAGGCGCCGAGCGCAATTCGGAGCGGGCTCTACCCGCTCCGTCGTCAATGATACCAAACCCAGTAATCGCGCGAAACTCGGGACCACCGCAAAGACCATGCCCTTGGAATAACGTAAGCCGCTTCTAGTTCTGTTATACCCCCACTGGCCTTTCTAGAGACAAAAAGTCACTTGACAGAAGGTGCTAGGCCGCTATTATGTGCACCTAGCACGTCGCCCAACTGGGAGGAAGCGGCACCTTACCGGGTGTTTACTTAGGCCCCTGACCCCGCCCTGGGTCTTCATAGCCATACTTGTGAAGCATACGACCCTTGTAGTCCTTGTATCCGCCCTCGTCGCGCTGGCCGGTCACGGCCCAGCCGTAGCCGCTGGCGTATTCTACGCTGATAGCGTCTACGGCAATGACAGCAATCCTGGCACGCAATCGGCCCCCTGGCAGAGCTTGATCAGGGCCAACCGGCAGCTGCTCGCGCCGGGGGACAGCTTGCTCCTTAAGCGAGGTAGCTTCTGGTCGGGACAGGAGCTTCAGGTCTCCGAAAACGGCACTTCTGCGGCGCGAATTACGGTCGATGCTTACGGTGCCGGTGCTGTACCTGTCATCAGCGCCGCCGCCAGTTGCGTCATCGTGTCCGGCGATTATGTAACTGTACGCGGCCTGAAGTTGGACGGTTGCGACTGGGCCGGAATCGAGTTCGACCAAGGCGCTTCCTTCGGCCTAGCTGAGTTCAACACCCTCACACATAACGTCGCCGGCGCTCAGGTCGCCTCCGGAGCGAGCGATAACACGATCCAGAACAACACGATAATCGATAACAACAAGATGAAGGTGCTCACGCCTTGCCCTACAAACTGCAGCGATGACTCAGGCGCTTGGGGCGTCCTGCTCAACGGCGATCGCAATGTGGTCGGCTACAACACGATTTCTGGGAGCGACGCCTACTCCTACGACTACGGCCGTGACGGTTCAGCCGTAGAGGTCTTTAATGGCGCGGGGAATATGATCCAACGCAACAAAGCCATCGATAACGAGACCTTCAGCGAACTAGGCGGCGCGGCGACAAGGGACAACAGCTTCATCTACAACTCCGTACGCTCGGCGGTGGGACAGGGCAAGTTCGTCGTACTGACCGGAGTAGCCAAGAACACCACCCTTACAAACAACAGCGTGTATCTGACAGGGTCTACTAGTCAGGGTATCGTCTGCTCGAGCGGTTGCAACACAGAAGTCCTCCACACTCGCAATAACCTCATCAAAGCTGTTCTTAAAGCCGGATACGCCGACGCACAATTCGACGACGCCTACGGAGTCTACAGCGGCTACATTCAGTTTGCCCTGGGCGTGAACAGCGTTGCCGCCGATCCAAAGTTTCGCAGCACCACCGATCTGCGCGTGGAGCCGGCGTCGCCGGCGGTCGATAGTGGCACTTCACTTGGCTACGCGGCCGATATCGACGCTAAGACAGTACCGCTCGACAACAACAACGACGGCGTCAAGACGGTGAATCGGGGCAGCAACGAATGGCTGGCCCCCCCCACGCAATGCCCCGACTTCAACGCGGACCGCGTGGTCGATATTTCTGATGCGATAAAGCTAACCAACTGGTACGCGCGCGCTGCGCCTCCGGCTCCGGCCGGATATGACGTTAATCATGATGGCTTCGTCGACGTGCTCGACGTCACCTATGTCACAGGCTGGTTCGGCCGGCGTTCCTGCTAAAGGCGGCCGACTCCTACGCAATGATTGGCGCTGAGTTAGCCAACTGTTAGAGCCTGGCGCTCAGCGAGATACTCCTCCCAGCTCCAACCATCGAGGAATTCACTAGCGGCTTGGTAGCCGCTGTTGAAGAGCCAATCGCTGTCTGCGGGCGTCAAATCAAAGTCGGTCGCCGAGTATTTTCCGGTCGGTATCTTGATAATGCGCTTCAGGTCCGCCTCTTCGAGCGTCTTGCGGTCATGCGCCGTGTTCATTGTCCGCACCATTGCCCGTGTCATCGAGATCAGGCTGCGGATCCGCTCATAATGCGGCTTCCCCGCGGTCGGTTCCCAAAGCAGAAGCCCGAACGTTGGCCAGGGAGGCGTTTCGCCCGGCGGTGAGTCGAAATAGCGAATGGGGAAGTTGCTCAGCAGGCCCCCATCGACTACCCAGTGACGACCGTGTTTCCTCGGTTTTTCCGCGATCTTTACAGGCATGAAGAAGTACGGGATGCTGATGCTCATCCGCACCGCGAGCGCTACTTCAAAGTCATCCGGCTCCAGTCCCAGTTTTGCGACGTCCTGCGGGAGGATCATTAGCTCATTCCGGGTGATGTTCGAGGCAACGACGTGCAGCCGGTATTTGAACCGGCTGAGGTAGGCCTCCTGCGAATCGGTGGGTTCCTTCGGAAGCACTAAGTCCGCAAACGTAACACGCTTCTTTCCGAACTTCTGTCGAAGAAGGTCTCGCATGACGGTGAGAATGAGCCACTGGCCGGCTAGAGGGACTCGCCCCAGGGCTCCGGGGTCCATCATCTTGCGGAAGTCAACACGCGTATCCATAATCTCACGTATTTCGCGGGCTGTATAACCGGCGGCAATCAGTGAACTGGCGACCGCACCAGCCGATGTCCCGGCTACGTTCTGCCAGCGAAAGCCGGCATCCTCGAATGCCTTTAGAGCCCCGACGAAGGCAATCCCCTTGACACCACCGCCCTCAAACACTCCATCCGCCCGCTGGCTGGTTCCCGCTTGTTGCACAGGGCTCGAACTCAGGCGGCTGTACTCCCGGGGTGCAGAAGCTGCGTTTGGGCGGCGCTAGACAAAGCGGCTGGGTCTCCCGGCGATGCCTCAACTTCTGCACTCGCAAATACGTAGGTCACAGCCTTCGCGCGCCAGCCGGTCGCCGCCTCTAACCCGTAGACGTAAAGGCCCGCCTGCGTCTCGTATTCTCGCATTCGCTCTGCGACGGTCGCG
>VBJT01000167.1:0-3859 GCA_005880075.1 Chloroflexota bacterium
GGCCTCGCCGACAGCGACCGCCACACGCACGGCCTCGCCGACTGCGACGGCCTCACCCGCGCCGACGCCGACCGCTACAGCTTCTCCGACCGCCACGGCTTCACCGACAGCGACCGCCACGCGCACTGCCACGGCCACGGCAACGGCTTCAGGGACGGCCACGCCATCGGCCACGCCAACGGTGTCGGGTGTACCGACCATGACCCAATCGCCCACCCCGACGGCGACTGCCACTCGGACAGCGACCGCGACCGCGACGGCAGCGCCTACGGCGACCGCTACGGCCACAGCCACCCCGGCGCCGACACCCACCGCGACGGCTACAGCTTCGCCGACGGCGACCGCCACCCGGACGGCTACAGCAACCGCGACGGCGGCCCCGACACCCACCGCGACCGCTACGGCCGCACCGACAGCGACGGCTTCGCCGACCGCGACAGCCACCGCGACGCCCGGACCCACCGGAACGGCAACTCCGACGCCCGGCGCCGCAGTCCACGACGCCGCGATCATCCGCCTGAAGTCGCCGCACACTGTAAACCTGTCGCCCGGAGTGCCTGACTCCTCGGGTACCATGACGGTTGTCGTCGGTAAGAGCTTCAGCGACCACGCCGATGACGTCAGCATCTACCTGGCCTTCAACCCTCCCGGCGGCTTCGGCTCGAACCCCGGCGGCTGCTCCGTAGTCGTCCCGGGGGCCACTCCGACCGAGGAGGCCAACCAGGTCTTCAACTGGACGCGCATTGGCGCCGGTGTGCCCTTCGTCAACCTCCTGCCCGGCCAGAAGGTCACTCTCAGCGCTCAGGTCTCGTTCGTCTGCACGAACCCGGCGGCGGTTGACGGCCTGAACTGGACGCTCAAGGCGGTCGCCGACGTTCACGCCGACGATTCGGCTTCCTGCGACACGCTCACCGAGGTGTTCAACGGAGCCTGCTCAGCGGCTGTCAACGACGATGACACCAGCGACGCCAACAACACCATGGTTAGGGGCTTCCCGATAGTCCACGCTCAATAGAGTCGAGCGAGAAACGAAAGGAAGGGGAGAGGGCTGATGCCCTCTCCTCTTAGCTTCGAGGGGGATATATGGCCAGGGGCTGGCTACCGACGATATTCTTCGCCGCCTGCCTCGCTCTAGCCTTTTCGTCCTCCACCTCGCGCGCCAGCATGCCCTTCAACCCCACCCTTGACATCGTCGTCGCCTCGCCTGCGCCCTCCGCCAACAGCAACCTTCGCCTGGCGACCTCCCTCCCCGCCGGCAACCACGCCCTCGGCACCTGGTCGCTCGATCTGCCCTCTGCCTGGGATGTGAGCAGCGACAATAACGTCTTCGACGGGGACCTCGTCGCCCGGGGCACGATGTCCGTCGACACCGACTGCAACGGCAGCATTGATACCTACGGGCCCTTCGACCTCACCGACTCGCCCGTGGCCGGCGGCCCGGACGCTCCGGTCGCTCAGTGGACCGGGATGATCAGCAGCTGGTGGAACTTCCAGGTCACCGTCGATCAGCCACCGGGCGAACCGTTTAACCTCAGCGCCGACCTGACGAACTTCAGCGTCTTCCACACGCTCTGCGCGCCTCAGACCTTCGTTATCACCGTCCTCGGCCGCTCCTCGCCTCACAACAACGCCGTCGTCACGAACCCCTCAATCGCCGGCGCCTACGCCTGGACGGGCAGATATGTGAGCTTCGGCGGCGAGCACAGCACGATTGCGTCTGACTCGGTTTGCATCGGCAACGCCTGCGACGCGGACGCCGACGGCCGCCCGGACGTTTCTGACAACTGTCCCTTCTGGCCGAACGCGAGCCAGGGCCTTCCGCTCTGGACTGTCCCGGCCAACGATCCCGACTGCGATGGCTTCACCTCCGCCGTCGAGGACCTTGCGGGCACGAACGCCCTCGTCGAGTGCGGCTTCAACGCCTGGCCGGCCGACATCAACAACGACACCTTCTCTGACATTTCCGATATCGCCGCGCTGACCGCCAATTTCGGCATGTCCGTCCCGCCTGCCCCCGCCCGTTACGATATCGCCCCGGATGTTGTCGACGATTTCGTCGATATCACGGACATCTCGAGGATGACCGGCCTCTTTGGTCTCACCTGCGCTCCTTGCGCCGGCGACTCCGACTGCGATGCGGTGCTCAATGCGGCGGACAACTGCCCGAACTGGCCCAACCCCACCCAGTCTCTGCCGCCCTGGCCGGTCGTCGCCAATGACCCGGATTGTGACGGCTTCAGCACCGCTGTCGAGAATGCGGCAGGCACCGCCGGCCTCGCCCATTGCGGGACGAACGCCTGGCCCGCCGACATCAACAACGACTCCTTCTCTGATATCAGCGACATCTCCGCGCTCACGGGCGTCTTCGGTGTATCCGTCCCGCCTGCGCCCGCGCGCGACAACATCGCCCCGGACCCACCGGATGGTTTCGTGGACATCACCGATATCTCGAAAATGACCGCGTTTTTCGGCCTGCGCTGCTTATAATGAAAGGAAGCCGATAAGGGGGTCTAACAATGTTTGCGGCAGGCGGGCGTCATAAAGACGGCCGGACTTTGCGCCGGCGCCTGCTGCCGGCTTTCCTGGTCTTGCTCATAACCCTCGCCTCCGTTGCCTTCCTCTTGAACGATTCGTCGGATTCCAGCGCCACCGGGCCGTTCAATCCAACATTCGACGTGTTCGTTTCCAACCCCAGTCCGTCCGCGAACAGCAACCTGCGCATCGCCACCTCCACGGCTGCGGGCGACCAAGCTCTCGGCACCTGGTCCGTTTTGATGCCCGCCGGCTGGGATGTCAAGGGCGATTCCCAGGTTCCCGACGGCGAGGTGACCGCCCAGGGCACGATGTCCGTCGACGTCGACTGCGATGGCAGCATCGACACCTTCGGCCCGTTCAGTCTCGTCGATACCGCCGTCTTCCCGGGTGGCGATGCCCCTGTCGCCGAGTGGTCAGGCCAGATCACGAGCTGGTGGAACCTGCTGGTTACTGTCGATCAGGCGACCGGCCAGCCGTTCGACATGGGTGCGGACCTCACGAACTTCAACGTCTTCCACAACCTCTGCGCGCCTGAGACCTTCTCCCTCACGATCCTCGGCCGTTCGTCTCCCGGCAATAACGTCGTGCTCGTCAACCCGTCCTCGGCCGGCACCTACGCCTGGAACGGCAGTTTCGCGAGCTTCGGCGGCGCCTACGTCACCAACGCCGGCGACTCCACCTGTGTCGGCACCGGCTGCGACTTCGACAGCGACGGCGTTGCGGATGTCAGCGACAACTGCCCGGCCTGGCCAAACGCTTCCCAGGCGCTTCCTCCCTGGCTGATCGCTAGCAACGACCCGGACTGCGACGGCTTCAGCTGGTTCCTTGAAGACCTGGCCGGGACCAGCGCTTTAATTCAGTGCGGCAACAATGCCTGGCCGGCCGACGTGAACAACGACACGTTCTCGGATATCACAGACGTTTCCGCCCTGACTGCCGAGTTTGGGCTGGCAGTCCCGCCCGCGCCCCCGAGGCATAACATCGCGCCTGATCCCGTTGACGGCTTCGTCGACATTACAGACGTCTCAAAGATGACGAACTTCTTCGCGCGGAGCTGCACGATCCCCTCGACGCCTACTCCGACGCCGACGGCCGCGCCGAATACGGTCTACATCGAACGCAGCATCGCCAGTGATTGCCTCCCCGTGTCGGGGACGCCGAATATCGGGCACAAGCTGCTCACCAGCACCGCCACCGCCGCCATCCTCAACCATGTCGTCTCCACCAGTGCGATCGACGAGGTAAGTTTCGGCTTCACCACGGACGCAGGCCAGGTTGGTCTTGCCGCCTGGGGCACCGGGACCTATACGGTCGAGCTCAACGT
>VBJT01000167.1:3926-4650 GCA_005880075.1 Chloroflexota bacterium
AAGACCTTCACTTTCACTAACGTCGCTTCCTCCGGCTCGGCCTCGGACCGCTTCCAGGTCCGCGTTTTGGGTACGGCTCTGGCCGGCAATAACAGCAGCCGCACGCTCGAGCTCCAGGTGAACACCACGGACTCCGAGGTGACCGTCCCCTGGGCCGCGTCCCCGCCGACCCCCACGCCCTCCGCCACACCAACGCCAACCGCCACGGCAACCGCGACGGCGACCGCCTCGCCCACACCAACTGCTACGCCAACGGCGACGGCCAGCCCGACTGCGACCGCGACCGCGACACGCACGGCGACGGCTTCTCCGACGGCGACTGCCTCACCGACACCGACCGCGACCGCGAGCCCGACGCCCACTGCCAGCCCCACGGCCACGGCCAGCCCAACTCCCACTGCAACCGCCAGCTCAACACCAACGGCCAGCCCGACCGCGACGACAACCGCCAGTGCTACTGCGAGCCCGACGGCTACGGCCACCGCCAGTCCGACAGCCACCGCGACGCGCACCCCTACAGCTTCTCCCACGGCGACTGCCGCTCCAACAGCGACCGCGACTGCCGCGGCCACTGCCACAGCGACGGCTTCGCTAACCGCTACGCCGACGCCTTCCCCCACTCCGACCCGCACACCTTCGCCTACTCCGACAGCAACGCCGGGCACAGATAGCGACGGTGACGGCGTGCCGGACGCCTCGGACAACTGCCCCAGATGGCCGAACC
>VBJT01000167.1:4704-8293 GCA_005880075.1 Chloroflexota bacterium
GCCGGGACCAACCCCCTCGCTCACTGCGGCACGAACGCCTGGCCTGCCGATATCAGCAACGACGCCTTCTCCGACATCACCGACGTCTCCGCCCTGACCGCCAACTTCGGCGTTTCCGTGCCGCCCGCGCCCGCAAGGCACGACATCGCCCCCGACCCCGTCGACGGCTTCGTCGATATCACCGACATCTCGAGGATGACCGCCTTCTTCGGCTACACCTGCAACTAATCGCGCAGACCGGATAGCCGGCGGCCACTCCTGGCTCAACTGCGCGCGCTCCACTATGCTAGAGACACCAACTGCCCGAATTGAAGGAAACGAATCGCCCATATCCATCACGAAAAGCGCATTCGTTTCGCATTTTTTGCCATTGGAATCCACCCTCTCGCTCATCATCCCAGTCCTCAATAAGGAGCCGCGCCTGGAGGAGGTGCTCGTCCAGATCCAATCCCTGCTCGCGGACTATCAGCCGGAGCTAGTCCTGGTCTATGACATCACCCGGCCGGAGCTTCTGGACGCCGTCATCGAGGAACAGCGCGAGCTAGAGGAGCGATACGGGGCTCGCTGCGTGACCCGAACGGATCGCCGGGGCTTCGGGAGTGCTTTGGGCGACTGCTCCGACGACATCGGTGCTATCCCAAGCATGCTCGCGGCAATAGAGGGTGGCGCGGATGTCGTCGCCGGCGCCCGCTATATGCCGGGCGGCGGAATCGTGGGCGACGACGCAAAGCAACAGATATCGCGCTACTACAGCAAGGCTATAAATGCCGTAAGCTCTGTGTCCTGCGATGATGTATCAAACAGCTTTCGCGCGTACCGGCGCGTGGTTTGGGAGAACATCAGCAACGAAGCCAACTCCTTCGACATCTCGGTGGAAATGACGGTAAAGGCAGCGGCCCGGGGCTACCGAATCGAGCAGGTGCCTGCCGTTTGGACCAATCGGGAAGCCGGCAAATCGCACTTCAGTATAATGAAAGAACTGCCGAACTATGGCCGCTGGGTGTTGTACGCGGCGAGGCACGCGCCGTCGCGCTTTCTGCTGGTCGCTCTGCCTGTCAGCCTCGTGTCCGCAGTGATGTTGACCGGCTGGATGTTCGGCTGGGGCCGAAGGCGTTAGAAGTGGAGCGTCACCAGTCGCTAGACCGCGGAGGCTTACGTGGAACCAATTGATCTGCTAGAGAAGGTCCGGCGCCGCGATTTCACGCTCGGCGTAATGGGCCTGGGAAGGGTTGGCTTGCCGCTGGCCCTGGCTTTCGCCTCGCGCGGCATCAGGACGATAGGCCTCGATGTGGATGAGAGCAGGCTGGCAGACATCCGCTGGGGCAAGATGCCGTTCCGAGAGGTGGGCGCCGACGACGTCCTCCAGGAGCTCAAGGGAAGCGACAACTTCCGAGTGACGAACAGCTACTCCGACTTGCGTGATGCGGACGCCATCTTCATCACCGTCGGAACGGTGTTAAACAGCGAATTCCGGCCGGACTACTCGCAATTGAACGCCGCCCTGAGCGGCCTTGCGGGCGCTCTTCATCCCGTGCAGATCATCATGCTGCGCAGCACCGTCGCTCCGGGGACGCTGCTCAAAGTCGTCAAGCCATTCATGGAACGCATGCTCAATGTCAAAGTCGGGCAGGACATCCTGCTCGCCTCAACCCCGGAGCGGATCGCCTCTGGCATCGCGCTGCAGGAGTTGCCGATGCTGCCGGAGATCGCAGGCGGCATCGACGAAATCAGCACTCAGGTGGCGGCGGAGATCCTCAAGTGCCTTAACCCGGACAAAGTCGTCTCGGCGACGACATCGACTAGCGCAGAGCTCGCGAAGCTGTTCACAAACGTCTACCGCTATGTGACGTTTGCGCTCGCGAACGAGTTCGCGCTTCTCGCTGAGGTGCACGGCCAGGATGCGCACGAGATCATCCGCATGGCGAACGCCAACTATCCACGAGGCGGTATCCCGCTGCCGGGTCCGTGCGGGGGTCCCTGCCTTACCAAGGACGGCTACTTCCTGGTGGAAGACCTTATCTTCCCGGACTTCATCCTCACTGCCTGGAAGCTGAATGAGGGCGTCCCTGCTCACATGGTCCGCCGCCTGAAGCTGAGCCTGGAGAAGCGGGGGCGTTCACTGTTGGAGGCCAAGGTGGTAGTGCTCGGTCTCGGCTTCAAAGCCGAGAGCGATGATCTTCGTATGTCGCCCGCCGTGCGCACGACCGAGCTGCTGAAAGCAGAGGGCGCTGACGTCATCGTCTGTGACCCCTACTTCGAGACGCCCGATGTGAAGTCAGTCGTCGACGCTGACGCGATCATTCTGGCAACCAACCATGCTGCGTACCTGGGTCTCGACCTCGAGGAGATCGCCAAACTGGAGCCACCGCCCATTCTTGTTGACTGCTGGGGCGTGTGGGATGAGGAGCGCGCGAAGGCAACCGGAATAGAGCTGATCACCTTCGGAAAGGGGGATAGCGTTTGATTCTGGTAACCGGGGGAGCCGGCTTTATCGGCAGCGCCGTAGTGCGAAGGCTGCTGCGAGATGGCCATACTGTCCGCGTGGTCGACGATCTCTCGAAGGGTTACGTCAACCTCGAGTCAGACGCGCCGGTCGAGTTCATTAAGGCCGATCTGCGCGATCCAGCAGAGACCGAACGCGTCTTTGAGGGCGTGGAGATCTGCTTCCATCTCGCGGCGAAGATCGGCGGCATCAAATACTTCCACGACTTTCCCGCCACAATACTCGATGAGAATAACCTGATGCTTTCCAGTGTCTTCCGTGCCGCGGTCAAGCACCGCACGAAGATCGTGTACGTCTCCTCCTCGATGGTGTTTGAGCGCACGAGCATTTTCCCTTCCCCGGAAAGCGCCGTCTTCGAGTCGCCGCCGCCGGTGACACACTACGGCTTCTCGAAGCTCGTGGGCGAATACTACTGTCGCGCCTTCAATGAAGAGCACGCGGTTCGCTACACGATCTGCCGTCCCTTCAATGCTTACGGCCCTGGTGAACACCCCGAAGACGAGCCCGGAATCGCGCACGTAATACCAGACCTCGCGCGGAAAGTACTGAACGGTGACTACCCCTTAGAGATAATGGGCTCCGGCGAGCAGCAGCGCTGCTTCACGTACATCGAGGACATTGCTGACGGGATCGTGACGGCCGGCTTGCATCCGAAGTCCGAGAATGACGACTTCAACATCGGCGAGGATACGCCAACCACGGTCGAGGAGCTCGCGCGCCGTATATGGGAGCTGTGCGGCCGTAGCGAACCGTTTCAGCTCGCACACGCCCCGGCGCTCCAGCACGACATCCAGCGCCGGATACCGGACATCAGCAAGACGGCGCGCGTTCTCGGCTGGCGTCCCAATATAACGCTAGACGAGGGATTGCGTCGCACCATCGACTGGCTGCGCACTTCCGTGCCCGCCGGCTGACGGAGATAAGTTGGGACAGACCGAGCCGTATTCTCTAAGCGACCTATACGAGCATAGGTTCAGCGCCGCCGAAAGAGAACGCAAGACCGCGCTCTGGAAGGTGCTCTGCGATTCGTTCTTTCAGAAATACGTGCGCGCTTCCGACACAGTAGTCGACCTGGGCGCCGGGTAC
>VBJT01000168.1:0-8413 GCA_005880075.1 Chloroflexota bacterium
CCTGGTTCAGCGTCTTGATTGGCCCGAACTTTGAGCGGATGTGAAAGCGGAAGCCCATCATCGGAACGATGAAAGCGCTCACGGACGACGTAAAGATCCAACCTCCGAGGCCCATCGCCTGCAGCGCCAGGTACATGTTCTGGAGCATGATTGCCTGCTCGGTGCCCGGGATGATCATCTGCATCGAGCTCTCGAGGCCGGAGAGCGGATAACCGCGCGAGCGATCAAGGTAGCCTTTGTCGGCCCACTCCTTTAGGGGCTCGGCGTTGCCGTTTAGGTCGTCGTAGACGTAGTAGGAGTTTGGCTCGTCCATGAGGAGCATCAGCACGTTGATGTACTCCCAGGTGACGTCGCTGATCGGCATGAAGAGCGTGCTACCGGGCTGGTTGACGTTCCACCAGTTAAGCCGCCCGTTACCAATCTGCACGGTATTCGCGCGGAAGGCCTGGACGATCTTTTCGCGATCGTCGAGCGACTCAAACTCCTGCATCGCGGATGCGTGCTTCTCGCGGAGCTTCACCATGTAGGTGCCCTCATCGTTCGTATAGAAGAGCTCTGTGCCGTGCGAGCCGCAGGCGCTCGCGTACACGCGGCCGACGAACTGGAGCATGGTGTTGCCGCACCAGTTGCTGCCTGCCTGGTCGTTGAACGGCAGGTCCGCGAGGTTTACGCCGCTGATGCCCGTGCCCGCCATCACCAACATCGCTTCCTCGATCTCGTCCAGCGGCACGGGCTCCTTCGTAGACTTGAACGGAGCGAGGTCTCCCGGCATTTCGGCGCCGAGGGGGAAACGGCGGGCCCGGCGCTGGAAGATCGCGTCGAAGAGGGGGTAATTCCACGCGCGCTGAGCCGGCTCGATAGACACGACGGGTTCGGTCACAGGCATTCTTGTGAGAACCATTGGGAGCACCTCCGTAATTCGAGAGATTCGCGAACCGATTATACGTCAGGCAGGGCGCCCTCGAAAGGACAGCGCGCGGAAGGTGCGAGGGAGACCCGTGCTATCATTTACGAGCGAATGATCTTTATCTTCCTCGACTTCCTCTCGATCAACTTCTTCGCAGCAGTCGTTTTCGTCGGGGCAATCATCACCGCGTTGGTCCTCGGCATCTCATTTCACGAGTTCTCGCACGCTCTCGTAGCTGACCGGCTCGGCGATGGCCTGCCGAGAAGAATGGGGCGTCTCACCTTGAATCCTCTGGCACACCTGGAGCCCGTCGGGACGCTGCTTATGCTGATGGTTGGCTTCGGCTGGGGCCGACCCGTGCCGGTAAACCCCAACGCGACGCGGAACCCAAAGGCGGCGCTGGGTTTCACCGCCGCTGCCGGGCCGCTTTCAAACTTCGTTGTTGCGGCGGTCGCCGGTCTGCCGATGAAACTGGACCTCGTGGAATGGGTGTCCCCATTCGATAAGGTCAGGGCAGAAATCCTTGCGCTCAATGGGTGGACGGCCGGCGAATACCTTAGCGTCTATCTGAGCGCGATAGTCCTCTTCAGTCTTATTCTCGGAGTCTTCAACCTCATTCCGATCGCACCGCTGGACGGGTTCAAGGTGGCGGTGGGTTTCTTGCCGCGCGACCTGTCTCTTTCCTTCGCACGCCTCGAACCCTATGGTCCAATCATCCTGATAACGCTCTTCCTCCTGCCGTTCTTCACGGGGACGTTTCTCCTCTTCGAGATTATGTCGCCGGTCATAAGGGTGCTCGCACGGTTGTTTGCCGGGACAACGGGCGACCCCTTTGTTTGAGCGACCGGCCTACCGAACGCGGCAGCTGATCGGCGCTCTCAAGCCGAGAATCGACAGGAGCGAGCGATCAGACGCCGAGCAACTGCTCGGTCCCAAGTTATCGCCCCTCTTTGAGTCGATGAGCAAGCGGGACCAGCGGCACAGTTTGGACGTATATTGGACGCTCAAAGACCAAGGCCACACAGACCGCGATTTGCTGGTCGCGTCGCTTCTGCACGACTCCGGGAAAGCACCACTGGCGGGAGTTAAGGTGAGGCTATGGCACCGGATCGCGTATGTTTTGCTGGAAACCGGCGCGCCGTGGGCCTTGCGCAGGTTAGCGAGAGGGCGCAGCGGGCTGGCGGCGCTGAGTCAGCACGCCGAACGTGGCGCCCTGGTAGCCGAGGCGCTCGGCGCCCCGATTGCCGTCGTGGAACTCATCCGCGGACACGAAGACATCGATATGCCCGACGAGCGTCAACGCCTGCTCCGTATGGCCGACGATTCCTGCTGATCGGACGCTAGCGAAGACCGCATGTCTTAAATTGTAAGCACATAGACAGCCTGATAAGCTCGTAATGCGAGATGGACAGATCTAACGGCAAGAAGCGCATCACCATCATCGGCACCGGCCTGATTGGCGGGTCGCTGGGAATGGCGCTTAAGGGCGCCCGGCTACCGGGCCTCGAGGTCATAGGCCACGATCGGGATCGGGCTAACGCGACGCAAGCCGAGAAGTCCGGAGCGATCGATCGCACGGAGCACAACCTGCCCCGAGCTGTCTCCGGAGCGGGTATGGTTATCATTGCCGTTCCCGTTCTTAGCGTGCGCGAGGTAATGCAGCAAATGGCTCCTGATCTCGCTGAGGGGACGGTCGTCACCGACACAACGAGCACCAAGGCCCACGTTATGCGTTGGGCAAAGGAGGCGTTGCCCGAATACGTTAACTTCGTCGGCGGCCATCCTATGGCTGGCAAAGAAACGGCCGGCATCGCGTCTGCCGAGGCCTCGCTGTTTCGAGGGAAGGCGTACTGCATCTGCCCCGCCGTCGATGCTTCCGACACAGCCGTGAAGACGGTCCTTGGGCTCGTACGGCTTGCCGGCTCGGAGCCCCTTTTTGTCGATCCTGAAGAGCACGACATCTACGCCGGCGCCGTAAGCCACCTGCCACTGATGATGTCGACTGCCCTCTTCTCGATGCTGCGTTCGAGTCCCGCCTGGAACGACATGGGAATGATGGCCTCGTCCGGCTTCAGCGATGTCACGCGCCTGGCGGCGAGCGACCCTGCGATGAGCCACGGCATTTGGGCAACCAACCGCGATGCTTTGATCCACTGGTTGGAGCGGATGGCGGAGGAACTTCGACGCTACCGGGACATGCTCAAGGACGCGCAAGATGAGGTCCTCCTGGAGACGTTCCTTAAAGCCCAGATAGAGCGCGAGGCTTTTCAGCGCCAGCCTCCCCGCAGGCAGATGGAAACGGCCACAGCCAAGGTGGACTCCGGCCAGGCGCTCCTGAGCATGCTCGTGGGTGGAGCGCTGGCCAAGAATATTCAGCGAGCAAAGCAGCTGCCGGAGCTGATGCGCCAAACGCAAGAAGCCGGGGAGAAGGACGGCAAACGCCGGCCGACTCTCGCTGAGCGAATCGCTGAGGACGTGCGGCGGGACCTGGAGAAGCTGGAGCAGAAGCGGGCCGAGAAGCAGATAGAGACGGAAGACAAGCCCGATAATGAGACTTAACCGCAATGCAGCAGACCGTCACGACCGCGAAGGCTTTCCGCGGAACCATAGGCGTCTCCGCCAATAAATCGATTTCACACCGAGCGGTAATCCTAAACGCTATCGCTCAGGGCGAAGCGATCATCGAAGACTTCCAGCGCGGGGCCGATTGCCTGGCAACAATCAGTTGCCTGCGCCGGCTTGGCGGTTCATTCCGGTGGCGCGGCGAGTCCGAACTCGCCGTCAAGGGCTTGGGCAGCCGGGGTCTCCACGAGCCCGCGTCGGTGCTCGACGCCCGGAACTCAGGCACTACCATACGCCTGCTGGCGGGCCTCCTCTCGGCGCAACCGTTTCTATCGGTGATCTCCGGTGATGCCTCGCTCAACCGCCGCCCGATGGCAAGGATCGTTGAACCACTAAACAAGATGGGGGCAGACGTTACCGGACGCGATGGCGGACGGCTCCCTCCCCTCGTCATACGAGGTAGGCCGCTGCGCGGCATTCGCTATCGGATGCCCGCCGCTTCCGCTCAGGTAAAGTCTGCCCTACTCCTCGCCGGCCTTTACGCTGAAGGGGAAACGGTCATTGAGGAGCCAGCGCCAACCCGCGATCACACCGAGCGGATGCTTGCGAAGATGGGTGCGGATATGCAGTTCGGCGAAGGGCCGGTCCTCCGAATTCGTCCGCTCACGCGGGAACTCACGGCGATATCGCTGCGGGTGCCCGGGGATATTTCCTCGGCTGCACCTTGGCTCGTTCTCGCGGCGGCTCATCCGGAGGCGGAAATTCAGATCACCGGCGTGGGCGTAAACCCGACCCGCACCGGCATCCTCGACTGCTTGACTGCGATGGGGGCTGACATTCGGCTAGAAGAGGAGCAGTTCTGGGGAGGAGAACCTGTCGCCAATATATCCGTCCGTTCATCGCAGCTATCGATGAACTACCGCTGTTAGCCGTCGCCGGTTGCTTCGCACATGGCGAGACCGTCATCAAGGATGCAGCGGAGCTTGCCGTGAAGGAATCAAACCGCATTCGAACGACTGTCGAAGGTCTACGGGCGCTGGGGGCCAATCTGGAAGAAAAGGGGGACGGTTTCCGCCTCTGGGGCCCGCAAAAGCTACGGGGTGCTGTGGTATCTTCGCATGGCGACCATCGGTTGGCCATGATGTTGGCAGTCGCGGGATCGCTGTCAGAGGGAGAGACTGTGGTCCGCCAGGCGGAGAGCGTTTCGGTATCCTATCCACGCTTTTGGCTGGATTTCGAGAAACTCTGCCGGGGATAAGACCAAGACGGACGAAACGATGATGATGAAGGAGGAGAGGTAGTGGTGGAGCCTCAGAATCACGCGAGCGAGCTAGTGCATGTGGGTTTCGGTCATTTCCTCGCAGTCGATAAGATTCTGGCACTCGCCAATATGAGCAAAGGGACCGCACCCATCCAGCGGCTCGTCCGCGACGCCAAGAAACGAGGCAACATTGTCGATATGACGACGGGACGCAAGACAAAAACTGCTGTGATCACGCAGTCCGGCCACATCGTCCTCCTGGCGATCACCCCGGAGGCAGTCGCCGGTCGCGTCAGCGGAAAGACTGCCCGCCAATCCCTCGCAGGCGGTGAGTAGTGGCGATCAAACTGGCACAAGTGGGGTTCGGTAGCTTTCTTTCGCTTGAGCACGCCCGCCGCGTGCTAACCCCGCAGTCCGCCAGGGTACAAAAGCTGGTGCGAGAGCAGAAGGCCAACGGCGCAGTAATTGACCTGACGAACGGCCGGCGGACTACGGCCGTAATACCGTTGGACAACGGCCAGTTCGTCCTCGTCGCTGCTCAGCCCAAAAAATTGAGAGCAGAAGGCCTTTTGATCGACCTGGCAGACTTCCGGCGCAGCCTATCGGCGAGGTGACGAAGGCGCAAGATCCCCTGCTCGTCGTCTTGACCGGGCCTTCAGGAGCGGGAAAGGACTCCGTCCTGGCCCGACTTAAAGCCCAAGATCCTTCGTCGTATGTCGTCGCTAACGTCACAACACGCCCGCCGCGTGCCGGCGAGCAAGAGGGCGTCGACTACCATTTCGTGTCAAACGCGGAGTTCGAGCGCCTTCGCCGGGATGGTGAATTGCTGGAACACGCCGTCGTTTACGGTCAGGATAAAGGCGTCCCACGTGCGCCGATCCGTCACGCGCTGGTCAGTGGGCGAGACGTCCTTCTCCGCACCGACGTCCAAGGAGCCCGCACCATCAAGCGACTGGTCCCCGGCGCCACCACGATATTCGTGTCGGCACCGTCCGAAGCCGAACTGCGAAGGCGCGTCCGCGAGCGCGGTTCTGACACGCAGGAGCAGGTCACAGTGCGCGAGGAGACGGCAACGCAAGAAATGGCGTCCGCCGCCGAGTTCGATTATCGCGTGGTCAACGACAGTCTCGAAGAATGCGCGAACGAAATTCGGCGGATCATGTCCGAGGAGCGCTCCCGGCCGGATCGAAACGAGATAGTCGTCTAGCCCGAGGCGCTGCGCACGGACGACAGGCAGCCGATTCATCTGCCAATCTTTGATTGACGGATGGCATACCGCCTGTTACACTCCCCATCACAAACGAACAGGCAGCGGCTGAGAACGGGAATAGTAGCCCGCGAGGCGAGGCTAAGAGAGCCGGGAGGAGGTGAGAACCCGGCGCTGGCGCAGCAGGTGAATGGGCCCGGGAGCCGCCCGCCGAACATCGCACGAGAATTGATCAGTAGGCGCGGCCGGAGAGGGCACCGTTACAGGCCCAGGGCATCCTCCGAGAAGTCGAATTCTATCGGGGGCGTGCCTGGAAAAGATGTCGCTTCTGGCGACAATTAGGGTGGCACCGCGAGAACCCCTCGCCCCTTGGGCGTAGGGGTTTTTCAATTTTGGAGAAGAAGTTGAAAGACGGCAGAAGACGGAAGCGAATACTGACCGGCGACCGTCCGACGAGCGATGCCTTCCACCTCGGCAACTATGTCGGCACGCTAGCCAATCGTGTCCGGCTACAGGATGAGTATGAGACGTTTCTGCTACTCGCCGACCTTCACCTCCTCACCACCCGGACAAGCGATCTGGAGGAAGTCGGGCACAACATCCACGAGCTCGTGCTCGATTACCTAAGTGTCGGCATCGACCACGAGAAGACCACGATCTACCTGCAATCACTCGTCCCTGAAGTTCTCGAACTGGCCTGGATCTTCATGTCCCTCGTCAGCGTGCCAAGAGCCCAGCGCATTCCGACCCTGAAGGAAGTGGTGCGTGACCTCAAGCTCGACACCGCTTCGATGGCGCTTCTCTCATACCCCGTCCTTCAAGCCGCCGATATCCTGATGGTGAAGGGCAACCTGGTGCCCGTGGGGAAGGACCAGCTCTCACATATCGAGCTGACACGCGAAATCGCCCGGCGCTTCAACGATACGTTTGCGCCTGTGTTTCCCGTGCCGGAGGGGCTCGTTGGCAACGTCCCGACGCTGACTGGCACGGACGGTCAGGCGAAGATGGGCAAGTCACTCGGGAATGCTATCTTCCTGCGCGACGATGCGGAGACAGTGAATCGAAAAGTGATGTCGATGTACACGGACCCCAAACGTATCCGAGCTGACATACCCGGCCGCGTTCAGGGCAATCCCGTCTTCATCTACCACGACGCCTTCAACGACGATAAGGCCGAGGTCGAAGACCTGAAGGCGCGTTACCGCAAGGGCAAGGTCGGTGACGTCGAAGTCAAGCAGAAGCTAATCGCCGCCCTCAATCGATTCCTCGAACCAATTCGCAAGCGGCGCGCCCGTTTCGCCGCCGACAAAGGCCTGGTCGAGGAGATCCTGAGCCAGGGAACGGCGCGGGCGCGTCAAGAGTGCCTGCAAACGCTATCCGAAGCACGCGACGCCATGGGGCTCACATATTTTCGTGGCCGAGAAGCGATCCAGGTGTTGAAGTGAGCTACACGCCTGACCTTCAGTCGGTGCTGGCGCTCGCCAAACAGGGCGAGAATAACCTGGCGCCTGTATTCAAGGACATACCGGCCGACCTGGAGACGCCTGTTTCCGCCTTCTTGAAGGTGGCTCTCGGCGAACACTCCTTCCTCCTCGAGTCTGTTGAGGGTGCGGAAAGGATCGCACGCTACAGCTTCATCGGAACCGAGCCTTACCGCGTACTGCGGTCGGGCCCCTATGTTGACCCGGCACAAGGATCGGATCCCCTCCGGGACGTAAAGCAGGAGCTATCGCGCTACAACATCTCGCATCCAAAGGCGACGGACCCGCGCAGCGCGCTGCCGCGCTTCACTGGCGGTGCGGTAGGCTTCCTCTCCTACGACGTGGTGCGCTACTTTGAGCCGCGCGTTCCGGTCCCGTCGCCGGACCCGCAGGGCCTTCCCGAGGCGCTGTTCATGTTTGTCGATGCGCTTCTCGTGTTCGATCACCTCCAGCACACCATCAAGGTGGTGGCGCACTGCAGACTCGACGGCGATGTTCAGGCCTCTTACCGGCAGGCCTGCTGGCGGATCGATGAGCTGGCGAAGCGGTTGAACCAGACGCTGCCCGCCAGCCCCTACCCGATCAGCGCCGAACTTCCCAGCGATGACGGCGTGGGCTCCAACGTCGCCAAGGAACGATTCTTCAAGAATGTGGAGCGTTCGCGGGAACATATTGTCGCCGGCGACATCTACCAGGTACAGATTTCTCAGCGCTTCCAGCGGCGCACCCCGGCGCATCCGTTCTCGGTTTACCGAGCCCTGCGCGTCGTGAATCCCTCGCCGTACATGTACTACCTGGCGATGGGAGACTCCTACATCGTCGGCGCGTCGCCCGAAATGCTCGTTCGTGTGGAGGATGGGCTAGTCGAAACGCATCCAATTGCGGGCACGCGCAGGCGGGGTCGCGACGAGGAAGACGAGCGGCGCATGGAGGACGAGCTAAGGAACGACGAGAAGGAGCGCGCCGAGCACATCATGCTCGTCGATTTAGCGCGC
>VBJT01000168.1:8430-10399 GCA_005880075.1 Chloroflexota bacterium
CGAAAAATACTCGCACGTCATGCACCTCGTATCTCACGTGGAAGGACGGCTGCGGCCGGGACTGACCCCGTTCGACGCCCTCCGCGCCAACTTCCCCGCAGGGACTGTCACAGGGGCTCCCAAGATCCGAGCGATGGAGATCATCGCCGAGCTGGAGTCCGACCGGCGGGGACCGTACGGAGGTGCCGTTGGCTACTTCGACTTCTCCGGGAATCTCGATTCCGCCCTCACCATACGCACGATAGTAATGAAAGACGGCGCAGCTTACGCCCAGGCGGCCGGCGGCATCGTGTACGATAGCGTCCCCGAACTCGAATATATGGAAAGCGGCAATAAGGCACGCGCCATGCTGAAAGCGATCGAAGCGGCGGAGGAGATGGAAGAGGGGCTGGTGGTTGTGGGCAGCCGGGGTTACTAGCATACCCAGCTTGGGTGATATGCATCTCGAAGGGAAAGTCGCGGTCGTAACGGGCGCCGGGAGCGGCATCGGGCACGCCATCGTCATCGGCCTCGCCGGTGAGGGAGCCTCAATCGTTGTCGCTGATGTAGACGGTGAGCGAGCGGTAGCGGTCGCGGCCAAACTCGAAGAAGCAGGCGCCGAGGCGCTCGCCGTAACCGTTGACGTCTCACAATCGGACCAGGTGGAGGCCATGATCCAGGCTACCGTGGACCGCTTCGGACGGCTTGATATTCTCGTGAACAATGCCGGGCGGGCGGCGCGCGGCTTTGTCAGCGAAATGGATGATGAGGCGTGGGACAAGGTAATCGGCGTCAATTTGAGGGGAACATTCCTCTGCTCGCGTGCCGTACTTAGGCACATGATCCCGCAGCGGTCAGGTCGAATAGTCAATACTGCCTCCGGCCTCGGCTTGCGCGGTTCGCCGGGAGGCGCGGTCTACGGCGCTTCGAAGGCGGCAATCATCAATTTCACTAAGTCGCTCGCGCAGGAAGTGGCACGCTATGGCATCACAGTCAATGCGATTGCGCCAGGGGTGACGGATACGCCGTTCTGGCGCGCCAACCGCAGCGAGGCCGAGATAGAGGAGGCTTATCGCCGCGGGTTGGTTGGTCGGGCCGAGGACTTTATGCCGCTGGTCGTCTTCCTTTGCAGCGAGGCAGGCGGTATACACTCCGGGATCACCGTTGACCGCGAAGTGTTCGTGCAGCGAGGCGAGTCGTGATTTTGCTCATCGACAACTACGACAGCTTCACGTACAACCTCTATCAGTACCTGAGCGAGCTAGGAGCGGTCGTTGAAGTCCTGCGAAACGACGAAGCGACGGTCGAAGACGTCGATATGATGGCGCCTGACAAGATCGTCATTTCACCCGGCCCGGGTACGCCGAGTGACGCAGGAATCAGCGTGCCGGTCGTCCGGCACTTCGCCGGAAAGACACCTGTCCTCGGCGTTTGTCTGGGACACCAGTCGATCGGAGAAGCGTTCGGCGGAGTAGTGGCCGGCGCCGGCGAAATCCTTCACGGCAAGACTTCTCAGATTAAGCATAGCGGTGAGGGCGTCTTTCGCGGCCTGCCCGACCCGTTCGAGGCAATACGCTATCATTCCCTCGCTATCCAGAAAGAGGGCTTCCCGTCAAATGAGCTTGAAGTGACGGCCGAGTCAGACAGCGGCGTGATCATGGGAGTCCGCCACAGACGCTATCCAGTCGAGGGAGTCCAGTTCCATCCGGAATCGATCCTGACAGCGGTCGGCAAAGACATTCTGCGGAACTTCCTCGAGGGCTGAGGAGCAAATCAGATGAGCATTCGCGTGGCCCTCGCCGCCATCGTTAACGACCGTCGCGACCTAACAGAAGACGAAGCGTCTTCTGCCATGCACGAGGTGCTCAGCGGCGAAGCCACGCCCGCTCAACTGGGCGCTCTCATGATTGCACTCAGGATGAAAGGCGAGTCGGTCGACGAAATCGTCGGCTTAGCGAAAGCGATGCGGGAGCACTCTTTGCGCGTTGAG
>VBJT01000168.1:10437-11001 GCA_005880075.1 Chloroflexota bacterium
GGCTGCAGCATTCGTAGCAGCCGGAGCGGGCGCCCGCATCGCCAAGCACGGTAATCGCGCAATGACCAGCGGTTGCGGGTCCGCCGATGTTCTCGAAGCGCTCGGAGCGAAGATCGATCTGTCGCCGGAGCAAGTGGCGGAATGCATCGAGCGCGCTGGTTTCGGGTTTATGTTCGCGCAAGCTTTCCATCCGGCGATGAAGTACGCCGCCGGGCCGCGCAGAGAGCTCGGCGTTCGAACGGTATTCAACATCCTCGGGCCGCTGACCAATCCGGCGGGGGCTCAGCACCAACTGTTGGGCGTCGCCAGTCAGCAAATCGCGCCAAAGATGGCGGCGGCGCTCCAGCGGCTGGACGGCGTTCATGCGCTTGTGGTCCACGGAAATGATGGGGTCGACGAACTGTCGATTAGCAGCCCCTCATTCGTCTGCGAAGTTAGCGGCAAAGGAGCGCGCGAGTACTCAATCTCGCCGGAAGACGCGGGACCTACCCGGGCAACGGCGCGCGCTATCAGGGGTGGTACTTCGGAACAAAACGCGGCTTTTCTTCTGAAAGTGCTGAACGG
>VBJT01000169.1 GCA_005880075.1 Chloroflexota bacterium
GATATTTCCCGGACGGTTTCGCTTAATCTACCGACGGGGACGAGCGTTAAGGGCGGCATAAATGTCACCGTTAAAGTAAAGATCATTGCGGTGACCGGGCAGCAGGCATTCGCGGTGCCGATAACAGTGAACGGCCTGGCGGACAATCTGAAGATCGCGGGAACTCTCGCACCCGTGCAGGTATTCCTTTTTGGGCCTATGACGGACCTTCTTAAGGTGAACCCGGATGACATTAAAGCGAGCATCGATCTTGACGGCAAGGACGCGGGCACCCACAAGATTAGCGTGAAGGTGACGGCCCCGAGTAGCCTCGAGACGCGCTCGATTTCCCCCCAAGATGTAGACGTCAATTTAGAGCGCAAGTAAGCCGTGCGCGGCGGCGATGAAGGAGGCCAGACGGGCAACCGCCTCGCGCGTAAACCGGTGGTTGCCATCGTTGGGCGTCCAAACGTTGGCAAGTCGACGCTGTTCAACCGTCTTGTCGGGAAACGCACAGCCATCGTCGAAGACGTTCCGGGCACGACGCGGGACCGCCTCCAGGCGGAGATCACTTATCGAGACGGCCATTTCACGCTGATCGACACTGGTGGGCTAGAGCCTTATGCGGATGAGGGCTACTCGGCTCTCATCCGCCGGCAAGTAGAGACGGCGGTGAGAGAGGCAGAGGTGATCTTGTTCGTCCTCGACGCGGCGGCGGGCGTCACCCGAACCGACTCGGAAATCGCTGGCATGTTACGGCGGGTTGAAACACCGATATTGTTGCTGGCGAACAAGGCCGACAACGAGACGCGGCGCGAGGCGTCCCTGGAGTTCTTCGAATTAGGCCTCGGCGAGCCGATACCAGTCAGTGCTTACCATGATCTTGGTCTGCGGGAAGCATTGGACCGCCTCATTGACCTGCTTCCGGAATCGCCAATCGGAGGTCCGGTCGATGAGTTGCGCCTCGCCGTTGTTGGAAGACCAAACGTCGGTAAGTCCGCGCTGGTCAATGCTGTTCTCGGTGAGGAGAGGGTGATTGTCAGCGAAGAGTCGGGCACGACTCGGGACGCTGTGGACACGCGCTTCCTGTACCGGGATAATTCGCTCGTCCTGATCGACACCGCGGGAATCAGGCGCCGCGGGCGAATAGAGCGCGGCGTCGAGAAGTACAGTGTGATGCGAGCGCGGGAAGCAATAGAGCGCGCCGATATCGCGCTTTTGGTGCTGGACGCGAGCCAGAAGGTGGCCGCGCAGGACCTGCACGTGGCTGGATACGTGGCGGATGCTTACAAGGGCATGATCGTCGCCGTGAACAAATGGGACTTGGCGGAGGACAGCGAAGAGAGCCGCAACGCGTTCGCGCGCAATGTGCTTCGCCGGCTCCAGTTCACGCCCTGGGCTCCGCTCGCGTTCGTTTCTGCGAAGACGGGGCTAAACATCGACGGTCTGCTTGACCTGGCGCTCGAGATTGGTGAAACGAGATCTCAGCGAGTCCCGACGCCCGAGGTCAACGTCGTGCTGCGCGAGGCGGTTGCGGCTAACCCGCCTCCTTCACCGGGACGGAGGCCGCTTCGCATCAAGTACGGCACTCAGGCGGAAGTGCGGCCACCGACCTTTGTGTTCTTTACGAACGACGCGAGCCTGATACACTTCTCGTACCGGCGATATTTGGAGAACTTCTTGCGCAAGCGGTTCGGGTTCGAGGGAACGGCGATTAAGCTGGAGTTTCGGAGCAGGGAATTGAGTCCGTCGCGGGCAATTGGTGGTTCAAAGGCGCGCCCGTGAACCTCTGGGAACTCGTCGTTGTTGTCGTCGCCTCGTATTTGATCGGGGCGATCCCGATCGGCTACATCGTCGCGCGTGTCTGGCGGCGAATCGATATCCGTGATTACGGCAGCGGAGTGATAGGTGCCACCAATGTGCTACGCACCATGGGCCGCGGGCCGTTCATCGCGGTGCTCATCGGTGACGCTCTCAAAGGCTATATCCCAACGCTTGCGACGTGGTACATCTTCGGCACGCATGATCTTCAAGTCGCTGCCGGCATCTCGGCCGTCCTCGGGCACACTTTCCCTGTATACATCGGCTTCCGGGGCGGCCGCGGCGTCGCGACCTCATTCGGCGTTTATGCTGCGCTCGCGATGCCGCTGGCAATAGGGCTGGTGGCCGTCGGTATCTTCATCGCTCTGGCTCTGCGCTATATGTCGGTGATGTCGATGGTGACAGTGCCTCTGGGGGCTCTCGTGTTGGTATTACTCGCCATACTTCCGGGCGGGGATGTGTACACGTGGTCGAAGACTATATTTGGCGCGTTTGCGACTGCCATTGTCTTGTTGACGCATATTCCGAACATCAGGCGGCTGATCCAGGGGACTGAGCCGAAGATCGGAGAGGGCGGGGAGGCGCGGCAGCCGCCGGTGCGGCAGAGAGCGACATAAGATGGAGGGCATACCCGATCGGGGCGAGGTCGAAGCGGCGCTGGAACGCCACTCGGCCGATTATCTAGAAGTTCGGCTCGACGATACCGCGACGAACAGGATCGTCTATCGCGGGCGTGAGCTGGAAGAGATCGGGCGGACACGGAGCTTCGGCGGTAACGTGCGGGCACTGGTTCGCGGCGGATGGGGATTCGTCAGCTTTAACGAGCCGACAGGGCTGAGAGAGAAGGTCGAGGAGGCGGTAGAAGCGGCGAGGCAGGTCGGCCGGGAGGCGAGCATGCTGGCTGAGGTCGAGCCGGTCATCGATAGTGTCCCCCAGGATCTAAGGAAGGATCCTCGGACGATTCCACTCGCGGCCAAGAAAAGGCTCCTCGACGGCTACAACGAGACGATGCTCTCGGTTGACGGTGTGACAAGCACAACCATCACCTATTACGACGGCCATAAGCGAGTAGTCTTCGCCAGCAGCGAGGGATCGTACATTGAGCAAGAACGCATCGATGTCGTCTCCCGCCTGTCGGCGACGGCGCGCAAGAACGGGGACATGCAGCAGGCAAGCATGAGCCTGGGCGCGCTGAACGACTTCTGGTATGTCGAGACACTGGAGGAAACAGCGCGACACCTCGGAGAGCGAGCGGTAGAGCTCCTCTCAGCGCCCTACGTGAAGGCGGGGACCTACCCGGTGGTGCTGGACCCGATATTGGCGGGAGTGTTCTGTCACGAAGCGTTCGGCCATCTCTCGGAATCGGACTTTGTGTACGAGAACGAGCGGATGAAGGAGATCATGGTGCTCGGCAAGCAATTCGGCCAGCCGCACCTGAACATTGTGGACGGCGCGGCCGTGCCTGGACTGCGCGGTAGTTTCAAGTACGACGACGAGGGCGCTGCTGCGCAGAAAACTGACCTCATCCGAGAAGGCATCTTGGTCGGGCGGCTGCATTCGCGGGAGACGGCGGGGAAGATGGGGGAAGCAGTGACCGGTAATGCGAGGGCGCTGGACTATCGCTTCCCGCCGATCGTGCGGATGACGAACACGTACATCGAGCCAGGAGAGTTGAACTTCGAGGATCTGATCGCAGATATCGATGAGGGTGTCTATGCGCGGAACTGGTTCGGTGGGACGACAAGTATGGAAATGTTCACGTTCTCGGCGGGCGAAGCGTACATGATCCGCAACGGGAAGATCGCGGAAATGCTGCGGCCGGTAAAGCTGACCGGGAACCTGTTTACGACGCTCATGAACATCGATGCGCTGGGGAACGACATGGACTTCAACCAGGGCGGAGGCTGCGGCAAGGCGGGCCAGATGCCGCTGCCGGTCTCGAACGGGAGTCCTCACATCAGGATTCAGGATTGCGTGGTGGGAGAGCGATGAGTATCGCGATCGGCTGGAGAGTGGAGCAGGCAACGAGGTCGTTTTGACTGACCTTTCCACCGTCCTCCAAGCGGCAGAAAGTGCCGGCGCCCAGCAAGCCGAGGTTTTCGCCGTGGAGTCGGAGGAGACGCCCGTTCGGTTTGAGGCGAACCGGCTGAAGGAGATCAACGCGAGGCAGACCAGCGGGGTTGCGCTGCGGGTGATCGTAGACGGGCGTATCGGCTTTGCATCCAGCACAAAGCC
>VBJT01000170.1:0-1491 GCA_005880075.1 Chloroflexota bacterium
ATCGCCTCGGTTGAATTTGGGGCGCTACCGAGCTGAAATTCATCCAAGATTCGCGTTAACTCGGACTCCGGAACATCGTATCGCAACCTGAGAGATGAGTCGCGTCGAAGGGCCAATTCAATCGCCTTCCGTTGTTGTGAGGTTATCGCTGCGAGCGGAGCGGGTCAACGGGCTGAGCGGCCATTGTGCTGAGGTCGGCCGACAGCCATCGTGAGGCGTCCGAGGTTATACGCCAGACACACGTGCGCAAGAACGCGCCGCTCAGTTAACCCGAGCACAAGGCCGATGATCTCCATCGGGCAAGACTCTGGTCCGTTCCTACATGGGCGCCAGCGGGCCGCGAAGAGTTCTTTTTTTCCATAATCCGGGCTGCAATGACCTTCCCCCCATTCTCTGTAACACTCATAAATACAGTCCTACCGGTTCCGGTTGCTTGATCCGAGTGTCCTGGAGAACCCTGCAGTACTCCAGCGGGGTTGACCTGCCCCCATTCTCTCTACCACCCATGAATACAGTCCTACCGGCTCCAGTTGCTTGATCCGGGTGTCTTCGAGGAGCCTGCAGTACTCCAGGAGGGGTAAGGTTGCCGAGAGAGCTGTGGGGCCGGCTCCGATTGTATCCACCCGCCAGTCCTCGATGAGCCTCCGAGCGTCAGCGCGGGTGAGAAACCAGTGCTCGTACAGGCACTCGTCTCGGAGTCGGCCGTTGAAGCTCTCGACGAAGGCGTTCTGAACGGGCTTGCCGGCCTCGATGAAGTGTAGTCGCACGCCCCGCTCGTAGGCCCACTGGTCCAGCACCGGGCTGGTGAGCTCGACAGCTAGGGAAGCAATCAGCATAACAACGGGTAAGGCGGTAATCACTCCCCTGAAGTTGTGCTGCTCGAAACGGCGCGAAGGGATATCTTAAATAGACGTTAAATTATCGCTCGAGCTGGTCGGCCCGACTATACAGCTTGTGAGCGGCCGTAGCTGGTTCGGCTTCCGCCGCCTGAACGTATCGCCGTACCATCTCTGGGGATTTCCAACCCATAAGCACCCGCAGGTCTTCCGCCTGCCCGCCCTCTTTTAAGTAAGCAATCCCAGATGCCCGGCGAAAGGCGTGGATGCCCCGGAACGGCACACCGGCGAGATCGAAGGACCGCTTTAGAGCGAGTTTCAGGGCGTTTCTCGTCAGTCGCTCGCCATCTAGCGCAGCCAAAAGCCATGGCGACTCAAAGCCTCTAGCTCTCAAGTAGGCGAGAACGGCGCGAGTGGCGGATGTGCCGAGGGACACCAGGCGTTCGTCGCCCCCTTTTGTAGAACGCACCACGACCGTCTGACTGTCCCAATTGATGCCGTCGGTTCGGAGGGCGCACAGCTCTGACGCGCGAAGCCCACAATCGAAGAGCACCAGGATGATGGCGCGCATACGGGCCGCGTCCGCGCCTCGCAGCCGACGTGACTTTAGGCCCTTGAGCACGAGCTGCAGCTCCTCCGGCGTGTAGTGCGGCTG
>VBJT01000170.1:1575-11234 GCA_005880075.1 Chloroflexota bacterium
CATTCTCTGAGATGCTCGGCAGTCGCCTGCTCAGGAGGCGGAAAGCCGCCCTGTCTGAGGAAACAGGTCAGCTGCCTTAGCGAGTCGCAGTAGCCGTCGATCGTCCGGGCGGACTTGCCGTCGCCCCGCAGGACGAGCACCCATTCCCGAAGAAGGAGGGAGTCGTCGTTTCGACCTCCTATTAGATAATTAGGGGGTCTGGCATGCTGGCTGCTAATATTTTGGCGCACGGCCCTCTTCTCCTTTCTCCCAGCTTTGACCGGGAGCAGACTAGAGCCGTGCGCCTAATTGCCCAAGTGTGGAGCGGAAGACGGGATTCGAACCCGCGACCCCCTCCTTGGCAAGGAGGTGCTCTACCACTGAGCCACTTCCGCTCTCGTCCTTAACATTATACTTGCGCTCAACCCCTCCGCAAGGCCGCTCTTGACGATACTGTTGGGGCCGGGTAGCGTCACCGTAGCATCTTCAGATCAGGAGGCAATTTGGCAAGCGTAGCGAAGTCGATACAGATCGACGCACCAAGAGAGCACGTCTTTGCACTCGCTACAGACATAAGTAGACAGCCGGACTGGACGACGTTCGTCAAAGAGGGGCTGATCACTTCCGGCGACGGAAAGAGCGCGGGGACCAGGGACCGGACAGTCTTCAAGGTCGGGCCAAGATCAACGAAAGCCGAGAACCTCTGGATTGCTTACAACTCCGGCGAGTTGTTCGCCCGGCGTAGCGTGGGCGGGATGACGCAGGAAGAGACGATGCAGTTTACGCCGGCGGGCAACGGCACTCTCGTGGAGTGGAATGTGAACTACCGGCCGCCGCTGGGCCTGCTCGGGAGGTTCATGGATGTCTTCATGATGAACCGCGTCTATCAGAACGAGATCGAGGCGTCGCTCGAAAGGTTGAAAGCCGCTCTCGAGTCCTGAACATTAGCCGCGCGGTAGTCCAAGGCCCCGCAGCGCGATAATATCTCGCTGGACCTCTGAGGTCCCGGCGCCGATCGTGTCCTGGGCCGAAGAGAGATGACCGTGTGCGACCGCCCCATCCCAGGGCGCAAACGATGAATCGAGCAGGTATCCGTAGAGGCCGAGAACGCGCAGGCCGGTCAGATAGATGCGCTGCGCGAGCTCCGTGTTGAACAGCTTGCACATCGCTGCCTGAGGCCGATAGTCCGCTCCTTCTCCGTGCATCTGGATCGCTCGCTGGAGCAATAACCGGGCGACTTCGAAGTCAATGGTCAGCTGGGCAAGCGCCTCCCGTACCGGCGCCTCCTTCCAGCGCGCGTCTCCATTAACGGACTCCCGTGCCTTGCGTACGAGCGCCAGCAGCGTCCTCCAGTGGAGGAATGGGCGGTAGATGGTGATGCGTTCGACGCCCAGGGCCGAGGTAAGCACCTGCCAACCCGCGTTCTCTGCGCCCACGCGGTCCGGGACCTGCACGTGCACGTTCTCGAATAACACTTCATTGAACCAGGTCTCATGGAGCAGGTTGATCAGAGGCCGCACCTCGACGCCGGGCAAATCCATCGGCACGATAAAAACGGACACGCCCGCGTGCTTCGTGCTGTCAGAACCGGTACGCGCCGCCACCCAGCAATACTCGCTGGACTCCGCCCCGCTGGTGAAGATCTTACGGCCGTTGATGGTGTAGTCATCGCCTTCGCGCACCGCCCGCGTCTGAAGCGAAGCGAGGTCAGAGCCGGACTCTGGTTCGGTGTAGCCCAGGCAGAAGGTGATCTCGCCTCTCGCCAGGCGCGGCAGGTACTCGCGCTTCTGCGCCTCGCTGCCAGCTGCGAGCAAGATCGGGGCGACGATGATCCGCGCGATGGCGTCGCTGGCCGGGCCCCCGTGGAGCGCGATCTCCTCCTCGATCACAAACTGCTCGCTCACCGGTCGGCCACCGCCGCCATACTCAACCGGCCAGCTGAGGCCGAGCCAGCCCTTGGTGCCGAGCTTCAGCTCGAACTCGCGCGCCGGCATGTACCCGGGCGGCATTGGCGCGGGGTCCGAATCGTGGCCTGCCCCTAGCTCCGTGAAATCCATGCTCTAGCCAATTATAGTCGGTGGGCTAATTCTTTACGCAGGTGTCACGCAGGCCATCGGCTCGCGCGTTGACAGCCTTCGCGAAGCGCGGGGATAATGTTTGATAGGCGATGCTTATTTCTACAATTGAAAGGACGAGTATCGCCGATGGCAACTAGCGCAAGGCAGGTAGTGGACGAGTTCGACCTCGTAGTCATAGGGGGCGGGAACGGTGGCTACACTGCGGCTATACGCGCGACGCAGCTAGGTCTAACAGCAGCCCTCATCGAACGCGATAAAGTCGGCGGAACGTGTCTGCACCGCGGCTGCATCCCGACGAAGGCCTGGCTCGAAAGCTCCGGATTTCTGGAACGCGTCCGAAGGGCCTCGGCGCTGGGTGTTCGCGTCGACAACATCTCTCTCGACTATCCAACCGTAGTCGCCCGCCAGAAGGAGGTCGTCGAGACGCTACACGAAGGCCTCCGCTCGACGATCCTTAAGCACAAGATCGAGATCATCGAGGGCGAGGCAAAGCTCCTCTCTCCCACGCAGGTTGCGGTCAACGGCCGCACGCTCACCGCGAAGAACGCCATCATCGCGACTGGCTCGCGGCCGAAAGATATCCCCGGGATGGAGGTAGACGGCGAGCGCATTCTCAACAGCGATCATCTCCTTCAGCTCGAAAAGATTCCAAAGTCGATCCTGATCGTTGGGGCGGGTGCCGTGGGTTCCGAGTTCGCTTCGTTCTACACGGACGTCGGTGCCGAGGTGACGCTCATCGAGATGATGCCTTGCATCGTGCCGCTTGAGGACGCGGCCGTGGGGCAGACACTCGGGAAGTCTCTCGCCGCTCGCGGTGTCAACGTGATGACCTCCGCCCGCGTCTTACCTGATAAGACACGAAGCTACGACGGCATGGTGGAGCTAATCGTGGAGCACGAGAACCAGTCAAAGACTTTAAGGGCCGAGGTCGTCCTATCCGCTGTCGGACGCGAAGCCGTCGTCGATAACCTCGGCCTCGACAAGACGGCCGTCAAGGTAGAGCGCGGTTGGGTGCAGGTGGACGATCGTTATCGGACGGCGGACGCTTCCGTCTATGCCGTCGGCGACGCCATCGGCGGTCTGCTTCTCGCACACGTCGCATCGGCGGAAGGTTTTCTCGCCGCGGAAGCCATCACCGGGAAGGAAGCTGAAAAGCTCGATTACAACCGGGTCCCCCGCGTGACGTACAGCCATCCGCAGGTGGCTTCCGTCGGCATGACTGAGCAGCAGGCGAAAGAAGCGGGGCATAACGCGAAGTCACAGCGCTACTCGTTCCGGAACAATGCCATGGCGCTGATTGAAGACGAGCCAGACGGTTTCGCAAAAGTTGTGTACGACGCGGACTCCGGCGACTTCCTGGGAGCGCATATCATCGGGAACCACGCGGGTGAGTTGATTTCAGAGGCTGCACTCGGTCGCTTCATCGAGGCTTCGGCGTGGGAGATTGGGTCGAGCATCCACCCACATCCAAGTCTGAGTGAAGCGCTCGGGGAAGCGGCGCAGCTTTCGGCAGGAATCAGCATCTACTGGTAGAGGGAGGCGATTAGAGTGGTCTCCGTAAAGGAGATACAGGGGGCAGCGGGACTAAGCGGCGATCAGCTGCTCGATATCTATTACAAGATGCTGCTGGCGCGCACCGTTGGCCAGCGCGAGCGCATGCTCAACCGCATGGGCAAGGGGCCATTCGCTGTTACCGGCGAAGGGCATGAGGCAACTCAGGTTGGCACGGCGTTCCCTCTGAATCCAGGATACGACTGGGTGGTCCCGTATTATCGGGATATTGGCGTCGCCTTGACGATCGGCGAATCGCCGCGGGACCTCTTGCTCGCGCACCTCTCGCGCGCCGAGGACATCAGCAGCGGCGGGCGGAACATGCCTTCGCACTTCAGCGACCCGCATCTGCGGATTGTGTCTGGTTCAGCGCCCGTGGCGACGCATCTCCCTCATGCGGCCGGCATAGCCCTGGCTTCGAAGCTTCGGGGGCTCGATGAGGTGACGGTCGCGTATACAGGGGACGGCGGGACAAGCACCGGCGACTGCCACGAGGCGATGAACTTCGCGGGCGTCCACAAGCTCGCTGTAATCTTTGTGATCGAGAACAACCAGTACGCCATCTCCGTCCCGACGCGAAAGCAATTCGCGGTGGAGGACATCTCCATCCGCGCTCGGGGCTACGGCTTTCCCGGCGTAACAGTGGATGGAAATGACGTGCTCGCCGTTTACGCGGCTGCGAAGGAGGCGGTCGAGCGCGGGCGCAGGGGTGAGGGTGCGACTCTCATCGAAGCGAAGACGTACCGCCTCGTGCCGCACACCAGCGATGACGATGACCGGCGTTACCGCTCTCGGGAGGAAGTGGAACAATGGACCGCGAAGGACCCGCTTATCCGCTACCGCGGTTGGCTCATAGAGCACGACGTGGCGGACGAGCGAAAGCTCGACGAGCTCCACGAACAGGCCGCCCGGGAAGTTGATGAGGCGACAGAAGAGGCTGAGAAGGCCCCGACGCCCGCTCCCGAGTCCGCCCTAAGACACGTATTCGTGGAAGATTAGGTATACGAAGCCGGCGAAAGAGGCGAATTCGCAGATGGCAGCAATGACAAAGGAGGCCGTCAATACACACGGTCTGGCCAAAGAGCAGCTGCTACAAATGCTCGAGAAGATGCTGCTCGCCCGCGCGCTTAGCGTCCGTCAGCGGATGCTCCAGCGCATGGGTAAGGGACCGATGACGTTCAGCGGCGAGGGCCATGAGGCCGCGCAGGTCGGCTCCGCGTTCGCGCTGAAGCCCGGCGTCGACTGGGTCTTCCCGTACTACCGGGACGTCGCGGTGGCAGTAACGATCGGGATGACGCCGGTCGACATTCTCAGAGCCTTTTTCGCCCGCCGCGACGATATCAACAGCGGCGGCCGGAACATGCCATCGCACTTCAGCCATCCCAGCCTGCGCATCGTCAGCGGAAGCGCTCCGATCGCCACTCAGCTACCACACGCCGTGGGTGCAGCGCTCGCCGCTAAACTGCGGAAATTGGACGAGATAGCCGTCGGGTACTCGGGCGACGGCTCCACCAGCACAGGCGACTGGCACGAGTCGATGAACTTCGCGGGCGTCCAGCGGCTGCCGGTGGTCTTCGTCTGCGAGCACAACAACTACGCGATCTCCGTCCCGTGGCGAAAGCAGGCCGCGATCGAAAACGTCTCGATTCGGGCGCAGGGCTACGGCTTCCCGGGCGTTACTGTGGACGGCAACGATGTCCTTGCCGTCTACGGGGCGATGTCCGAGGCCGTCAAACGGGCGCGCGCCGGCGAAGGTCCGACGCTAATAGAGGCGAAAACCTACCGCCTGATGCCGCACTCCAGTGATGACGATGACCGTCGCTATCGAACTCGCGAAGAGGTAGAGGCGTGGTCAGCCAAGGACCCGGTCGCAGAATTCCCGCAGCAACTCAAGGAGATGGGCGTTCTCAATGATAATTCCGAGAAGGAGATTAACGATCGCGTGAACCACGAAGTGGACGCGGCTACCGATCAGGTCGAGCAGGAGCCGCAGCCGGAAGCGCCGACGGCTCTGCGACACGTCTTGGTGGAAGGAGAGAGGTCTTAAGATGCCTCTTCCCGTTCGTGCTGAATCTGTCGAAGCATGGTCGAAAGCGATCCGCGCCTGCCCCTTCAGCAGCACCGATTTGGAGGATTGACTCATGCCTGAGAAAACAATGGTGGAAGCCATCCGTGACGCGATGTTCGAAGAGATGAAGCGCGACGACCGCGTAATCGTGATGGGCGAAGATGTCGGCGAGGGCGGCGTCTTTCGAGCCACCGACGGCTTCGCTGCCGAATTCGGCGAGGAGCGCAGCATGGACACGCCGCTGGCCGAGTCGTGCATCGTGGGCGCGGCGATAGGCGCTTCGCTGAACGGGATCATCCCGGTTGCGGAGATACAGTTCGCCGACTTTAGCCACCCGGCCTTCGACCAACTCGTAAGCGAGGCCGCCCGGCTCCATTACCGCTCAAACGGGACCTGGAGCTGCCCTATCGTCGTCCGCACCCCGTATGGAGCATCGAGGCGTTCTACGCACACGTCCCAGGCCTGAAGGTCATCTGTGTAGCATCGCCGTACGATGCCAAAGGCCTCCTTAAATCAGCGATCCGTGACCCCAACCCCGTCGTCTTTCTCGAGCATAAGAAGGCATATCGCGCCTTTCGGCAGGAGGTGCCGGACGAAGACTACACGATCCCGATTGGCCAGGCAGAGACGAAACGCGAAGGCAGTGACATAACGCTAATCACCTATGGAATGATGACTCACCACTCGCTCAAAGCGGCTGACACGATCGCACAAGAGCAGGGTGCAAGTGTCGAAGTGATCGACCTGCGGACGGTGTCGCCGTGGGACAAGGAGCGCGTTCTCGAGTCAGTCAAGAAGACCGGCAAGGCGCTAATCGTCTACGAAGACAACATCACCGGCGGATTTGGCGCTGAAGTAGCGGCGACGATCGCCCAGGACGCGTTCGATTACCTCGATGGGCCCGTGACGAGAGTTGCTTCGCCGGACGTACCAATCTCGCCGTATTCAGGCATACTCGAGGAGTACATCCTGCCGAACCCGGAGAAGATAGCGGACGCTATTCGCAAGCTCGCTGCCTACTAGCCAAGGGAGGCCCGCATGCCGTTCACCCTGACGATGCCGGAGGTCGGCGAAACGGTCACCGAGGGGACAATCGAGCGCTGGCTCAAGAAGCCGGGCGATGAGGTCGAAAAGTACGAACCGATCGTCGAGATCAATACCGACAAAGTCAACGTCGAACTGCCCTGCCCTGTTTCCGGTACTCTGACAGAGATTCTCGCCCAGGAAGGCGCTACGATCCTGGTGGGTGCCGAGCTCGCGCGGCTGGAGACAGCAGCGGGTGAGGTACCCGCTGCAATTTCGCCCGTACCCAGCGAAGAAGAAGCAGTAGACGCAGCACGGTCACCGAAGGAAGAGCCTGTTGCCGCGTCTGCCACGCAGCAGCGCGAGGCTCCGGCCCGCCCAGCATCCGGCGGCGATGGGCGCGACGTCAGCGGCGGCGGCGAGCGACGCCGTGCGACGCCGCGAGTGAAGAAACTTGCCGAAGAGTTCGGCGTAGACCTCGCACAACTCACCGGCACAGGCCCGAACGGACGCATCGTCGAGGAGGACGTGCGCGCAGCCGCATCCGGTACTCCCGCTGCGGCACCGGCGCCCGCGGTGGCGACCGCGGACCGGCCCGCGCCGGCTACGCCCGCCGAACCAGGCGCCGACGAAGAGACCTTGCCGCTTACGGGTATCCGCCGGACGATCGCCCAGCGCATGACGGCATCCGCCTTCAGCGCACCTGCCGCCTGGCTGGTAGTAGAGTCAGACGTGACCGGGCTCGTGGCGCTCCGCAACGCGCAGAAAGTAGCGTTTCGCCAGCGCCACGGCATCGACCTCACTTACCTGCCGTTCATGGCCCACGCCGTGGCCCAATCGCTGCTTGAGCACCCGTACCTGAACGCCTCCTGGGCCGAGGACAAGATCATCCTCCGCAAGCGCGTCAACCTCGGAATCGCCGTTGCGACTGAGCGCGGACTGCTCGTCCCGGTCGTGCGAGACGCCGACCGGCTGAGCGTGACCTCCAGGGCGGCACCTTCACGCTCGACAACACCGGCGCCTTTGGAACGGTTATTTCCATGCCGATCATCAACCAGGGACAGTCTGCAATCATCACGATGGAGTCGATTACCAAACGGCCGGTCGTAGTCGCCGACAACGCCATCGCCGTCCGCTCCATCGTCGCCACTTGCCTCTCGTTCGACCACCGCGTCCTCGATGGCCACCAGGCCGGCGCCTTCCTCCAGGCCGTCAAAAAGCGGCTCGAAGCTTTCAGTCCCGAGGCCGGCATCGACTGATGCGGGCCGTCTGCGAAGTCCATCAGCTTGGTCTAGTCGGCTACGAGGAAGCCTGGGCGCGCCAGCGCGAGCTTGCCGGTCGCCGTGCAGCCGGCGAAATACCAGACACTCTCCTTCTGCTCGAGCACCCGCCGGTCTACACCACCGGCAAGCGCAATACCGGCGCAAACCTGCGGCTCCCGGCCGAGAGGCTCGGCGCGCCGCTGGTCGTGTCAGACAGAGGAGGCGACATAACATTCCACGGCCCCGGCCAGCTCGTTGCTTACCCAATCATCGATCTGCAGGCGGCGCGCCTCGGAGTCGTCGATTACGTCCGAAGTCTGGAGGAAGTAATCATTCGCACCCTGCGAGATTTCGGCATCGACAGCGCGCTGCAGTGCGGCCTGACGGGGGTCTGGGTAGGGAACGACAAGATTGCCGCGATCGGCGTTCGCGTCAGCCGGCCGGGTGGCGCGAGCGGCGCCTGGGTGACCACGCACGGTGTCGCGCTCAACATCGATGTGGACCTTGCCTGGTTCGAGCGTATCGTTCCGTGCGGAATAGCGGACCGCGGCGTCACCTCGATGAAGGAGGTGCTCGGGCAAGCACCGCCGCTTAGCGAAATGGCGGACCGTTTGGTCACGCACTTCGGCGTCGTTTTCGGGCGCGAAATTTGTTGCGCTGCCGATGTAAATTTGGCTTCGCCGCGCTCAAGCTTTCTCTGATTCGGCCAGATCAAGGGCGTGGACGGCTAGCCGCTTTACCACACCGACCACGCCCTCGAGCGAGCGGCGGCCCGCGGCAAGCGAGTCGAATACCTCGAAGCTCGTAAGCATGTGTAGGATATCCACGGCCTCGTCCAGGTCATTTTGAGCTGCGATCCGGCTATCGGCGGCCAGCCGCTTAAGGACGACGCGCAGGCCTTCACGCCGCCTCTCATCCCTCTCGCGCAGGCTCGCCTCCACCTCCGGGTCCAAGACCGCCAGCGCTCGCAGTCGTCTGATCGCCAGGCGCTCGGACGCCCAAAAGCGGGTGAACGCACGGATCAACCCGGTTAAGGCCCTCACCGGCTCGTTTTGTCCATAGGCTTTTGGAAGCGCTTCGGCCAGCCCGCCCGCAGCCAGCGAGTCGAATATCGCTTCGAGCAGCCCGCGCTTCGATCCAAACTGATAGTAGACCGTCATCCGGGCAACCCCTGCGTGTCTTGCCAGCTCATCGATACTGAACACAGGCGTAGCGTCTTCGCCTGCAAGCAGCTCCTGCGCGGCGCCGACAATGCGTGCTCGTGTTTGCTCGGATTCGGCGCGTCGATTTTCGAGGTTGTATTTTCGCGGGCTCATAGTCTTGACATCATTTTAATTAGATGATATATACAAATTACCGAACCGTCAATGCCCCTTGAAGGAGGTAAACTCGCCCGAGCCTCGAGAGATATGCGAGCCGTCTTATGAACCCCAGTGTATGCCCTGTGACTCGGGTCACACTTCCAGCAAAGCCAAGCGCTTAACCTAGTGCATGAAGCCGTTATTCGGAGGGAGCCGCTATGAGTATCGCCCGTCCAATTGTTGCTACTATGGTGGACAATATGCGTCCCACCAGCCATGACGTCATCATTGAGGCGGTTGACGTCGTCAAGACGTACGACACCGGCCGCGTGCAGGTCCAGGCGCTGCGGGGCGTCAACCTCACGATCAACCGCGGCGAGATGGTCGCAATTATGGG
>VBJT01000171.1 GCA_005880075.1 Chloroflexota bacterium
AGAATGCCAGCCGCGCCAGACGACAACAGCAACAGGACGAAGGCCCAAGTCATGAGGGAGGTTTGCCGGACGGCAGGCTGGATAAGTGGCGCATAACGAAATACCTCATCTATCTGTGAAAGCTCATCCACGATTTTGTGAGAGCATCGGTACGCTACCCCCGGTTCCTCACGAACCGGTAGCCGACGCCGGGCTCCGTGATGATGTAGCGCGGCGCCGGCGGTATAGAATGCCATCACATGGCAAAATCGCCGCAACTCGCCGGAGTCGCTCTCGCCCTCGTGTCAGTTCTCGGAGCGGCGAGCTACGGTATCGTGCGGGGCATTGAGGATTCGTGCTTTAAAGGAAACCCAGGCCAAGTGGACATCTACAGGGAGAACGGCGAACAGATTTACAGCCGGCAGGCTCCTTGCGAGCAATGGGGCGAGAACGCTTTCGTCGTGGTCAACGAGCGCCCCGATCGGAGTTTTGTCGTCGCCGACAGCCTGCCAAGCCCATAGGGCTTGCGGGCGAAAGCCGCGAAGGCAGGGCCGCGCATCGGGCGGACCCGCAGGCGCCGCGCTACATCATCACGGAGCCGGGTGTCGGCTCTCGGCTAAGCTGCTGCGGTGCTTCAGCGGCTGACTAGTCAGGCAGGTATGCTTGGCAGGCGGTGTGCGCGGGCACGCCGGAATCGCTAGGATTCCGTTCAAGGTCCCGCATATAGTTCCTTATGACCAGGCGCGAACGTCTGCGGACACACACCTAAGCCAAAACATCAGAATTGTCAACCCTGCCGGGGTTGACAATGTTGGGCGCAACCTCGCCTTTGGGCAGCGAGAATGGCACCCGTGCCTGAGCGAAAATGGACAGCGTTAGTCTCGAAGCCATCAGCCGCGCGCGTGCCTGGAACGAAACCGCAGCGAGCGGTTTACGGAGCGCCAGCCTGCCCACGTGAGCGAGTGCGGCGGTAGCACCTACGGCTTCAAAGCGGTGGCTGCTCTGCGCCGGGAACGGCTAAATGAGCCCGAGACCATGCCGTACCGCCCAACGCGGGCATTAGAATGGGCTAGCAGGGGCACCGAGTCTTGAAGCGCGGCCATAGGCGTGCGATTGGTGTCCGGTGCAAGCCGGAGGAAGCCATGGAAGCGGAAACCAAATACGCCAAGAGCGGCGACGTCCACATCGCCTACCGAGTCTTCGGCGACGGACCGCGCGATATCGTGCTGATTCCAGGAACGATCTCGCATGTGGAGCTCTACTGGGAATTCCCGATGAACGAGTACCTGCTGAAAAGGCTCACCTCTTTCGCCCGCGTAATCGTCTTCGACAAGCGCGGGCAGGGCCTCTCCGACCGGGTCGCCGAGCAGACCCTAGAAGAGCGGATCGCTGACGTGCGGGCGGTGATGGATGCGGCCGGCTCCGAGCGAGCGACCGTCTATGGCTGGTCGGAAGGCGGCGCCATGTCATTGATGTTCGCCGCCACCTACCCCGAGCGGACCTCGGCACTCGTGCTGTATGCCACATTTGCGACCATGACCGCGGAGCCGTGGGCCATCCCGCTCGAGATAGCGGAGCAGATCCTTGCCCATTGGGTCGGCCACTGGGGCGAGGGTATGATCATCGCTATCAACGCGCCGAGCCGGGCCCACGATGAAGCCTTCATGCAATGGGGGGCCCGGCTCGAGCGAGCGTCGGCGAGTCCAGGGTCTATCGAGGCCCTATTGCGCGCCAACTATGAGATCGACGTTCGGCACATTCTGCCTTCGATCCAGGTGCCGACCCTGATCGCCCATCGCACGGGTGATAGTCTCGTCCCGGTCGAAATGGGGCGATACCTCGCCCAGAACATCCCGGGAGCCAAGTACGTCGAGCTTCCCGGCAACGACCATATGCTCCAGGCTCTGGATCAGGATGTGCTCGATGTTCTTATCGACGAGATCGAGGAACTCATCACCGGAGTTCGGCACCGCCCCGAACCGGACCGGGTGCTCGCCACCGTGATGTTCACGGACATCGTCGGCTCCACCGAGTCTGCCTCCAAGCAAGGGGACCGCCAATGGCGTGAGCTGCTGAATAACTTCTATGCTGCCGTGCGCAAAGAACTCGCCGCCTTTCGTGGCCGAGAAGTAAACACCACGGGTGACGGACTGCTTGCCACATTTGACGGACCGGCGCGCGCGATCAGGTGTGCCGGTTCGATCCGTGAAAGGGTGCGCCCACTTGGACTGCAGGTCCGGACCGGACTGCACACCGGCGAATGCGAGCTCATCGGCAATGACGTGGCGGGCATAGCCGTGCACATCGGGGCACGCGTGGCGGCCACGGCCAGTCCAGGGGAAGTGCTGGTCTCCGGGACCGTCAAAGACCTTGTTGCCGGCTCAGGACTCCGCTTTGCCGATCGGGGGACGCACAGCCTAAAGGGCGTACCCGGCGAGTGGCACCTGTATGCGGCCTGATAGGTCCTGGGTCGTGGAGCGCTGCGCCGTCGAGGTGTCCGGGTGTCGTTCTCAATCGTCGCGCGGGACCCGCAGAACGGCTGGCTAGGGATGGCAACTGCGAGCAGGGCGTTGGCGGCAGGAGCCGCCGGTGGGCCGATCAAACTCGGCGTCGGCGCGATCGCAAGCCAAGCGTTCGCCAACCCCCTACCTGGCGATCGACGCGCTGCAACTGATCGCGGATGGATTGCCGCCGGAGCGGGTCATCGAGCGGGTGATCGGCAGCGACGCCGGGCGCGACCTGCGGCAACTCGGCATCGTCGATCACGGGGGGCGCGTGGCGGGTTATACCGGCGACCGCTGCATCCCCTGGGCGGGCCACCTGATCGGCGAGGGTTACGTCTGCCTCGGCAACATCCTCAAGAGCGAGGACGTGGTCAAGGCGATGGCGACAGCCTTCGAGCAGAGCGAGGGCGACCCGCTTTACGAGCGCCTAATGCTGGCGCTGGAAGGCGGAGAGGAAGCGGGCGGCGACCGGCGCGGCCGGCAGGCCGCAGGCATCGAAGTGCTGGCCGAGGAAGAGTACGCGCTGTGCGACCTGCGCGTGGATGACCACCCGGACCCCATGGCGGAGCTTCGGCGAGTGCTCGAGATATTCAAGGAGAATGCAGCGCAATCTCAAGGCACACGCCCCAAGCGTGACGACTTCACGCCCAATTGGGAGGCTGTGGTGACACGAAGAGATGCAATCGAACGAGACCTGGACGAAAAGCAGGCCGTGCGGGATTGATGCCTGCCCGCCTCTGCATCCTTCCCGCACGCGATCCCTGGCGGCACATGGGCGCTCACTGCCCAGGCGGTGACGGCTCCTGGCGCCGTGAGATTCTGCCACTCTGCCCGCGCTGCGATGCGCTCATATGCGAGGGCGGCGACAAGGAACGCGGGCGAGCGCTGGTTCGGCGGGCATACGGGCGGCCGCTATCCTGGGACCCGTCGAAAAGCGCTTAGGACAGGTAGATCGTCCAGACAATCCCGGCGAGTAGCAACTCGATGATGCACAACGCGACCCAGGGCGCCCAGCGTCTAAGCCTGTCCATGCTCGGGATTATAACGAGAGGGCGCAGCGGGGTTAGGCTTGATTCGTTCGGCGCGGAATCCGGCCCGCGACGACGGGGATGTCGCCCGTCGCCGACACACCACTGTCACTAACGCGCCTTAGTGTTCGCGCTTGACTTCGTAAAGGCGCGCTGGCACTTCGAAGCCTCTCAGGATGAACTCGTCGAAGTCGGCGAAGAGAAAGCCCTTACCTGCCGTTAGCTCGGAGTGGACTGGCCCACCTTCAAGGAGCGTGTGTGCCGGTCCTTGCATCGATAGATCGCGATCCAAGGTCTGCCCACCATGGCGCATTCGGGCTCAGCGGCGACAAGCGTGTGGGGCCGAGCGCCGTACTTGGACGCACGGCCTAAGGAGAGTTGTCACATGCGTGATCACCGTTGCATTCTC
>VBJT01000172.1 GCA_005880075.1 Chloroflexota bacterium
ACGAACGGCCGCCTGGCGGAATCGGCGCTCGACGGAGCGGTCGTGCGGCGGGTCTACGAGGTGTGGTGCGAAAACGGGCGGGGCGAAACGGTGACGGCCGGAACGGCGACCGCGCTAGTGCGGCCGGACTGAGGGCGTTTCTGTACGTATTTGCTTGACGAAATCGGTCAGGCGCACCTACGATACGGCTTGCCCCGCGCCACATGACGGAGGACGCGTGTGACGGTCAATGAAGAAGCCCGGCAAGCGAACCTAGATTACGCCTCGTCTTTCAACCTCGGCGACCTGCAGATGCCTCCCGCCAAGCAGCTCGCCGTGGTCGCCTGCATGGACGCGCGTCTGAACGTCGAGCCGATGCTCGGTCTCAAGCCGGGAGACGCGCACGTCATCCGCAACGCGGGTGGCCTCGTCACGGACGACGCGCTGCGGTCGCTTATCATCTCGCATAAGCTGCTCGGCACCGAGACGTTCTTCGTCATCGAGCACACTGATTGCGGGATGCTTACGTTCAAGGACGAACAGCTGCAGCAACGGTTGAAGGACGAAACGGGCCAAGACGCGGGCAACATACCGTTTCACGCTTTCAGCAACGTCGAGGAGAACTTACTTGGACAGCTCAAGAAAATCAGGAAAAGCCCCTTTCTTCCCGCTTCCATCGACCTGCACGGGTTCATATACGATGTCGAGACCGGCAAGCTAAACGAAGTCACACAGCCAGAGGAGGACGTAATGGCCGAATACGCGAACACCGATGCTCTCGTTCCCACCGAGTGGGTTGCCGAGAACATGAGAGACCCGAAAGTAAGGCTCATCGAAGTCGATGTGGATACGGCCGCCTACGACACCGGGCATATCCCGGGCGCCGTCGCCTGGAACTGGAAGAACGACCTCGAGACGGAATTGCAGAGGGACATCGCGGACAAGGAAGGGCTAGAGAGACTGCTCTCGAAGGCCGGCGTGGACAAAGACACCACGATCGTCGTTTACGGCGATAACAACAACTGGTTCGCTGCCTACGCCCTCTGGGTCCTCGAGTACTACGGTGTTGACGCGAAGCTGATGAACGGCGGCCGCAAGAAGTGGATCGACGAGGGCCGCGAGCTATCGACTGACGCGCCGAGCTACTCGCCCAGCAAGATTAGCGTTAAGGGCCCGAAGAAGGACATTCGCGCGCTGAGGGACCAGGTCATGGACCACCTGGACAAGGTGCGCAAAGGCAAGGGCGCGCTCGTCGATGTCCGTTCGCCGAGGGAGTATTCCGGCGAGTTGCTGGCGCCCGAGAACCTGCCGCAGGAAGGGTCGCAGCGCGGCGGCCACATCCCCGGAGCGCAGAACATCGTCTGGTCACAGGCGGTAAATGAGGACGGCACCTTCAAGACGGCGGACCAGTTGGCGGAGCTGTATCAGAGCCAGGGAGTCACGCCGGACAAGGAGGTGATCGCCTACTGCCGCATTGGCGAGCGATCGGCCCACACTTGGTTCGTCCTGACGCACCTCCTTGGCTACAAGAACGTGCGCAACTACGACGGGTCGTGGACGGAGTGGGGCTCGCTGGTGGGCGCCCCGGTCGAGAAGTAGTCTGAACAAGCGACACAGGTCGTAGGGACGCAGCACGTGGTAGGCAACACCTGCCGGCTATGGACAAATTCGGTTTCCGTATGGGCGTTCCGCCTGCGCGTGTACTGCGCGCCCGGTCGCCCTTCGCCCAGCGTCTGTTATCATCTTCATGAATGGCGAGCGATGCGACGGCGCCCACGTCCTGCGAGATAACGCACCGCGAAACCACCCTCAACGGTCGCCGCGCCTTCTTCCGCGAGGCTACGTCAGCGGGCGAACCGCAGGGCTCGTTGATCCTCCTCCACGGGTGGATCGGGACATCCTCCTGGATGTTCCGGCATGTCCTTCCGGAGCTCGGCGCGCGCTACCACACAATCGCTCCTGACTTGCCCGGATTCGGCCGCTCGCAAACACTCGAGGAAGCCCCCTCTATCGAAGGCTACAGGGAGTTCGTGCGAGCACTAGCGGATGAACTGGGAATCGACCGCTTTCACCTCGTGGGCGTCTCAGTCGGTGCCACTGTGGCGCTCGACTTCGCCCACCGATATCCGGAGCGCGTTCTGAAGCTCGTCGTGCAGGGGCCTGTCTGGCGGGCTACCGATCTGCCGCGGCGCTTTCGACTCTTGTATGACTTGCTCGGCCGCATTCCCGTTATCACGGATCTGATCCCGAAGACACCGGTCAAGTGGTGGTTCTTCATCCGCCGGCTGCACATGGGCCGCGACACGCGTCACCTCTCGAAGGTGGACCGCCGACAGCTGGGCCGCGACATCATGCGCGTGCCGAACGAGACGCTCCTCGACGTCGGCCGCGAACTGCTGCACATCGACATGACCGAAAACGCCCGGCGCATCGTCGTGCCAACACTCGTGATGGACGGCAGCGAGGCGCGAATGGTCCCGGCGAAGGCGTCGCGCGAGCTGAGCCGGCTGATCCCCGGCGCCGAGTGGAAAGTCATCCGCAACTCCGGGCACAACGCCGCAATCGAGAAGCCAAGACAGTTCCTCGACGCCGTGCTGCCCTTTCTGTCGCCTGGACTAGCGCCGGCGCCCAAGAAGGAGCCTCGCCGACCGCGCGCGGCGCCGGGAAGAGCTAAGAAGCCGGCCAGCCGGAAGCGAACGGCTGGGAGGCTAAAGAAGGCCGAAGCCTAGCCGCGGTTCAGGCCGCGGAAACCTCCGCGGTACAGAAAGCGCAGCGGCGGGCACTTACCGGGATGTCGCTTAGGCACTGAGGGCACTTCTGCAAAGCCGGGTCGGGCGGCGGTTCCTTCTTCGCGCGTTGCATCAGGTAGTTCACCGGCTGCACTACGAAGAAGAAGACCGCCGCGGCGACTGTGACGAAGGTGAAGAGCTTGTTGATGAAATCGCCGTAGCGGAACGTGCTGTTGTTGATCGTGAAGTCAAGCGCGCCGAAGTCGGGTTTGCCGAAGATCATCGCTATCAAAGGTGTGAGTAAGTCCTCGACGAGCGCTGTCACCACCGCGGCGAAGGCGACACCGATGACGATCGCGACGGCGAGATCGACGACATTGCCGCGCAGTAAGAAGGCCTTGAAGTCGTTGAGCATGTGCACCTCCCTGGAAATGAGTAGCAGAATCTAATCGCGGATCGCGCTTCAAGTCAAGCGGCGGCGCGGCCCAGATTGCGCGAAAGTCTTCAGTGATCCTTAGTACTGATAACTGATAACGGCAACCCCTTATAATTGTCAGCCGTGACTCTCGCAAACGGCGCTGCCGCTCTCGATGACATCCGTGTGCTCGATCTCGCCGGCGAGATCGGTCAGTACTGTACGAAGCTGCTTGCCGACCTGGGCGCCGACGTCATCAAGATCGAGCCTCCGGGCGGCGACCTCGTTCGCCATCTGCCGCCTTTCTACGGCGATGAGAAGTGTGTGGATCGGAGCCTCTACTGGCTCAATCTGAATACGAACAAGCGGAGCATCGTTCTCGATTTCGACAAGCTCGAGGATCGCATGACGTTTGAAAAGCTTGTCACAACTGCTGACGTTGTCGTGGAGACGTTTGATTCCGGCTATCTCGACCGCCTCGGGCTAGGGTACGAAGCGCTCTCGAAGATCAAGCAGGACATTATCCTCACCTCGATCACCGGCTTCGGGCAGACGGGGCCGCGCGCGCACTACAAGGCCCCCGACATCGTCGGAGTCGCGATGGGCGGCATCATGTGGCTGGCCGGCGACCCCAAGGACCCGCCAAACGTGCCGCCGTGGAAGCAGGGGTACATTTCCGCCTCGATCCACGCTGCCGGCGGTACATTGACTGCGCTCTACCATCGAGACTTGACCGGCGAAGGCCAGCACGTCGATGTCTCGATGCAGGAGGCCGTCTCGATTGCACAGGAGACCGCGACGCAGACATGGGACATGATCGGCGCGCTCCGTTGCCGAAACGCGCACAAGGGCGTGATCCCGGTCGACGTCCCCGGCATCGGTCCGTATATGGGGTGATCTGCTGGCCTGGATGATCGAGGAAGGGAAGGCAGAGGACCTGACGGAGGAACCGTACAAGAGCTTCTGCGAAGGTTTGAACCTGCGCTTCCTTAGCACCCTTACTCAGGACCCGGCTACGATCGCCGAGAAGTTCCAGAGGATGGCCCACATCAACGAGGTGCTGCGCCGCTTCGTCAAGACCAAGGCCAAGTGGGGGATGTACGAGCAGGCCCAGCGCCGGAGGCTGCTCTTCGGCATTGTCTCCACGCCGGAAGACATTGCGAAGAACCCGCAGCTGCAGCACCGCCGATGGCTCACGCGGGTCGAGCATCCGGAGCTAGGCGGGGCGCTGGAGTACCCGGGGCCGCCTTACCGGCTCTCAGAGACGCCGTGGGCGATACGGAGGCGGCCTCCGGCGGTCGGCGAGCACCAGGAGGAAGTTCTCAAGGAAGCAGCAAACTAAGCAGCAGGAGGTCAGAATGGTCACGAGCACAGAATTGAAATCGGCCAACCGGGACGGCGTCAAGCTTGCCTACCTAGATACGGGCTCCGGCGAGCCGGCGCTCGTCTTCATACACGGTTGGTGCTGCAATTACGCGATGTGGGACGAGCAGACGAAGGCGTTCGCGCCCAAGCACCGCGTTGTTGCCGTCGACCTGCGTGGCATGGGCGCATCCGACAAGCCCGACCAGGACTACGACATCGATGGCTTCGGAGAGGACATGGCTTGGCTCCTCAAAGAGATCGGCCTCGATCGTCCGGTGCTCATCGGCCACAGCATGGGCGGCGTGATCACGCTGAACCTGCTCCGCAAGCACCCGGACATCGCCCGGGCCGCCGTTTTCGTCGACGCCGGCATCATGCCGTTTCCGGACGAGTTTCAGCCGCTCATCGCGCAGATGATCGAAGGACTGAAGTCGCCTGCATCGAGGGACGTCGCGACTAACTTCGTGAAGCAGTTCCTGTTCCGCCCGGAGTCGCCGCCCGAGCTGCGGGATGAGGTCGCCGCGAGCATGGCGCAGGCGCCGCAACGGGTCATGCACACCGCGTTGGCCAGCACGCTCGATCCTAATAACTGCCCGCCGGGTGAGCTGCCGGTACTGTCGCTCTTCGTGCGCGCGGCCTCGCTCCCGATGACGGAACGGCAGATCGCGGAACGCTACCCGGGCATGGAAGTGAAGACGATGGACGCCGGCCACTTCGTACACATGGAGAAGCCGGAGGAGTTCAACGCGCTATTGGCGAAATTCCTGGAGCGGATAGCTTGACGCAACCATCGGCATGTCATCCTGAGCCCCGGATAGCGAGCAATGGTCGGCGGACGTATACGGCTGCGGAGTCGTCTTGCGCTGCGATTGAAGAGCGAAGGATCTCGGCGGCCCGAACCCATTACCGCAACGAAGCCGCCGGGATTCTTCGCGAATTAGACGAAGGAAAGAACGGCAATCAGCTGCTCCCCATGGCTTATGTTGTCGGTGCCAAGAAGGGCTCAGAATGACACAACAAGAGCGCCGCCTGCCCCTGGAAGGCGTCAAGGTCGCCGACTTCTCGTGGTTCGGCGCCGGGCCCATCTGCGGGCGCCTGCTCGCCGACTACGGCGCGACCGTCGTGCGAGTCGAGTCGGAGACGCACATCGACGCGCTGCGCACGGTGGCGCCGTTCGCGAAGGGCAAAACCGGCTACAACGTCAGCGGCTACTTCAACAACTACAACGCCGGTAAGCTCGGCATCCTGCTGAACTGCAACACCGACGAAGGCCAGCGCATCGCCCGGTGCCTCGTCGAGTGGGCGGATATCTTCCTGACGAACATTACGCCGCGGGTTATCGAGCGCTGGGGCCTGACGTACGAGAACCTCGTCAAGATAAACCCGCAGATCATCGCCGCCTATCAGCCGATGCAGGGGTTCGACGGGCCGCACCGCGACTTCCTCGGGTTCGGCGCCGTCCTCACTCCGATTACGGGCTACAACCACCTCTCCGGCTTCCCGGGCCGCCCGCCGATGGGCCTTGGCACGAACTACCCCGACTACGTGATCAACCCCGGCCACACGTTCGTCGCGATCATGGCCGCGCTCCATTACCGGAATCGTACCGGAAAGGGACAGCACATCGAGTGCGCCCAGCTCGAGTCGTCCTGCGCGCCGCTCGCGCCCGCCATCTTCGACTACACCGCGAACGGACGTGTGCAGGGGCCGCAGGGCAATAACTTACCGTATGCCGCGCCGCACAACGCCTTCAAGTGCAGGCCTCTGAGCGACGGCGGTCGTCCGATGGACGAAACCTGGATCGCCATCGCCTGCTTCAGCGGCGAAGAATGGCAGGCGCTGGTCGAGGCAATGGGTCCTTCCGCGCAAGGATGGGCGCAGGATGCGAAGTTCGCATCGCTGGCCGGACGGAAGGAGAACGAGGCTGAGCTCGAGGTGAACATCCGCGCGTGGACGGCGGACAAGGACCCCTACGACCTGATGGAGGACCTCCAGGCTCGTGGAGTGCCAGCGGGTGTCGTCCAGAGCGCCCGCGAGATGCTCGACGTGGACGATGCACGCCCACGACGGCCCGCCGTTCGTGCTGTCGAAGACGCCTGGGTCCGTCCGGTCTCCGGCCCCGCTGCTCGGCGAGCACACGGAGTACGTATGCAAGGAGATCCTGGGCCTCGACGACGAGGGCATCGCGGAGCTGATGGTGGCAGGGGCGCTGGCGTGAAGGACAATGAATCTGCGCGGCCGAGTGTACGAGCCACGATCTAGTGCCGCTCCGGGGGCGTTGATTTCGGCCGGAAACACCAAATAAATGCGCACCCTCTTCACGGTAACGATGAAGCGCGGGCCTAGCTGGGATGCCACGCGGCCAAGGGAGGCCCAGGACGGGTGGCGTGAGCATGCGGACTTCATGAACGGGCTCGCCGCCAAGCGGTTCATCCTCCTCGGCGGACCGATCGGCGACGGGATCGAGGTCCTTCACATCATCGATGCTCCTGACAAGCCAACGATCCGTTCGACCCTTGAACACGACCCGTGGTCTCCCCACCTCCTTCAGATCCGCGACATCCAGCCCTGGACCATCCTCCTCGATGCCGATGAGGAC
>VBJT01000173.1 GCA_005880075.1 Chloroflexota bacterium
CTGCTCTAAGCCAGGATGACTTCATGCCCAAGTTGTAACACCTGCCGACGGTCGGGCGCATTAATGATCACACCTCATGCGAAGAGAGCCGATCCAATCAGCCCGGCTCTCCACTCCGCTGATGGCGCGGTGCCTCAGCGGCCTTCGCTGACCTGGACGATGTCGTCCGCCACGAGTCCGTGCGCCTCCTTGTGCACCTGGTTCACCGCCTCGGCCGTCGGCGCTTCGATGAGGCAGTAGGCGCGGCCGGTGTCCTCGTTGGACCAGTGGCGCAGGAAGTTAGCGTCGTACTTCTCCTGCGTCGCCAGGTCCATTGCGTGGGCACCGGTGACGGCCTCCTCCGTGAGACCGTCGATCTTGTCGTGGGTGTCCATGAACAGTGGATCTTGAACACCTCCTTTCTGAAGATCAGACTACGGGGGGGGCAAACCGGAGACGCTCATCGCAAGAACTCGTCATCGTTGCCGTGTGCCCTGCATTACGAGTCTTGAAAAACCGAAGCTCTGCTCCATGCTAGGGCTGGTTGACGAGAGCGCCGCCAAGGTATGCCTCGAGGATACGGCGGACCATGGGCGCGGCCTCGCGAGAGCCCGACTCGCCGGTTTCTAGGGCGGCAAGGGCGAGGACGGACGGTTCGCTGCGGTTGGCGTAGGCGACGAAAAAGACATGGTTCGCGCCGAAACCAATGTCTTCGGCGGTGCCGGATTTGCCGGCGGCGTCGACACTCGAGCCCGCCCATGCCTGCACCGATGTACCGCCTGGACTGTGGACGACTAGCCCAAGGCCCTGGCGAATGGCGTCGAGAGTATCGGGTGAGACGGGGAGCGGATTGATTACCTCGGCCTGGAAGTCCTGGCTGAGGGTCCCGCCGAGCTCCGAGATCTTGCGGATGAGCAACGGCTTGCGCAGGACCCCGGTGGCGGAGATGGAAGAGTAGGCGTTGGCGATCTGGAGAGGCGTCGCCGTCACGAACCCCTGACCGATGCCCATGTTTACCGCATCCCCGCGGTACCATGGTTCGCCGATGTTCTCCTGCTTCCACTTGGGATCGGGGACGATCCCGGGCGCTTCCTGCAGCCCCTTGATGCCGGTAAGGCTTCCGAAGCCAAAAGCGCGGGCCATGTTCGGGAGCGCGTATTCGTCATGCTCATCCGCGCCCTTCGCCAGCTCGAAGAAGACGGGGTTGCAGGACGCCATTAAGCCCTCGGCGGGCGTCAGATAACCTCTGTCGACCGTTTGCCAATTCTTCTGCGCGAACTGCTCGCCCAGGCCTGTCCATAAGGGCGGACAGTGAATAGTGGAACTCGTGGTGAAGCCGCCTTTTTCGACCCCCGCGGCGAGAGTCACGACCTTAAAGACGGAGCCGGTCGGAAATGTCGCGAGCAGAGGACGGTGGAGAAAGGGCTGGCGAGGATCGTTGGAGAGCGCCGCGAACTCTCCAGGGGAGAGGCCGCGTATGAAAGCATTCGGATCGAAGCGGGGGAAGGAACCGAGGGCGAGGACTGAATTGTCGCGCGGATCCATCACGACGATGGAGCCGACACGTTCGCCCAGCTCGGCCTCAGTCTTCTTCTGGACGTTAATGTCGATCGTGAGCTGAATATCCTTGCCCGCAACAGCCGGCTTTTCGGCGATTTGACGCGCGATCGAGCCTTCCGGCGTGATTGTGGCCAGCAAACCGCCTCGCTCACCACCGAGAAGATCGTTCATCGAGCCCTCAAGCCCGAACGCGCCAATCATATCGCCGGGTTCGAACCCCTTGGGGCGCAAATCTTTGAGCTGCTCTTCGCTAATTTCGGTCATGTAGCCGATGATGTGGGCCGCCGAAGCGCCGTTCGGATAGACGCGCTGCGTCTGCTCGCGCACGACCACACCAAGATCGACCATGTCGCGGTACTTCTGCACCTCTTCGGGCGGGGCGCCGTACGCCAACGTCTTGACGGGAATGAAGTAGTAGGACGGCTGGTTGTGCTGAACCTTCGCCCGGATTTCCGGTTCGGGGAGGCCGGTTGCCTGCGTCAGCTTCGCAATGGTGGCTTCCGGATCGGTGATGAAGTCTTTCACGATACCGATTACAGCTACCGAGCCATCGACGGCGAGTTCCTTCCCATTCCGGTCGTAGATGCCGCCGCGGCGAGGAACACGGGTAAAGAAGTGGACGAGGGAGCGATCGTCAAGCTCCTTGAAGACGAGGGAGGGTTGCCATTTGATGCGCCACTCCTTCCGCGTTTGCGCCTCCTTGTCCTCGGATGTCGTCGGTTGCGGAATCTGCTCCTGAAGGAGCGAGATGGAGTTATCCTGGGCGATGTCACCGAAGAAGGCGGTGTGGAATGCGATGCTGAACGCCTGCTCTGCGCCGCCGGGCGAGGGACTTGGCTTCAGCTGGAAATCGAAATCGGTGATTGTCGCCTCGTCGGTTATCGCTTCGTAGCGCTCGACAAACTTGTCGGCTGCTATGTTCAGCTTGGCCTCGCTCGATACGAGGTTGTACATGTCGTTATATTTGCGCTCTTTCCAGAGGCTCAGGAAGCGCTCGGCCGTCTCCTCCGGCGTCTTCGGCGGCTCCTGCTCTTTGGAGCCCGGACCGCCACAGGCGGCTACAACAAGGGCAAGAAGGGCCAGCGGCACGAGGATTCGGCGCATTTCAGTTGATCAAAATTGTAGCAGCGCGAGTCAATCGCTACCTGCTATACGAACGACGCCGGGGTGGAGCGGGTTTCGGGGAGAGCGAAGGCTGGGTATGTCGAGCTAGAGCCAACCTGAACGTGCGAACAACGGCCGAAGTGCGATGGGTAGGGCTACGGCCCGTCCGGGCGAGTCAGGAGTGCGGTTCAGCCGCTATGTCAGGCAAGACCGTGATGGGGAGCGGCCTCACGCGATTGAGGATGTAGGCGAGAAGCACGAAGTAGGCGAAGGCTACACCGGGCGTGGCTGCCAGCGTCAAGAGAGCTGCTTTTCTCATCGTGGCCTCCTGGCGGCCGACGCGGTATACGAGCGGAGGCGAGGGTAGGGGGTGAGCCGCCCTCGCCTCCGCGGCCCAAAGGGAGTGGGCAGAGTACAACCGCCCTCCGACCGGAGGGCACGCGGGCGAAGGGAGGATCGGCTGTCCATCACAAGCCCATTGTCGCGCGGGCGTGTTACGCAGGCGTTAGGGGAGTGTTACGGGCGGATTAAACGACGACGGGCGCGCAAGGCCGAACTACCAGTAGTTGATCTCGCCCTGGATCATGGCGCACGCTATCACCAGGCGCTGGATCTGAGAGGTGCCCTCCACGATCATCAGCTGGCGGGCGTCACGGTAATGGCGCTCGAGCGGGTGGTCTTTCATGTATCCCTGAGCGCCCAGGATCTGGATGGCATCCGAGGCGACGCGGTTTGCCATCTCCGTGGCCATCGTCTTCGCCATCGAGAGGTAGGGCGCGTGCTCGCGGTCGTATTTTCCCTGATCGACGAGCGTGGCCGCGTGATAGACGAGGTGGCGTGAGGCTTCGATTTCGATTGCGGCGTCGGCGAGCATGAACTGGATCGCCTGGTGGTCCACTAGCGGAGCGCCGAACGTCTTGCGCTGGCGGGCGTAGTCGAGCGCGTAGGCGATGCAGCCTTCGGCGAGGCCGAGGCCACGAGCGCCGACGACGGGGCGGCAGGTGTTCAGTGTGAGCATGGCGGTGCGAAAGCCACGTCCCTCGTCGCCGAT
>VBJT01000165.1 GCA_005880075.1 Chloroflexota bacterium
ACTGCTCGGCGCATCGTAGAGGATCTTGGGATCAGTGCTCCTAAAATTGGTGGGTTCGCGGGGATCGCCGGTCCCTGGAACAGCAAATAACGCGTCTAGGGCGAATGTGCGTGCCACTCCCCCATCGCGCGTGAAGATTCGGCCCACTTTGTTAACCATTTCGAAAACGTGCGTTGGCCCGACGGCCATTTGAGCATCCGGCGGCTGCCAACGGAAGCCCTGGAAAACCGAATTGTCGTTATTGTCAAGCCCTTCGAAACGAGCAGTCGATGTAGCTGGCGGCGAATTAAAATTGTCTATCGCATTCGCAAACGGCGCTGCCTGTCCTGGCGCCGACGGCCCAGGAGCCAAGGGAGGATCCTCGGCCACTGGCTGGTCGCCGGGGGTTCCAGCCTCCTGCGGGAGGTTGGAAACGTTCACCTGTTGTGGTCCTATTACGGTGATGTTGCCGCTGTCGATCGAGTCGGCTGCGTTGGACTCCCCATTCGACGCAGGAGGGGTAGTTGGAAGCGCGGGAATTGAGCCAAGAGGTAGACAGCTGATTCCTTCCCCATGAAAGCCGTCACCCAGATCGCTCTCCGCTAGATTAAGCGTTGTTGAACCGCTGTTTGTGAAGACGACGACATTGCTACCGGGTCCGTTCGGGTTACCGTCGTCCAGGTCGATTGAAAGGCTAGGAAATCCGGCTTGACCCGCCAACACCTGGAGATTGACAGCGGCGAGCACTCCGCCGTTAGGCGCGCTGTATGAACTGTCGTCCGGCGCCGGCTTGACCGGCGTATCCGGCGAAACGGCGAAAGTTTGTATACCGTTGTATACCGAGCCGATCAGGGCGGTTTGTGGTCCAGCGGCCTGGGCAGGAATGCTTGCGGCGGTAGTCAGATCGCGGTGGATACCGCTGTCAAGCGGCAAGTTGACGAAAGAAACGCCCTGCCCAGTGTTTGTATCTGAGAATGGGCTGAAATTGACGCTAGCGGGCCTCATCCTTCCGCCATCATAATTCATCCGAGTCTGCCAGCCGACGAGGTCCTCGACGTTGTCAATGACAAGCTGCGCTGTGTGGTTATGCTGAGCGTTGTTGCCAACTTGGCTGGTGAGGCAGTTGTCTACCCCGCCAACCGTCATGCTGTTGGTTGCGCTGTCATAGGTATTGCCGCTTGGGATCATGTCGAGGCCCATTTTCGGCGCTTGGGTTGCTTCCGAGTTCCCGTGTCGTAGCAGTGGAGACCCGGAGATTACCAGGGCTAGAGCAGACAGTAGCAACACTCCTTTTACAACGCGGAATACTGACAATGATGAGAAGGAACGTACGGGGCGAAACATGGCATCCTCCCTTGGGCAGCAATTTCTACTGCGACGCTAACCAGTAGCGGGGGCCTTGGGAATATGCCGTTCGCTTATTTCGCGCTTATTCTGAGCATCACGTTTGCTTAGACCGAGTAAGCAAATGTTGATTCAAGCGCCATTCGGTGATGTCCTGGGCATAGCCATCGCCGTCTGGCACAAGCCCGTTGGTCAGGGCATAGCGCACTAATTCGGTGCGACGGTGAAGACCCAACTTCGTTAACAAATGGCTGGAATGAGCGCGAACGGTCCCTTCGCAAAGGAACAATTCCTTTGCGATCTCACGGGTGGATTTGCCACGTGCGACAAGGGCAAGGACCTCCGCCTCACGTCCGGATAGGTGGTTCTGCTCGGCCGGGCCATGTGACGCCCAGGCGACCAGCCTGGTCAGGATCCGTTTGATCAGGTCCGCCTCGCAAACGAAAGCGCCGGAAGAAACGAGCTGAAGTGTATGCGCAATTCGCGCCATTGAGCTGTTCTTAAGGATGAACCCGATCGCCGCCATTGACATGTAGGCTGGAATGTCTTCGGCGCGAATGGCCTCTGCGTCACGCGGTGTCCCGATGAACAGCACTTTCAGCCCGGGAAGCAACTTCTCGCTCCCACTAAGAAGGTTGGTCGCTGAATCCGAGAGCAAATCGACATCCACGAGCATAATGTCGGCTTGAATGGCCGCCTCTCGGATGAACGTTTCTTCGATCGACGCTGCCTCACCTACCACCTCGATGCTCTCGTACCGGCCAAGCGACGCAACGAGTCCAACGCGAAACGCTTCGCACTGCGCGAAGACGTAAACCTTCACCGAGTCCATTGTGCCCCCTAAAAGATATCCCCCAACGCCCCGTCGCCATGCCCCTCGCAAGGCTGCCAGCTAATCCTACTCCTTCCACTCCTTGTTGCAATACCTATTTCTAGGTAATACAGCGGGCACGCCAACATCCCCGCGGCTCGGTGAGCCATCGTAGTCGCCGCGTCGCTCAAAGAAACAGTGTCATCACGCGCTTAGACTTCCAACCCGCTTCCTCTAACCTGTAGGCGATGACCCCGCACTTTACCATCCGCCCTCGCCCGGGGCAGGGCCCGTAGCGCCCCCGGACCGCTTGCAAGAATGGCTCCTCCCATTATCTTTGTCGGCAAAATGTTCGGCAGGTTCTAGGCAGTCGGTTCCCTTGATTGCCGGTCACGATGAAGTCAGACCGTAAGCCAAGGGTCACGTTTACTCGTCGCCGTTCGATCGTTGCTCGACGATCCTCAGATAGCGCTTCAAGTCGTTATATCGGTTCCACGGAAGAAGGTTCTCTCTTTGAAGCCGGCCAACAACAATACCGGGCGTGATCCCGATTCTCTCGGCAAAATCCTCTATTTCTTTTGCCGACGTGAGGGTTCGTAGTTCTGATTGAGCTGCCCGGGGTATTAGTATCGTCTCTGCGAATCGATTTGCCTCTTGCTCAGCGGCATCAGCCTCGGCGCCGTCGGTCACAAAGGTTTCCTTCTTTCCGTGCAAAAGCAAATGGCCTGCTTCATGAAAAAACGAGAACCAGAAATGATCATCGGTTTTGTGCCGCAAACTCAGCTGAATAAGCGCCTTCGACGATGATAGCCAACGAGCCGCGCCGCTTGCTCGACAACCCTTGATCTCCGCGACAAAGACAACCGCCACCCCGCACCCTGCACATTTGTGAACGAGTTCCTGGCTAAAGCGAGACGGATTTTCGCGAGATAGTCCGCGGATCTCCTGAAGCAGAGCTCGAAATTTCTTAGTGTCAAACGGCCCACACTCAATAAGCGCAGCCTCCAGTTCACCCAGCCTCAACCAGGAAGCAAGTGCAGGCATGTCACTCTTGAAGGTTGGCGATTTTCGATACGCCGCCAGTGGGACTCGCCAGACCCTTTCCCAGGTCTCGCGATTGGCCACACCGAAGAACCTATATACCTGCTGCAGCTGTGAAGCTGGCGCCGGTCCTCCTTGGAGATAGCCTCGGCGCGTCAATTCTCGTATGGGAAGCGAACGAAGCCAGGCAAGAATCTCCTCGTCAATTTGGTTCTCACGCTGTCTCGCTAAGCGATCACGATAGTTGACTTCGAGGTTATTCCAGAATCTAGCAGGGGTACCGGTCACCTTCTCGAATGCGAGGGAGGTATCGTGCGTGATCGGGGCAGATCCGTGGACGATCTGGTTCACATGTTTTAGGGATAGCCCAGTCCGAATGGAGAGCTCCATTTGCGACATGCCGATGGCTTTCAGGGTTTGACGTAAGCTCGCCCCGGGAGCGATGGCGTAGTTGGGCTGGAACTGGTTCAAATCGTTATTCTCGCTTTCCGCCATAATCTTTCCTTTCTCCTCGAACGGTGTTGATGCTCACGACAGTGACCATCGTCAAGTTCTCCCAAGCATGCTCCGGTGCGTCCTGTGGCGGCCGGGGCTCAGCGTCTAGGACGATGTGGAGATTCGGGCCTGCCGCGAGGGTCACTCGGACGCCGGGATTACCGATCGAGGTAATCGGCACGAGCTCGATATGCGGCAGAAGGTGCAACTCCGCCAGCGAAGCGGCGGCACTGACCTCGGAAAGACGCTGGGCCACGAAGAGGGCATCGCGCCGCCCCCAGCGCCGGAACATCTCCCCCTCTTCGCAACACACCCAGCGCAGCCGATCGTTCGCGAAGGTAATGTCCATACCCCTGCCAAGGCTACCATTTCTTGGCCTAAAAGGTAAAGGTAAAGTTCTTACCTTTTGGGTATATGATTTGCTTGACTGGTCAGCGGTAATTCCGCTACGCTTAATTTCAACCGAGAACTCCCGCCCCGAAGGGGGAGCTCGTGAAGGAGGAAAGATGGCCAACGAGAACTTCATCACGATCCTCGTGACAACCACCGGGGAGGACCTCGAAGAGAGGTTCAACGTCCACGAGCCACTCCAGGTCGTGTTTAACCGGGCACTGCAGGCTGTTGGCGGCGGTGCCAACCGCGATCTGTTCACGCTCGAATTCGATGATCAGCCCCTGGATCTCCAGAAGCGAATTGCCGACTACGCGGCCGAGCTAAACTGGGGTGACCGGGTCGAGCTCGATCTCGTCCCGAGGCCAGAGGTTATCTAACCCCCCGTGGAGTCGGACTGGCGGAGCGACGCGCTGAAGGAGATCGGGGCGCTCAAGCGCCCCTGGATCGAAAAGTACGCCTGGTCGCCCTGCGTGGACACCGCCAACCCCAACCACATCGACCTTTACATCCGCTTAAGCCGGCCTGATGCCGGAGATCGGCCAAGGAAAGTCTTTGTTCTCCGGCTTCGATACGAGCCTGACTTCCGGACCGCCGGCCGGCGGGAGCAGTTCGTCAATGCCGAAGACTGGACCAAGGAGGGGGTCGAATACTGGCCAACGGGGGTGGGAGGCATCCTACCCGATCGTAACCCGCCGGTCATTTGCCTGGAGGGCACATGCGGGTTCCATTCTGATCTGCATCGGGATCGAGACGGGCGTCGTGCCAACCTAAACAAGCTGTTGCTGGAGATTCAGAGGTGCCTGAGCCAGTAAATTCTCGGCGCCGCCTTCCCTATCCCGGCACGGGCGCTATCGTTTACGTTCCTCGAGAGATCTGGGTTCAATCCCTCGAGGCGCTCCGCCTCTACGGCCGCCTAGGTTCCGAGGGTCTCGTGCTATGGGGAGGCACGATCTCCAATGGCACGACACAGGTAACCGGTCTGTTCGTGCCCGGGCACGAGCCGCAAGGGGGTCACGTTAAGATGACCGCCGCGGAGGGGAGGTGGCTCGTTCGAAAGCTCAAGGAGCGCGACGAGAAACTGGTTGCACAGTTTCATTCGCATCTGGGTTCAGCCGGCCATTCACCAGGCGATGACGACCATGCCGCCAGTGCCCACGAAGGTTTCCTCTCGCTTGTCGCAGCGCGCTTCGGGCGCGAGTCGTTATGGCCTGAGCACTGTGGGGTGCATGAATACGACGGCGTGACATTTCGCCGGATGACCGCGCAGGAGGTGCGAGAGCGGATTCGCATCGCCCCTCTGCGAGAACAGCTACGCGCTTTGCCGGAGGGGCTAGACCAACCAGGGCTAATGTTATGGCTGAGTACGATCGCATCGAAACTGAGACGGAGACTCACAGGTTAGAAAAGGCAGTGCGTAGCCTTGTGGAAGGCGCGCGTCTGCCTCTCGGACGAGGGCACGTAGAGCTCTCGCCGGTGGACGGCGTGCACGAGACGCCGGGCGGCCAGCTCCTGCTCACCCTCATTGTCCATCTGCTCGCGAGGATGAAGGGTCTCGTTTCCCATATCAGCATCGTAGGCGCGACCGAGGCTCCGCGGATGGAGGGTGTCCCACTCCCTGGCCGAAAGCTAATCGAGGGACTCAACCGGCTCGTAGAATCGCTGTCAGGCCCAGCCTCCGAGTACACGACGCAATTTAGGCTTGGAAGGTCCGCGCAGGAGCCGGATGTGCGCCTTGCGCTCGGGTCGCGGACCTCGGGACCGGTTGACCTGTTGCTGGGCTCCGATGCCTGGCGGGCGCTCTTAGGTAGCCACGCTCGTGATAGCCGATGGACCGACCGCTGCCCGCTCGGTCCCTACCTCAGTGCTTGTCTGGCCGCCAGCGAGGTGTTCAAGCGGCTGCTGCGCATCAACTTCGGATGGAGTGAAGGCGAGTTCCTATCGGATCTCGCCTTCTCGCTCCTGAACTACGAGGACGGCGAGACCGCCCAAGTTGGGCCGGACATTTCCGAGCTCATCCTGTCGGATCTGGCTGTGGCCGGTGCGGGCGCCGGCGGCACGGCCAGCCTCTACACCCTTGCCTCATTCCCACAGCTGGCTGGTCAACTGACGGTGGTTGAACCGGGTAATCTGAAGATCTCTAACCTTGGCAGGTATCTGATGAGTGACTACCAACAGGTCCATGATGGGGTATCCAAGCTTAGCTCGGTTCAGTCCTTCTTGAGTTCATTTGCGCCAGACCTGACGGTTGGGCCGCACGTTCGATACGCCAGAGGGTCGGTGGGATGTGCAGACCTCGAATCCTAGGTCAATCATCGAGGCTGGCGTAATGCGTCTGCTCTATTCGGTTCTTCGGGTAGTTCCTGGCGGATGGTGCCTGGAATGCAAGTGTCCCAAGGATCCGGACGTGACGTGGAAGCGAAGGGCGCTGCGCTGGGGCTTGTCGGTTGAAGAAGTTCGGCGCCGACATGCAGAGCGCACTTCGGTTACTGAGGAAGATCTTGCTCGGCTTGCTGAGGTGCAGGGGCGGCCCGTGGACGATTACGCACCGCTCTTGGGAATCCCCTTCGACGAGGTGCCAAGTATCACGGAGTGTGGGGAGACGCCTCTGCTTCTCGGGGTACCGAGCCAGGCCCCGATTCTGCCTCTGGTCACGACGGCCGCCGGGATCTTGATTGCTGGTGAAGTGGTAAAGGAGACTCTGGGCATCACTCCCACCCTCAACAATGTCTTCGAGCACGACCTGCGCTTCCCGCCGAGGGCGCGGAACCAACGGTTTCGCCGTCGCCTCGACAACTGTCCCGCTTGTCAGGGTCCGTTGGCCTAAC
>VBJT01000166.1 GCA_005880075.1 Chloroflexota bacterium
CGACCCGCACTGCGACGGCATCTCCTACTGCTATCCCGACGCAGACAGCAACGGTGACGGCAACCGCGACACCCACCCCCGCGGCGACGCCGACCGCTACCTCTACTGGCACACCGACCGCGACTCCATCTCTCACACCGACTCCGACCGCCACCCCGAGCCCAAGCGGGGTCCACGACGCGGGCACCTTCCACCTCAACCCCCCCGCCAACGTCCGCCTTCGCCCCGGCCTTTCTGATACCGGCGCCGTCACCGTCGTCGCGAAGAACAGCGGCGACCACACGGACGTCGTCGGCATATACCTCGCCTTCGTGCCTCCCGCCGGCGCCCTCAACCCCGGCTGCACCCCCAACGGCGTCACGGTTGTCGGCAACGTGACCATCGCGTCGCGTGCCAGTGAATCCCTTACGAGCGCGCCCGCCTGGCGCTGCGACAACCCGGCCGCAGTCGACGGCCTCACCTGGACCGTCATCGCCGTCGCCGACGCCCACGCCGACGACTTCGCCTCCTGCGCCACGGTCGCACAGGTCCTGAGCGGCGCCTGCGACTACGCCCTCGCCGACGACGATCAGGACCCCTCCGACAACACACGCCTCCGCCCCCGCCCCAAGATCATGGCCCTGCCCTAACGGCCGGCAGCGCCTTTCCCGTCATCCTGAGCGACGACCAGCCCCGCGCGCTGAATCTCTCTTACTCCGCGAAGGGATCTGGGGCGGGGCAGACGATTGTGCGTGGATCACCCCCGTGGGAGCGGGCAGCCTCATTCCTCGATTTGCCGCGTCGAACGAAACTTGACAAAACATCCCAAAGAAGGTAAGAAAAACTGCAGAAACAAGCTAAGAGCCGGCCAGGCAGTTAATCGATGATTAAGCCGTTGTGGGGCATCGCCGCAGTCGCGTTTCTTGGCACGACAGGTGTCGTTGGCGCTGTCTTGGTGACCTCTTCCGGGGGGACAGAGGAGGCCGTGCAGGTTCAGGACAGCCCGAACCGGAACTCGACCGAGCTTCCCTCTCTGACCCCCAGCCCCCGTTCCAGCCCACCTCCTTCTCCCAGTGGGGCCGCGTCCCCTTCTGCGACGCCCTCGACGCCCTTGCCCGCCGTGACCGCGGCACCCGGCGGACAAGCCCCGGGCGGCTGCGTAAATAGAGAGCTGATCTACCAGGACCCCACCGGGCGGTTTGCCTTCTGCTACCCCAGCGATGTGCGCCTTATCACGATCGAGGACAATTTCGATCCAAGCAGCCTCGGGACAAGTGTTGAATACCCGTTCGAAAACGGTGACGGGCTCGTTGCGAGTATCAGTTGGACCAAAGACAGCTCGACCGCAATGGGCGACCCCTGTAACGATGCTGATTTCGTCGTCAGCCACCGAGTCGAAAAGCTAAGTATCTCACGTAAGATGGTCGACGCTTGTTTTCAGGATGGTACCGTCCCGAATCAGCCAGACATCGAGCGGAAAGGCATAAGGTTCGAAGTAGCAGCAACTGAGGGTGGCTATGTCGCAGTCTATGTTGTTTACGGCCGCCCAACCGTTGAGCGGGGAGGCGCTACGCTCGAAAGTGTGGCAATGCGCCTGATCAATTCGTTGGCTGTTAATTAGCGCCATGAAGGGGCCGGATGTCGACCGTTCTATCTACTGGGTGCGGCAATCGTGGGTCTTCCGCCACCCTCGTCGCTCACCATGATGCCGCCGCCAGTCATTACTTCATTCGATTGCCACAACACCCGCCTCCGGCCCCGTCCCAAGATCATGGCCCTTCCCTAACGGCTGGCAGCGCCTTTCCCGTCATCCTGAGCGACAACCAGCCAGTTCGCGATTGACCTCTACCGCGAAGGAATCGTCCTCCACCGATTTGCGTTCGATTGAGTCCCCGGCGACGCGATATACTGCTTCTCGTTCAACGCGTGCCGCTGCTCTAGGGCCACCTTATTGCAGACTGGAAAGGCTTATTACCTGAGCGGGGCGCCCGGCCGGCGGGCTGTTTTGTTCATCGTTACCTGCCGTTGGAACAGTACGATTTAGAAGGAGGCTCGACCTTGACCGATCCCACGTTCTATCGGACTCCCGGTGCAGCAATCGCGGCGCCTGCAGAGGAGTTGGCCTACGTTGCTGCGTTCGATCCTGCGGGCCAGACGAAGGACGCGATGACCGTGCTCGACTGCGACTCCTCCTCGTCGACATACGGAAAGGTCGTCGGCTGGACTGACCTGCCCACCGCTGGCAACGAGCTTCACCACTTCGGCTGGAACGCGTGCTCGAGCGCGCTCTGCCATCAAGGACACGGCGACCACGGCGCACTCGAGCGGCGTTACCTGATTGCCCCCGGTCTACGCTCATCGCGTACGTACGTCCTCGACACTAAGCCCAATCCCCTATCCCCGCAAGTGGTGCGCACCATCGAGCCCAGCGAGCTCGCCGCCAAGGCCGGCTACTCGCGGCCGCACACCATCCACTGCGGGCCTGGCGGCATCTTCATGTCCGCCTTGGGCGGCGCCAACGGAAAAGACGGGCCCGGTGGCGTTGCTCTTCTGGACCACGACACCTTCGATGTCGTCGGCGCCTGGGAGCTGGATCGCGGCGATCAGTTCTTCGGCTACGATGTATGGTGGCACCTGAACCACGACACTGTCGTCACCTCGGAGTGGGGGACGCCGTCCCTGTTCGAGAAGGGGCTAAACCCTGAAGACCTGCTCGGCCGCCGCTTTGGGCATCACCTCAATTTCTGGAGCATGTCTGAACGTAAGTTGCTCCAGCGCATTGACCTCGGAGACCAGCACCAGATGGTGCTCGAGCTACGGCCCGCACACGATCCGGCCAAGACGCATGGATTCGTCGGGGTGGTCATAAGCGTCGAAGACCTCTCCGCGTCGGTCTGGGCCTGGCACCGGGAAGGCAGCCGCTGGGCAGTCCGCAAAGTAATCACCATACCCGCCGAACCGGCCGAAGCCGCCGGTCTCCCCCCTGCGCTCCAGCCGTTCTCTGCAGTGCCACCCCTTATCACCGACATCGACCTATCCGTTGACGATCGGTGGCTCTATGTTTCGTGCTGGGGGACCGGCGAGCTCAAGCAGTATGACGTGAGTGATCCGTTCAACCCAAAAGAGACTGCCTCGGTGCACATGGGTGGGATCGTGCGCGGGGAGCCGCACCCGGCTCGGCCCGACGAACAGCTCGCGGGAGGACCGCAAATGGTGGAGATCAGCCGCGACGGGCGGCGAGTCTACATCACAAACTCTCTATATGCCGCATGGGACGACATCTTTTACCCGGCCGGAGTCGGAGCGTGGGTGGCCAGGCTCGACGCCCAAACCGACGGTGGCGGGCTCACCGTTGACAAGCGGTTCTTTCCCAACGGCGCCGACTTTCGCGGACTCCGGGTCCACCAGACCCGTCTCCAGGGCGGCGACGCATCAAGCGACTCGTACTGCTTTACGGGCTGACGGCCAGATCAAACGGCCAACGGCTTGACGGGGCGTTACAACCGCTGGCCCACAAACGTCACCATCCCTCCGCGCGGCACCCAATCCCCCACGAGCGGCCCGCTTGGCGCTGCGACAGCCTCGCGGCCGTCGACGGCCTCGCCTGCACCGTCAAAGCCGGGGTCGGTGCCCTCACGTCATCCTGAGCGCCGACCAGGCACTGTGCGCGGAATGTCGCGCCTCCGCGAAGGGATCCGGGGTGGGGCAGACGCTGGCGCATAGTGACTCGAAATCCTTTCGCTGCCAGCGATTGCTAAAATCCCGCAACAAGCGATTACCCTGAGGAGGCACGGCATGACTTCGCTCGACGAACTCTACGATACCTACTTGCGCCCATTGAACCTAGAATGGAGGCTTGACGACGTCTCGAGGCGACGGGTCATCCTCGCGTCTGCCCTGCCAACTATCGTCATCGCCGCCCAGATCCTTCAGGCCATCGCCCTACACGCCATTAGCCAGGACCGCCTCTTGGGCGACGGATTCTGGGCCCGCGTGTTTTCCGCTTCCGTTGCGCTGCTGAC
>VBJT01000040.1 GCA_005880075.1 Chloroflexota bacterium
AGGTTGAGTTCAACCTGGAAGAGGTGCCGGGCGGCACGAAGCTAACCGTGACCGAGTCTGGCTTCGACAACATCCCGCTCGCCCGCCGCGCCGAGGCATTCCGCATGAACAGCGAGGGTTGGGCGCAGCAGCTCCGCAACATCGAGGCGCATGTCGCGGGGGCGTGATAAGGGGCGCGCGAAAGAGCCTCTGGCGAATACAGCGCCCATCTTCGCAGCGCTGGGCGATGAAACCCGGCTGGGTCTTGTCACCAGGCTCGCTAACGGAGATACTCTCTCGATCGCGCAGCTGACGGAGAGTACATTCGTGACGCGGCAGGCGGTCACGCGGCACCTGGAGGTCCTGGAGGAGGCAGGCCTCGTACGTGGGACGCGACGAGGGCGCCAGCACCTCTGGCGGTTCGAGCCGGCGCGACTGGCTCTAGCGCAACGGAGCCTCGAGCAGATCTCGGGTTGGTGGGACGAAAAGCTGGCGGCACTCAAGCAATCGGCGGAAAAATAGGCACATGCCGGCGGCTACGTCGTCCGAAGACCCCATCGAACGCCTCCGCCGTTTCTGCCTCGCCCTCCCCGACGTCACCGAGCGCCTCTCCCACGGCGAACCGACTTGGTTCGTGCAGGGCAAGAAGACATTCGTGACGACGTCCGACCATCACCACGACGACCGCGTCGCGATGTGGTGCGCCGCGCCGCCGGGCGCGCAAGAGGCGCTCGTCGGAGCGGACCCGAAGCGCTTCTTCCGGCCGAAGTACGTCGGCCACCGCGGCTGGCTCGGCGTCTACCTCGATGTGTCGCAAGACTGGGAGCAGATCGCCGACCTCATCCGAGATGCCTATCGGGAGGTGGCGCCCAGGCGGCTTGTGGCGATGCTGGACGCCCAAGCTGACGCCCCTTCCCGCTCGTCCTGAGGCTCTCGAAGGATGAGCGGGGCACCACGCTACCACTCCATTCGCTTATTCGGCTCGCGATTCGCTGCCGACATTGTGATAGAATTCCCAAGCGGGGAGCCCCACGCATGACCGACCAGCCGCTGATCAAGGTCACCGACACCGCCGCTGATTCCCTCGAAGAGTCGCTCAAGCAGAATATCATGCTCTCGACCGTTGAGGGGATCGTGAGCTGGGCGCGGCGCTCCTCGCTCTGGCCGGTCGCCTTCGGCCTCGCCTGCTGCGCGATCGAGATGATCGCCACCGCTATGCCGCGATACGACATCGCGCGTTTCGGCGCCGAGCTCTTCCGGCCGTCGCCGCGCCAGTCCGACCTGATGATTGTCGCCGGCACAGTCACCTGGAAGATGGCCGCTCCGGTGAGGCGGATCTACCTCCAGATGGCTGAGCCGCGCTGGGTGATCTCGATGGGTTCGTGCGCCACCATCGGCGGCCCATTTGCCTATGGCTACAGCACCCTCCCCGGCGTAAACCTGATCATCCCCGTCGACGTCTACGTCCCCGGCTGCCCGCCCCGGCCGGAGTCGCTCCTCCAGGGGCTGATGCTCCTTCAGGAGAAGATCAAGCGGACGGCGCACACCGGCGACCGCGACCGCAAGTATCCGACCGGCGACTTCTCGCGCTACCTCCCGGAGAACGACCCCGTCCGCAAGGATCTCGAGTCGCTCTTCCCGCCGTACATCGACGCTCCTGACCCCGCAATCTCCCGCATCCGCGCGACCTAGGCACCTACCTCACCCGGCGGACCCTTACTGCCGCCGCAGCACGTTGGTACGATAGAGCCGCCATGGAGCCGCGAATCCAGTACGCAAGGACCAAAGATGGCGTAAACATCGCCTATGGGGTGTTCGGCGAAGGACTGCCGCTCATTTACACGCCCAGCGCCCACGGTATCGGGGTGCATTACTACACTTACTTGTCGTACTCCCGCCGGAGCGTCGACCAGCTGACAGCCGCAGGCTTTCAGGTCGTCCGTTACGACGGGCGCGGCACCGGGTCATCTGACCGCATGCCAACGGAATTCTCACTAGAGACGGATGTACTTGACCTCGCGGCTGTCGCCGACCGCCTCGGGTTCGAGCGATTCACACTCGTCGGCCACTTTGCCGGAGCGCAGGCCGCGATCGCGTACGCGACCCGCCGGCCTGAGCGCGTGAGTCATCTGGTACTGAGAGACCCGTGGGCGTCGGGCTCCGAAATGTATCAAATGTTCCCCGGCAACCGGGTACTCTTTGCGATGCGGCCGTTTGCCGAACAACAGTGGGACCTCGTCTCCATCACCATCGCGGCTGTTGGTTTCGGGTTGGCTGACAGTGACATCTCGAAAGAGTACGCCTCCGCTATCCGGTCGGGGATCACTCCGGCTACCTGGGTGGCGCATTCGGAGGCAAGCGACGAGATCGACATTACCGACCTCCTTGAGAACCTGAGCGTGCCGACTCTCGTCGTCCTGGACACCGCGCTTCCGGGAAGGCCACCGAATGCGATTGGAGAATGGGGCGCTCCCGTGAAGAAGATCGTCGCCGCGATCCCCGATGCACGCCTCGTAACCACCGGCGACCTGGGGGTTGCTGTAAGCGAGTTCGTGCGCGCCGGCTCCCAGGCACCGGCCGCCGCCGCCAGGTCGCCGGGCGGCCTCCAAACGATCCTCTTCACTGACGTCGAGGGCTCGACTGCCTTTACCGACCGCATGGGCGATGCGGCTGCGCGCGAGGTCCTGCGCAAGCACGAGCGGATCACGCGCGAAGCGCTGAAGACGCACGGGGGAAGCGAGGTCAAGACGATGGGGGACGGGTTCATGGCCTCGTTCGGCTCCGCGACACGGGCGCTCGAGTGCGCGGTCGCTGTCCAGCGCGCCTTTGCGGACGGCGATATTCGCGTGCGTATCGGCCTCAACGCCGGCGAGCCGATTGCCGAAGACGATCCGGGCGGACGCGGCGATCTATTCGGCACCGCTGTCATCGTCGCCGCCCGCATTGCGGCGCAGGCGCACGGTGGTGAAATCCTCGTCTCGGACGTCGTGCGACAGCTCGTGGCCGGCAAGGGCTTTCTCTTCAGCGACCGCGGTGACCATGCGCTGAAGGGCTTCGAAGATCCGGTGCGTGTGTGGGAGGTGCGCTGGCGGGAGGAATGATGCGTGCCCTCGGAGCCAAGCACCAGCCACTTCTCAAAGACTTCACGACAGCCTCCGATCACGTCCGCATCCTCCTCCTGACTTCGCCTACCTGAGAGATGTGCTTGGCGGGCGCCTCCGGTGCGGGGGCGGAACTCCTGGCGGCCGTGCGGCCGACCTAGGTGCGTACTACGTCTGGGTACCTATGCTGCCTTCGGACGACAGGAACGCAGCCCTCGCCGCTGCCCGCCGATTCAGCGAGCCGCGCGCGGCGCACTACTGGGACTCCGGGCGCCATCTTTCGAAACGAGATGGCGACGACACTTGGCATCGACACGAGGCGCAGCGCTGTCTCCGGCGACGAGTCGCCGTTCGCCTGGGACGTCTACCTCGCTTATAGGCGCGGCAATAACGGTATCGCGCAGCCGGACTTCTGGATGCACCAGCTCGCTGTGGAACTCGCGCCTCGCTTCAGCACAACCAAATGGCGGTCCCAGATCGAGCGCTTTGTCCAATGCGGGTAATACTAGTGGCGAAAGACTCGTATTCGAACACGTAAAAAATGCAAAAACGAGCTGCCTACAGAATACGAAACCGCTCCGGCGGCCAATACACCACCCATGCTCGTGCGACGATGTCCTCGCGTCCGAAGGGCCCGAGCGCGCGGCTGTCCGTGCTATCTTCTGCATTATCGCCGAGGAGCCAGAATTCGTACGGCGATAGCCCCTCCCGCTCGGCCACACGCTTGATCAAGCGCACGCCCGGCCGCGCCGGATACCGCGCGAGAACGATGTCACCCAGGCGCGGCGCGTCAAGGCGATACGCGAGGCGGTCGAACAGCACCCGCTCGCCCGGCGAAAGCGCCGGGAGCATACTGCGGCCGACGATGCGCATCCTGCGTGCTGTCACAAATGCGGCCAACTGATAGACAACCCGCATGTGGAGCAGACGCCGGACCAGGGGCGGGGTCTTTCGGTTCATGTGCGGAACGTTGTAGATTTTAGCGCGGACTCTCATACACAGAAGGAGGATTACCCCGTGCTGCTCCGCAATGCTTTCGCCCTGCTCAACCGTCTGCTGCCGGCCGAAGTTGGCCGCGCCCACTGCGACATCCCCTGCGGCATCTACGACCCCCACCTCTTGCAGCTTGCGGCACTCAGCTGCGTTCGCATGAACCAGCTTATCAATGATCTCGCTCCACCTGCCTCGATGGAGAAGGCCGACCGCGATAAGTACATGCACGCCCTCGTGCGCTACACGCAGGTTAAAGAGGAGCACGCCGAGATCGTCAAGCGAGAGGCACGCATCATCCGCGGCGACTTCTTCAAGCCCGACAACAGCCCGCCGAACCTCGGCGAGCTAACAGACGGCATCATGAAGACCGCTTCGAAGGCCCGCCAGAACGTCGACATCGATGCCGCGAACGAGCTACTGAACCTAACACAGCAGTTCGCCGAGGCGTTCTGGAAGGCGAAAGGTGTCGAAACGAAGCGGCAGCCCTCAAACCAGGCCGCGGGCGGCGAGTACGTGGTACCCGCGAACTAGGCCGCCGAAATCGAGAGACTATTGGACCGCGCAAGGCGGCGCGTCTCCCGGCACGCTTCAACAAGGCGCGAAATGAATTAAGTTGAGTCGCTCTTCTCTCATCTTTGAGCGCTGGCCGCGCTTTGCCCACCGCCATGCCCGGCTGGTCCTGGCCGGCGCGGTCGCCGTTCTCGTCCCTCTGGCCGTACTGTGGTCGCTCGCGGCCGGCGAATATGGCTCCTCGTTCAGCGTCCCCGGCTCCGAGGCGCAGCAGCTCTTTGATGCGCTGCGCAATCGCTTTCCGTCGAACGCCGGGGACCAGGTAACGGTGGTCGTGAAGCCGGCCGCCGGTTTGAATGACGCGGGCACGAAGGCGCAAGTCGAGACACTGCGCAAAGACCTGACGGCGCTGCCGGAAGTTGTCAGCGTCTCGTCACCATTCGAGAGCCCGGGTGCGATCTCGCAAGACCGTAGGATCGGCCGCATTATCGTCCAGTACGACAAACAGGCCTCGCAGGTCGACAAATCCGCCGCGACGGCTTTGATTGACCTCATGAAGAGAGAATCGGTGCCGGGCTTCCAGGTCGACGCCGAAGGCGCCGTCGTCCGTCTAGCCGAACGCGAGCCGCCGGGCAGCTCCGAGCTCATCGGCATCTCCGCCGCCATCATCATCCTTCTACTCGCCTTCGGCTCAATCGTGGCGATGGGGCTGCCCATTGTGACGGCGTTGATTGGGCTCAGTTCGGGCTTCTTCCTGATCGGCTTAGCCTCCCGGTTCATCAACATGCCGTCGTTCGCGCCGCAGTTCATCGCGATGATTGGCATTGGGGTCGGCATCGACTACGCCTTGCTTGTTGTGAGCCGTTACCGCGAAGAGGCGAGCCGGGGCTCTTCCCGCGAAGACGCGACCGTTAGGGCGATCAGCACCGCCGGGCGCTCGGTGTTCCTCGCCGGTGGCACTGTTGTCATCGCGCTGCTCGGCCTGTGGGCGTCCGGCATCGCGGCGATCGGCTGGCTGGGGACGGCCGGCGCTGTTGTCGTCGGAATTATGGTCGCCGTTGCGGTCTTGGTACTGCCGGCGTTGCTTCGGTTCGTCGGGCCGTACCTGGACCGCTGGCGAATGCCGGGCGTAGGCGCCCCTTCAGCGGACAGCACCTCGGGCATAGCGTATCGGTGGAGCCGGCTCGTCCAGCGTTACCCGCTGGTCTGCCTGATCGTATCGCTCGGAATTCTTCTTCTGCTCGCCGCCCCGGTGCTCGATCTACAGCTCGGTACGTCGGACTCCGGCAACAATCCCACGACTTTCACCTCTCGCCGCGCCTATGACCTGATAACAGAGGGTTTCGGGCCGGGCGCGAACGGCCCCGTGCTTGTCGGGCTGATCATCGACAACCCTGACGCTGTCCCCAGGGTTCAGGAATTGCCCAGCTCGCTCATCGGCTTTGCCGATGTTCAGCAGGCCTCTCCGCCCCGCTTCAACGACGACGAAAGCGCAGCGCTGATCACCGTGCTGCCGAAATCCTCGCCGCAGGACCAGGCGACCGCTGATCTGATCCATAACCTGCGCGACGACCTGCGCGCAAAGTTCCGGGGCAGCGGCGCCACGCCGCTTGTGGGCGGCTCGACGGCGCTGTTCATCGATGTCGGCGGCCAGCAGTCGGCGCGCCTTCCCTGGTTCCTCGCCGGCGTCCTGGCGCTTAGCTTCCTGCTGCTGATGGCGGTGTTCCGATCGCTGCTCGTCCCCGTCAAGGCTGTGTTCATGAACCTCCTCTCCATCGCTGGTTCGTTCGGAGTGCTCGTGGCGGTCTTCCAATGGGGCTGGTTGGCTGCGCTCATCGGGGTTGATAAGAAGGGCCCGGTTGAGGCTTTCCTGCCGATGCTGCTGTTCGCGGTGTTATTCGGGCTTTCGATGGACTACGAGGTGTTTCTCGTTAGCCGCATCCGCGAGGAGTACCTGGACTCCGGCGATAACTCCGAGGCAGTGGCGCGAGGCCTCTCGGTAACCAGCCGCGTGATTACTGCGGCGGCGGCGATCATGGTCGCCGTTTTCGGCGCCTTCGCGCTGAGTGATCAGCGAGTCGTAAAGGAGTTCGGCGTAGGCCTCGCCTGTGCCATCCTCATCGACGCAACGGTAGTGCGGCTGGTGCTGGTTCCTTCCCTGATGCAACTGGCAGGCCGCTGGAACTGGTGGATGCCTGGCCGGCTGGATAGGCTCGTACCCCGCATCGGCGCCGAGCCGGCAGGTAGCGCGCGGTCCTCGCCCCCTGGGCGACCCGAAGCGAAGCCAGAGGCGCCCTAACCGCTCGTGTCCGTTTGCAGCTTTGCAGCTCTGCCCGTTGTTCTGAGGGCACTGCGTGTGACGCTTCCCGCCTCGTGATTTCTTTCACCAATGAGATAACTGACGTAGTATAAGGGCGGACGGAGGGACGCCATTGTTCGGACGCGGCATCGCCAAGGGACTCATGGTCACGCTGCGCTACCTGGTGCGGCGTCCTTTCACTACACAGTATCCCGAAGAAATCCGCCCGATCCCGGTCGACGCCCGCACGAACCTGCTCTGGTTCGAGGAGCGCTGCACCGGTTGCTCCACCTGCGCGCAGGCCTGTCCCGACGGCTGCATCCTCGTTCAGACATCGCCCCGCGAGGACGGTTCGCTCAGCATCGACCGCTACGAGATTGACTTCCGCCTCTGCATGTACTGTGCGCTCTGCGTTGAGGCCTGCCCCTACGAGGCGATCCAGGCGGGCGGCCCGCTGGACGACGCGGCGTACGACTTCACTGACCTGTATCGGGACAAGCACGCTCTCACGAGAATGGCCCAGGAGCACCTGCGCACGCATGACCACACCTACCCGAACGGCAAGAAGGCGCCATATCCGGAGGAAATCCCGCTGCACATCGGCAAGCCTGTGGAGCGCGACCGCACCCGCTAGGCCGTGGCAAAAATAACCCTCGACGGCCGCGAAATAGAAGCTCCCGGCGGCGCGCCATTGGTCGAGGTCATCAAGAACAGCGGCACATTTATCTCCAACCTCTGCTACATCGACGGGCGTCCTCCTTACGCCGGCTGCCGCACCTGCATTGTCGAGATCGAGGGCGTTCGAGGTCAGCCCCTCTCGTGCACGGCGCGTGTCGAAGACGGGATGGTGGTCCGCACCGAGACTACAGCGCTGAAATCATCGCGGCAGGCCGTTCTCTCACTGATCCTCTCGTACCACTCCGACCGCTGCCTGACCTGCCATCGCGTGGTGAAGTGCAAGCCAGGCGACACCTGTCTTCGCGACGATGTGGTTACTCACCGCTGCCTGACCTGCTCGAAGAATTACCGTTGCGAGCTGCAAACGACGTGCGAAATGCTCGAGATGGCCGGCTACGAGCCGTGGGACGGTGATACACGGACCTACTACACGACGCCACAACCGCCGCCCGACCAGGCGAACCCGTTTCTCGAGTTCGACCCGCAGATGTGCATCATCTGCACCCGCTGCGTCCGCGCCTGCGACGAGCTCCGTCATACCGGCGCGATCACGCTGGCCGGGCGTGGCTACAGCACGCGCATCGAGTTCGGCCAGGGAGGCGCAGTCGACGAATCGAACTGCGATTTCTGCGGCGCCTGCATCGACGTTTGTCCCACGGCGACGCTCATGGAGCACCCTAACAAATGGGGCGCCACTCAGACCGAACGCTGGGTAGCCACGACCTGCACGCAGTGCTCCGTCGGTTGCTCGATTTCCCTCGGCACGAAACGCGGACGCGGGGTGATCATACGGCCGGACACGACCGCCAACCCCGTCAGCCGTGACCAGCTCTGCGTCCGCGGCCGCTTCCACTATGACGCCGTGAAGAACACCCAGCGTCTCCAGACGCCGCTTATTCGCCGGAACGGCGGGCAGGAGGCGGCGACGTGGGACGAAGCGCTCGAGTTCGCCGCCGCGGGCCTGTCTCAGGTGCGGGAGGAGCACGGCGCGGACGCGATCGGCTTGCTCGCCTCGCCTCTGTCGACGAATGAAGAGAACTACCTCGTGAGCAAGATCGCCCGCGCGATCGTTGGGACCAACAACGTAGATTCGAGCGCCGGCCCCGTGGCCCGAGCTGCGTGTGGGGCGCTGCAGGCCGCTTTCGGGAGCGAGGTCTTGCCGGCCGACATGACTCGCCTCGCGAAGTCACAGACCATCCTCGTTGTCGCTCGGGACCTGGAATCGAGCCACAACGTAGCTTGCCTGCGCATCAAGGACGCCGCCGTGTATAACGGCGCGAAGGTCATAGTGGTGAGTCCTATGTGGGGCGAGCTGAATGACTTCGCAGAGGTCTGGCTCCAGCCTAAGCCGGGTGAGGGCGCCGCCATGCTCGCGGCGCTTGACGCTGCCCTCAGCGACTCCACGACCCTATCCGAGAAAACAGGCGACACGGCACCAGCAGCTCCATCGTCTCCCAATGACCCGCTCGAGAAGGCCATCGATATCCTTCGCGCCGCCGCCGATCGAAGCGAAGATGCTCACCCGATGTCCATCGTGTACGCGCCCGTCCATTACGGCGCAGAGCATGCACGGGAGGTAACCACGATCCTGGCCAACATCGCGATCTCGACCGCGGGCGAGAACGCCCCAGAGGCTTTCTTCGTGCTCCCCCAGGAAGCAAACGTTTGGGGTATGCGCGACACGGGGGGGTCGCCGGACCTCCTGCCCGGCTATCGTCGAGCCGGCGATAATGCGGCGCACGAGGACATGGAGCGCCATTGGGGCGTCCCTCTTCCACACGGTGACGGACTGACCTTCGAAGGAATGATGGGCGACGGCAAGCTAAGGGCACTCGTCGTCATGAACGACAACCCGCTCATGCTGGCGCCGGACCGCACTCGAGTTCGCGCAGCTCTGGACGCGCTCGATCTGCTCGTGGTGATCGACTCGCTACCCACGGACACGGCTCAGCTGGGTCATGTCGTCCTGGCCGATGTGTCGCCGTGGGGGAAGGAAGGCACGACGACGAGCGCTGACCGGCGGGTCCTGCGCCTCGATCCAGCGGCCGCGCCGCAGGGCGAGGCACGGCAGGGATGGCGGATCCTCTCCGACCTTGGCGCGCGCCTCGCCGAGCACCTCAACCCCGGCGAGATCCGCATCCGCTACCGGAGCGCATCCGAAATCATGGACGAGATGGCGCAGGTCATTCGGCTTTACGCTAACGCCACCTACCAAGAAATGGACTCCGGGACTCAGCAAGCTATCGACGGCCTGGGGCCGACCAAGGTGGAAAGACAGGCGGTTCTGGCCAAGGCGCTCGAGAACGGCGATGGCTTTCGTCTTACGGCAACGCGCAGCCTTTACATGAGCTATGAGGGTGCGGCAATTCATTCTCCGGACGCCGATAAATTGCATCGCGAGGAGCACGTCGCACTCAACCCCGCCGATGCCTCATCGCTCGCCATCGCTGAAGGAGAGCAGGTCGTCATCCGCAATGACCGCGGCGAACTGCAGGTGAAGGCTCATCTCACGAACGCAGTTGCAGCTGGGACCGCGCATGTCCCGCTCTACTACGACGGCGGCGCGGTCGGCGAGCTGTTTGAAGCTGATTCCGCTACAGCAGCCGTCGACATAGCGCCTGGGTAGACAAGGTCGGCCCTCCCGCTCGTCTCGAGGGTCTCGAAGGATGAGCGGAGTCCTCACGCTCCGCCTGCTTCCCATCCGCTGACCGTCGCCGTAAACTACACTCGTGACACAGAATGGAGATCGCCTCGTCCTCCTTGCTAGCGCCCGAGACGAGCTTGAGGCTGGCATCTGGCGCGACGTGCTGGAACGCGACGGCATAGCGGTCTATATCAAGAGCGGCGACCCAATGGCATCGTTTGGAATACCGCCTGCGCCCGGTAGTATTCGCCTGTTTGTGCAGGCAGGCGACGAGAAGCGGGCCCGCTGGCTGCTCGGCGAAGCCATCCGCTCAGCCTAGTCCGGCTATGGAGCTGCCGCTGTTCCCGTTGAACACCGTTCTTTTCCCCGGCGCGATGTTGCCTCTGCATATTTTCGAGGAGCGCTACAAGCTGATGATCGCGCGCTGCATCGAGGAGCGCCGTCCTTTCGGCGTGCTGCTGGTCCGTAAAGGGCATGAAGTAGGAGACGCGGCGGAGCCGTTCGACGTCGGAACGACGGCACACATCGCCCGGGTAGACGAGCTGGAGGAAGGGAAGATCAACCTCGTTTGCCTTGGTGGACAGCGCTTCCGCACCGTCCGCGTCGTGAGCGAGGAGCCATACCTCACCGGCGAGGTCGAGTTCTTGTCGTCTACCTCGGCTGATGATTCGAAGGCGAGGGAGCTATCGGACGACGCCGGTTCGCTCTTCGCCGAATACGTTCGCCTCTATCTCGCGATGTCAAACCAGTGGGCGCGAAGCGTCGAGATGCCGGGCGAGCCGGATGGCCTGGCGGACTTCATTGGCGCACGACTGGGCGTAACCCCGCAGGTGAAGCAACGTCTGCTCGAGGAGCTCTCCGCGCGCACCCGGCTGGCCCTCGAGGTGCAGATCCTCGGCGAGGCGATCCGCGAGATGACGCCGCGGGTCGGAGAAGCGCGGATCATGCGCTGGCACGGCTTCGCCGTAATGAACTGAACGCTACGCCTGTACCTGCACCTTTAGCGACTTCGTCCCTTTGTCTGCTGCCGTCGCGAAGGCTTGCGCGGCGTCATCGAGCGGGAAGCGATGCGTGATCACCGCCCTCGCCCGCTCGGGGTCCGATTGCAGGATCCCGATCGCTACGTCGAAGTCCGACTGCAGGCCGGGCCGGCAGTAAGTGATCCCACCGACGACTGTCACCTCCTTCAGGATCAGCGCCAGTCCGCCCAGTTGAACGGCACCCGGGAAGAGGCCAAGCACGGAGATACGCCCGCCCGGTCGGACGGCGCCTAGCGCCTGGGCGAGCGTCGGGGCGCTGCCGCCGATCGTCTCGATGACGATATCGATGCCTTCCTTCTCCAGGCCGGCCACTTCGCTGTCTCGTATCACGCGAGACGCTCCGGCGGCTCGTGCCGCCTCACCCTGATGGTCATGCCGGTAGGTGGCGACGACCTCCCCTGCGCCGGCCGCCTTGGCTGCGATAATCGAGAAGAGGCCGATCGTTCCGCTGCCCAGCACGAGCACGTGTTCGCCAACCGCGACGTTTACGAGGTGCAGTCCGTGAACCGCGACCGCCATAGGCTCGACGAGCGCGCCGAGCTCGAAATCTAGCTCGTCGGGCAAGGGGCACAGGGTATAAGCGGGGACGGAAACGTATTCGGCCAGCCCACCCGGCGCAAATGTCCCGAGAAGCATGTGCCTCGGACAGAGGTGATACCGTCCGGTCCGGCAGTAAGCGCACTCCTGACAGCGCCGGATAGGCTCGACGACTAAACGTTGCCCGGGCTCGAAGCCGCGTACTCCCTCGCCCAACTCGACGATCTCACCGGCGAACTCGTGGCCCGGCGAAATATTCGGGTTCGCCGTGAACACCCCGTGGTAGAAGTGCAGATCGGAGCCGCAGATCCCGCAGGCGCGCACCCGCACGAGTACTTCACCTGCGTCCGGCGATGGCACCTCGGTATCGCGCACCTCGATCTTCTCTTTGCCGGCGATGAATGCTGCCCGCATTTCGGGCCGTATTCTAGCACCGCCCTCGACTCGCTCCTTGCTCCTTGCTCCTTGCTCCTTGCTACTATGTCCGCATGCGCGCGCTGAACCAGCCCGTTAGCTGGTGGGGATGGCACTGGGAGCCGCCGGTGCCGATGTCCATTGTCGAGCTGATCAAGGCGGGAAACCTGGACGCACGCCTTGCGGCGATGCTCTGGATCGCGATGGAGCGCGGCGCGTCGCTGATAGTCGCCGCGGACCCACCGTCATCGGGGAAAACGACTACTTTGACAGCCCTGCTCTCGTTCACACCGCCGGAAACGGCAGTCTACTTCACGCGCGGGATGGGCGAAACGTTCGCGCTTCCGCCACGCTCGGACTCCTACCCGACCTACGTCCTGATCAACGAAATGAGCGATCACATCCCCGTCTATACCTGGGATGCGAACGCCCGCCGCGCCTTCGAACTACTCGCTAGCGGTTATTCGCTCGCGACCACGATGCACGATGTCACCGCCGAGGGCGTGATACGCCAGCTGCGAGAGGAGCTGTCCATCCCCACTGCCCAGATCGCGAAGCTCACGTTCGTCATTCCGATGTATCTGGGAATGCTCAGCAGCCCGTCGGCGGGAGCGAGGACAAGCTCCATGCGGCGCATTCAAGAGGTCGCGATGCTGGACCTTGATGGCGAAGACCTTTCGGTAAATCGAATCGCTACGTGGGAGCTGAACAGCGATTCGTTCGACGTATTTCCCAAGGCGGAGCATCGCGAAGCGTTCGCCAGCTGGGCCAAAATCTCGGATGCGGAGCTGACAGCGGAACTCGAGAGGCGGGAGGTGTTCCTGGGAAATTTGATTAGTACGGGGGTAACCGCGATTCCTGATGTCAACGCCGCAATCGAGAGCTTCCACCACGAAGCAATCAGGCCTCGCCCGCAAGTATAGCGGCCGCGTCCTGCGAGTCGGCGAAGTCGTGAAAAACGACGTCCGCGCCGCTATCCCGTAGCTGGTCGAAGGTGTAGGTTCCCGTGGCAACTCCGACGGCAATGAGCCGGTTGGCGAGCGCCGCTGAGACGTCGTGCGGAGTATCACCAACGACGACGACATCACTTGGCGAAAGGTGACCCGCGAACCGCTGGATACCGGCGCGCACCAACTCCGCCCGGTCAAGGCTTTCCTCCCCGAAGGCGCCGTCCCGAAAGTACTGGCGAATGCCGTAATGCTCGAGCTTCATCCACGCTGCCTCGCTGAAGTTCCCGGTTGCAAGTCCCAGGCGGACGCCGTTGCGCTGCTGAAGGGCTTCCAGCAAGTGGGGGAACCCGGGCTGCAGATGACCGTTGCGTTCTTTTAAGGTCCGCTTTAGGTGACGGTGATAGCTGCGCAGGAATGCCTTGAGGTTCGCTTCAAGGCCGCCGCGGATACCGTGCTGCCGGAGTCCCTCGGAAAGGATGTAGAGGTCGGTCCTGCCGCTGAACTCGATGTTGGCGAACCCATCGCTTATCCCAAACATCTCCTGAAAGGCGAGATTCATACCCAGCCCGCCGGCGCCGCCGGTGTAGAGCAGAGTGTTATCGATATCGAAAAGAATGAGGCGGGTCATTTGTCGCGTTGCGACCTCTTGGGCAAGAAACGCGGGGGCGAGCCCATGCCGCTATTTTTCGGCCGGCATGCCTGACTTGATCCAGGCGTCGGTGCCGCCCTCGAGGTTGTAGAGACGCGTCAGGCCGGCGGCGGCTGCCATTTCGCAGGCAAGAGCACTCCGCTGGCCAACAGCGCAGACGAAGATCAGGTTCTTGTCTGGGGGTAGTTCCTCGCGCCGAGCGTAGACGCTGTTAACTGGAATCAGCTTCGCGCCCGGGACGTGCCCGGCCGTATATTCATGCGGCTCACGAACGTCTATCACTTCAGCGCCGTCGTTCATCATCTCATCGGCCTCTTTCACGTCTATTCGCGTTCCAACCTTCATTGTAGCCTTGCGGTTCCACGATTGACAGTCGCGCGGCTGTCTGTATGATGCACGCAAGGAGGGAACGATGGCGGACGAGACCCAGATCGCCGAACTAAGCCAGAAGATGATCAGCGAGCGAGAGACGCTGCTTGCGGCACTCGAGTCTTTAAGCGACGACGAAGCCGGGCAGCCGCCGAAAGATGGAGAATGGAACGCCAAACAACAGATGTCCCACCTATGCGAGATGGAAAGCGCGTATCGCGCCTGGGTGGCGCGCGCGCTGGAAGAAGACGGCGCGAATGTCGAGGGGATACGCGGTGAACGCGTGGCCATTCCGCTAGAGGAAGCCGATCGCCATACGGTAGCTGAACACCTGGCCGAGATGCGCGGGCAGCGGGAGAAAACGATGGCGCTTATCGCCTCGATGACGCCGTCTGATTTCGACCGTCGCGCCAGCAACTCGCTCTTCGGTTCGCTTACCGTGATGCAGTGGCTCCGATCGTACTACCGGCACGACCGCATGCACGTCGATCAGATCAGCGGCCTCGAGCCGAGCTACAAACCGCAGTTCGCGAGCGGGAGAGAGCCGGACCAGCGTCGCGCGCAGCCCATCAAGTAGAGGTGCCCAAGCCCCGCGTCTTTGTCACGCGTCATCTTCCGGGTAACGCTCTCGACCTGCTTGCCGAACACACAGATGTCGCCGTTTGGCGGGATGAACTTCCGCCTCCGGCCGAAGAACTTGAGCGTGAGGTGGCGCGCAGTGACGGCGTGCTCATGCTGCTGACCGATCGCATAGGTGGGGATATCCTGAAGAAGTCCCCGCGCCTCCTCGTCGTCAGTAACATGGCGACAGGCTTCGACAACATTGATCTCGAGGCCGCCGGCCGACACAACGTTCTCGTGACGCGTACTCCGGGCGTGCTGAGCGAGACGACGGCGGAGTTCACCATCGCCCTCATTTTCGCCGCTGCCCGGCGTGTAGTTGAGGGCGACCGCGCAGTGCGCGCCGGAGAATGGAAGACCTGGGGCCCGGAAATCCTGCTTGGCCAAGACTTGAGCGGGGCAACCCTGGGGATCATCGGGATGGGTGAGATTGGGCGAGAGGTCGCACGGGGTACCCGTGCGCTCGGATTGCGAATCGTCTACTTCAGCCGCAGCCGCAAGCCGGGACTGGAGCGGCGCTATCGGATGGAGTTCGTAACGCTGGACCAGCTTTTCCGGGAATCGGACGTCATTTCCCTGCACGCCCCGCTGACCACTGAGACGCGCCACATTATCGACCGCAAAGCGCTGTCGCTGATGAAATCCACCTCAATTCTCGTAAACACCGCACGCGGGCCTCTCGTCGATCAAGGCGCGCTCTATCGGGCGCTGATGGACGAACGAATTGCAGGCGCGGCCCTCGACGTGACGGACCCCGAGCCCATTGCGCCGAACGATCCGCTGCTCTCCTTGCCAAACGTCATCGTAACGCCTCACATTGCCAGTGCCAGTGTGGCAACGCGCTCGCGGATGGCGAGGCTGGCGGTCCAAAACCTGCTGGAGGCGCTGGGCGGCAAGCTCCCGAAGCACGCCGTAAACCGCGACATCGCACGCGCGTGGAGAGAGCGAGTACGAAAGAGCGGCGTCGCAATTGGCAGCGAAAAGATGGAGCGGCCAGCGTGATTGACACCCTAGGAGACGCATGCTATCGTCGCGCTAGCCACTTGCCGACCGCCTCCGCCCGAAGCGGGGGCCTATTTCTTCTACGAGTAAGCCATGCCGCGTGATGCAGGTAATCTTTGGCTAGCGAAGGCCCTCTGGGACCTCGGCGCCGTGCAGTTCGGTGATTACACGATAGGCAGAACAACACAACATTCGCCTGTCTACGTAAACCTCCGATTACTGATCAGCAACCCGCGTGCGCTGATGCGCGCAGCACGAGTCATGCACGAAGAAATCCAGACTAGGCAAGCCATGCTTCACAAGGGAGTCCATGAGTTTGACAGGTTGTGTGGGATCCCTTTCGGTGGTCTGCATCTCGCCACCGCCTTTGCCCTGCGCAGCCGTATTCCGATGGTGTACGTGCATCCGGCCAAGGAACGTAACGGCAACCGCCTATGGGTGGAGGGTCGCTACGAACGCGGAGAGACCGTCCTGCTAGTTGACGACCTCGTAACCAGCGGTGGCGGGATTGTCGAAACGGGTGCTTTCCTGAAAGCAAACGCCGGTCTCGGCGTGCGGGATGTTCTCGTACTTTTGGACCGACAGGAGGGGGCGAGGGAGCAGCTCAAAGCCCATGGCTACAATCTGATATCGATTCTTGGTCTTGAGACGATGCTCAACTACTTAATGGCGAGCGGCCTCATCGAAGAAGACAGCTACAACCGAAGCATCGAATACATCCGCAGCAGGCGCGCCGAGCGCGGTGGCTGACTCTTTCGCAAACGCGTCCACGCCCTTCGGGTGGACGCCGTGAAGTCCAGCAGCGAGTCGGATCGCCGTGGAATAGCTTGTCGGATTATCTCGCCAACGTTTGATACGCTTTGAACGTCCTTATTCGCAGCGACATGTCTATCACTCAAAGGGCGATTCTGGCAGACGCGAGGGTGCGAGCGATGTCACTCATTGCGCTGGCGGCGCTTGCGGCTACCATTCTGAGCGGGTGCGGCGGCGGAGGTGGCGGGGGCGAAGCACAAGCCGCCGCTTCCTGCGACAGCATTCGGCAGATCCAGAGCTATCGCTACACGATTAACCTGAAGCTTCAGTCCCCGGCATTCAAGATGACGAATTCCACCGCGACCCCGGCGCCCCCTCTTGGCGTCTTTGCCGACCCCCTCGAAGCGCTCTTCTCTGACCTGAAGTTGGAAGGCGCTTATCGCGCTCCGGACAGGACCCAGGCGGTCCTGAGGTTCAAAGGGGAGCTCCTTGAACTCCGTGAAATCGGTGGCAGGAGTTGGATTGCCGTCGGTAACTCTTGGCGCGAGCAGGAACCGGGAAATAAAGAAACGGCACTAACCCCTGGCGTCGTATGCAAGGATATCGTTGACGAAATAACGCCATCGCTGGCGGACGCTGACGCGAATAGGGAGACAGTCAACGGCGTCGATGCCGACCATTACAAGCTCAACGAGGCCGACCTGAAACGGCTACCGGAGCTGCTCGGAACGAGCGGCGAGGCCGGCCTGCCCGAGGACTATCAAATCGACGTCTGGCTCGCACGCGAAGGGCGCTTTCCTGTACGCCTTCAGCTCGCCGCTGAAGACAAGGATGGACAGGGTAATCCGATCAGCCTCAATTTGTTCATGGAGTTCCGTGACCTCAACGACCAAGGAATACAGATCGAGCCGCCCGTCTTACCCTCCCCGGGAACCTGACCCAAGCTTTAGAGCAGCCTGCGGATCGCTTTGCGACCCGGGCGAGGATCGTAACTAGACTTGAACTGGTCGAGCTGAAACCTCTCGATCAAGTACTTTCCCGCGAACAGCACGGCTGGAACCTTCTTCTGCTTAATCAGACGGCGGAGGCTTTGTGGATGAATATTAAGAAGGCGTGCGGCTTCCACGAGGTCTAAATAGTTGTCGAACGGCTCTACTGCCACGGTGTCAACTCCGGCGAATTCGCTAAGACGCGTTTGCTATTGTAGCACACATGTCGATCCTTCAACGGCCGTGTTAAACGCAAGCCGGGAGCCAAAAGGTCGGTGTGCTAATCTACAGTCGCGTGTGCGCAATGAAAGAACTGACAAACCTACGGAACGCCGGCGAAGCTTCAACCGGCGAGCGAAAGGACGGCGAGAGGCCCGGCGGGTTCAGTACTGCGTCCGGGCGGCCCGTGCGGCATGTCTATGAGCCGGGCGACATTTCTGACTTCGACTACGAACGCGATCTAGCGACTCCCGGGCAGTATCCCTACACCCGAGCGGTTCATGCGACCGGGTACCGTGGGCGGTTGTGGACGACCCGCATGTTTGCCGGTTTCGGCAGCGTAGAAGAGACAAACGCACGCTTCCGGTACCTGCTCTCGCAGGGAAACTCCGGTCTCTCGATAGCGTTTGACCTGCCGACGCTATACGGCTACGACACCGACGCTCCAGAGGCTTATGGAGAGTTTGGAAAGTGCGGGGTTGCGGTATCCTCCCTCACCGACATGGAGACCCTGCTCGAGGGTTTGCCGCTCGGCGAAATCACGACCTCGATGACGATAAACTCGCCTGCCGCCATCATCTGGGCGATGTATATCGCGGCGGCGGAGAAGCGCGGTGTCTCTCGACGGATGCTCGCAGGCACGCTTCAAAACGACATCCTCAAGGAGTTCATCGCGCAGAAGGAGTACATCTTTCCGCCCGAACCCTCAATGCGGCTGGTTGTCGATACGATAGAGTTCGGCACCCGCGAGATGCCCCGCTGGAACACAATCAGCATTTCGGGATACCACATCCGTGAGGCCGGCTCGACAGCCGTCCAGGAGCTCGCGTTCACGCTTGCGGACGGGTTCGAATACGTGCGCTGGTGCCAGGACCGGGGCCTGGACGTCGACGAGTTTGCGCCGCGCCTTTCCTTCTTCTTCAACTGCCACAACGACTTTTTCGAGGAGGTGGCGAAGTTCCGCGCCGCCCGCCGAATCTGGGCGCGCGAGATGAAGGAGCGCTTCGGCGCAAAGAGCGAACGCTCGCAGTGGATGCGCTTCCACACGCAGACGGCGGGCGTTTCCCTGACCGCACAGCAGCCGGAGGTGAACCTCATCCGGACATCGATCCAGGCGCTGGCCGCGATTATGGGTGGCACCCAGTCCCTGCACACAAACTCAATGGACGAGGCGTTGGCGCTGCCGAGCGAGAAGGCCGCGCGGCTGGCCTTGCGGACGCAGCAGGTGATCGCCCACGAGTCCGGCGTGGCTAACACGGTCGACCCGATGGGCGGAAGTTATTTTCTGGAAGCGCTGACCAAAGAAACGGAGGAGGAGGCCTACTCTTACTTCCATAAGATCGAGGATATCGGTGGCGTAATCGCGGCCATCGAAAGCGGCTATCTGCAGCGAGAAATTGCCGACGCAGCGTTTCGCTATCAGAGCGAGATCGATACGAAAGAGCGCGTGATCGTCGGCGTTAACGAGTACGTGATCGACGAGCCGATCGAGGTACCGATTCTCGAAATGGATCCGCAAGGCGAGGTTCGGCAAATCGCGAAGCTAAACAAGCTGCGCCGCGAACGCGACGGCCACGAAGCCAACAGCTGTCTGAAGCACCTCGAGTCAGCCTGCCGCAACGGCGAGAACGTAATGCCGTACTTACTCGATGCTGTCAATGCCTACTGCACGCTCGGCGAAATGTGCGACGTGATGCGCGACGTGTTCGGCGTTTACCGGGAAGATTCACTCGTGTAATCAGCGGGTTACAAAACGGGCGCTTGCGCAGACTGTTCTATTGTTTGGCGCTTGACTTAGTCCTATAATTAAGCGAAACTGCCTCGCCGCCCTGCGAACTGAGGCGTTCTTAACCAAACCGCATCTGGAGGAGGAGCCCCTTGACTTCGATGCTCTACGCAGGCGTCCCATTCGCTGCCAGTCTGCTCCGACGGCTGAAAGCGCGACGAAATGAGCAAGGAGGTGGGACGCGATGGTAGAGCAGACGACCGACCTCCGCATCGAAATGACGGCCGCCCCGACCCTCACCTGCGCCCATCACTGGCAGATTGAGACTCCGAACGGCGAAACCAGCGAAGCCTGCTGTAAGCTCTGCGGCGCCACGCGAAGTTTCGCAAACTATAGCCACCGGCGGCCCATGACCCGCACGATCCGCACCCCGTCCTCCGGGCCGACCGCCCGGTTCTAAATCGGATCACGTGAGACAAGATCGCCTGTTGGCGCATGTCCGTAGCTGAAGTTATCGATAACGCCCGCAGCGAGGGCCGGACACTTCTCACGGAGGTCGAGTCCAAGCAGGTGCTCCACGGCGCGGGCATCCCCGTCGCCCTTGCCATCCTGGCCCGTGATGCGCAGAGAGCCGCGAAGGCTGCAGAGGAGGCGGGCTTCCCCGCCGTTCTGAAGGTGGTCTCGCCCGATGTCGCGCATAAGTCCGATGTCGGCGGCGTGCGGCTCGGACTCCAGTCCAAGGAGGAGGTCGAGCAAGCATTTGCCGAGATAATGGTGGCGGTCAAGGCTGCCCAGCCGGACGCCCGAATCGAAGGCGTCGCCGTTCAAAAGATGGCGCCCGCCGGCACCGAGGTCATAATCGGTATGAGCAAGGACCCGCAGTTCGGCCCGGTGATGATGTTTGGCCTCGGTGGCGTGTTCGTAGAGGTCCTAAAGGATGTGGCGTTTCGAATCGTGCCACTGGAGCCGAAAGATGCCCGCGAAATGGTGCGCGAGATCAAAGGCTTCGCCATTCTCGATGGCGTGCGCGGACAGAAGCCCGCCGACCTCGTGGCTCTCGAAACTCTCATTCTTCAGGTCTCGAAGTTCATCGAGGCTCACCCGGAAGTCGGGGAACTGGATCTTAATCCCGTCCTCGCCTACCTGGACGGCGCCATTGCCGTGGACGCTCGCATAGTAGTGAGCTAACGAGACGTCTTGCCTCCGCTCATCTTTCGAGAGCCTCAGGAAGCGCTGCAACGAACGCCGATGACATCCTTCACGCGGGCGCTTAAGTGACCCAGCTGTCCGAAGCCGGCGCCGATCTCCAGAAGCGCCTCGACCGCGCCTTTAACCCCCGGACGGTCGCCGTCGTTGGTGACAAGCGTGCGATGGGGTATCTCTGGCTCAACTGCATGAAGACGTTCGACGGAAAGCTCCATTCCGTCCAGGTCGACCCGAACGAGGTCCCGGGCATCGAAGCGATGGGCGTGCCGAACTACAAGAGCCTGCTTGAGGTCCCCGACGAAATCGATTACGTGGTCTGCGCGGTGCCTCGCCCAATCGCGCCCCGTATCATCGCCGATTGCGTCGAGAAGAAGGTCGGCGCAGTCGCGCTCTTCACGTCGGGTTTCGCGGAAACGGAGACTGAGGACGGTATCGCGGTGCAGGAACAGATCACGCAAACGGCGCGGGAGGCCGGCCTGCTCCTGATCGGCCCCAACTGTATGGGCATCTACAACCGGCGGCTCGGAGTCCGGCACAGCACCGACCAGCCGGCCGGCGACCGCGGGAACGTGGGGTTCATCTCGCAGAGCGGTACCCACTGCATCAATTTCTCGCTTGTTGGGGCGTTGCGTGGCGTTAAGTGCTCGAAGACCGTGAGCTTCGGCAACGCCGTAATCCTCGACGCGCCGGACTATATCGAGTACCTTGCGAACGACCCCGAGACCGAGGTTATCGCCATGTACGTCGAAGGCACAAAGGACGGCCACCGCTTCTTCGATGCTCTGCGCCGGACGGCGCGCCGGAAGCCCGTTGTCGTCTGGAAGGGCGGGGTCACTGCCGCGGGTTCACGCGCCGTCTACTCGCATACAGCCTCGCTCGCAACCGCCCCCGCCATCTGGGACGCGGCCATGCGACAGGCCGGCGTGGTGCAAACTGAGAGCCTCGACGAGACGATCGACGCGGTCAACGCGCTTGTCCATTGCAAGCCGGGTACTGGTGCGAGGATGGGCCTGATCGCAATGACTGGGGGCCAGTCGGTGGTGATCACCGATGCTTTCGAGCGGGCAGGCCTCGAGGTGCCGCTCCTAACCGCTGCCTCGTATGAGAAGCTCTCAGCGTTCTTTAACATCATCGGTGGCAGCTACCGAAATCCGCTCGATGCAGGCGGGACGATCGGCATGGGGTTCGCGCCGGGCAATCTTCAAAAGCTGCTGGAAATTCTCGAAGAGGACGAGAACGTTGATGCGATTGCGATGGAAGTGGGCGCGAGCTTCATCGCGCGACGTCTGCGCGAGAACCCGGCCATGCTCGACCAGATGGTCGAGACGCTGGCGTCGCATGAGGAGCGCTCCGGTAAGCCGTTCCTCGCCATCGCTCACCCGGGGCACGTTGAGGATGTCATGGCGGACATCCGCGCCCGCCTCATCGCCCGCGGAATCGCCGTATTTGGGAGCTTCCAAGCCGGGGCGCTGGCGCTGCGGAGAGTGATCGAGTACTGGCGAGGGGCGACAGCGCGCAATTAGACCCCTTGTTGCGCGTTCCTCCTCACGCACGCTCGCGATGACACTCTCGCAAGCCATGAGAGACCCGAGAAGGATTGTGCGCGAGCACATGCAGACGGAGAACGCCCTCGAAGTGGACCGAGCGCTCGGACTTCGCGCACCCGCGCTACGAGATCATCGGCACGGGCGACGTGTACGACGGGCGGGACGAGGTCGAACGCTACTACCGCGAGTCGCGGGTAGCTTTCCCTGACCAGCGTAACGAACTGATCTCACTGCGGCATGCTGGAGATGCGGTCATCGTCGAGTTCTGGCTCCTAGGCACGCATCGGGCCGGCTAGGTCGTTTGGATCCGACCGGTCGCAAATTCGGGTGCCGCATGACGGCGTTTTCATCCTCGAGGGCGCCGGCTCATTTGCGAGCGTGTCTACTTCGATTCGGCTACAATACTTCGGCAGCTTACTGCGGGATCCGAGGGGGCGAGCCGGATATAGCATTCTTTCAGACAGGAGGTTGGGATGACAGATCAGGTGAAGTTGCTAGTCGGAACGAAGAAGGCCGGCTTCGTCTACTCTTCAGACGCAAAGCGGCAGAACTGGGAGATCTCCGAGCCGATACTGCCGGGGTGGTCGTTCTTCCATATGTCAGCGGACACTCGGGATTCGAAGCCCAGGATGTATGCGGCGGCCAACCACTGGGCGTGGGGGCCTTCCGTCGCCAAGAGCGAGGACCTTGGGAAGACCTGGGACTACAACAGCACGGGCCTCGCCTTCCCGCCCGAAATGAAAGAGTACAAGGAGAACCGCACCGCCCCTCCCGGCGTGCCGGGGGACTGGGACAACACGCCGGCGGGAGTGATCGGCAACATTTGGAACGTGCAGGCAGGCCACGAGAGCGAACCGGGTGTGGTTTTCGCCGGGGTGCAGCCGGCCGGTCTGTTCCGCAGCGAGGACTGGGGAAAGTCGTGGCGCCCGGTCGAGGGGATCAACCGGCATCCCAGCCGGCAGTATTGGAGCGGTACTGGCGGCGGCGACTCGTGCATCCACTCCATACACGTGCATCCGGACGGGGCAAAGGCAAGACCTGGGACCTTTTCTCGCAGAACGCGATCGTGACGAACCCGACCGGGAGAAAGCTGTTGACGGAGCTGGTGCAGGAGATGCCGGAGGCGTTGCCCGCCGGGAAGGACCCCGCCGCTATCGATGAGCTGCACCGCATGCGGCTCGACCCCAAAAACCCCGACCGGATCTGGGGACAGGCGCACTTCGGTGTGTTTCGTTCTGAGGACGCCGGCGACACTTGGGAAGACGTGACGGTCGGGCTGCCGTCATTCCACGGGTTCCCGATCGCGGTGACACACCACGCGCCCGACGGCGTGTTTGTCGTGCCGCTCGACTACGGGCAGGACAACTTCCGCGTCGCTCTCGGTCAGTTCGCCGTCTATCGCACGCCGGACGGCGGTAAGAGCTGGCAGGCGCTCACGAAAGGGCTTCCCGGCCCGCACGACTACCAGAGCGTGTACCGAGAAGGGCTCGACACTGACGGGCTCGATTCGGAAGGCGTCTACGTCGGGACAAGCAACGGCGAGGTGTACGCCAGCGCGGACGGCGGCGAGAGCTGGCGGCGGCTGCCGGGAACGCTCCCGCCGGTGCTTTCGGTTACGGCGGCGGTATTCTAGGCGCATTTGAACACGCGAATCTACCTCGACCACGCGGCGACGACTCGCCTTCATTCGAAGGCGCTGGAGGCGATGCGGCCGTACTTGGAGGACGAGTTCGGGAACCCCTCAGGGATGTACGACCTTGGCAAGGAGGCGGCGGGCGCGATCGAGAGGGCGAGGAGCTCGGTGGCTTCTGGCCTGGGCTGCCGGCCGCAGGAGGTCGTTTTCACGGGCCCGGGCACGGAGTCGATCAATGCCGCGATCAAGGGTGTAGCCTTCGCCAAGCAGTTGGCGGGGCTCGGGAACCATATCGTCACCTCTAGCATCGAGCACCATGCGGTCCTGCACTCTTGCGATTACCTCGCGAAGTTTGGATTCGAGACGACCTTCGTCCCCGTCGATGCCTTCGGGACCGTCGATCCCGATGAGGTCGCGCACGCCATCAACGAGCGGACTGTACTCGTAAGCGTCATGCTGGCGAATAACGAAGTAGGTACTCTCGAGCCCCTCCCGGAGATCGCTGAGGTTGTGCAGCGCCGCGCGAAGTCGCTGCGCCGGCGGATTTCGCTCCACACGGACGCGGTCCAGGGTGCCAATGCGCTCGACCTCGACGTGAAGCGACTGGGCGTGGACCTGCTCAGTCTTTCGGCGCATAAGTTTGGCGGCCCAAAAGGAGCGGGTGTACTGTACATGAGGCGCGGCACGCCGTTCCTCGAGCAGCTGAGCGGCGGGGGTCAAGAGCGGCAGCGGCGCGCCGGGACCGAAAACGTGGCCGGCATCGTGGGGACCGCCGCCGCTTTAACCGAAGCGCAGGCTAATCGAGAGCAATATTCGAAGCTCTGCGGTCAGTTATCGAGGCAGTTAATCGAGGGTATTCTCCAATCAGTTCCGGCGGCGAGGCTCTCCGGGCACTCCGAGCAGCGTCTTCCAAACAACGTTCACTTCAGCTTTGAGGGGACGCAGTCAGATGCCATGCTTGAGGCGCTCGACGACTTAGGAATCGCTGCTAGCGCCGGAAGCGCCTGCACCTCGGCGACGTGGGAGCCATCTCACGTCCTGACCGCGATGGGGATGCCGCTCGGCCGCGCCGCCGGCGTCCTCCGTCTCACCTGTGGCCCTGAAAACAGGGCTGAGGAAATCGACCGGGTGTTGTCCATCCTCCCCCGCGTCGTTAGCGAGTCGCGGGCGAAGGCGAGCTCTGGCTTGAGCGCGAAGTAAGCGCCGCGAAACGTTCTCCTGTTCGGCCGGGGTTATATCCGAAACACCCGGCGGCGCTGGTTGAGGACCGGCGCCAACTGGTCACCGGGCGCCTGACTAGCCTTGACCCATCAGCCCTCATCCGTCACTCTTGCTGCAATGGAGGCGCTCGCAGGCGAGTTCGAAGCTGCTTGGGCGCAGTTTCAGGATCTCAATAATTTGCGCCTCGTCCCCGATACGCTCGAAGCCGAATGGACGCGCGGCCGCGACACGTACCTAGCCTTCCTGGTCCCGGTTGACGACCCCCATGTTGCTGAGCATCTGCGGAAGCTCGTCCGCGCGGTGGAAGACATTCCCGGTGTCGATCCGTATCCGGAAGCCTACTGGCATATGACGATAAAGGGCGCCGGTTTTGAGAACCAAAAAGCGGATCGACCGGAAGACGTCTCGCCCGGCAACGTGCGATCCATCGCTGAGGCCGCCCGCGCCCTTTTCGCTCAGCAGCCGCCGTTCGAAGCGCGCGTGGGCCTTGCTGCCGCTTTTCCCGAAGTAGTGTTCGCCGAAGTATGGGACGCCTTGCCGGTGCGTGAGCTAAACGAGCGAGTGCTCCGAGCCATCCCGGCACTAGTGCGCTATCCGTTCGACGGGCCGCACTTTTTGCCCCATGTCAGCATTGCCCGCTTCACTTCGCACCAAGGGCTCTCTCGGCTAAAAGAAACGGTCGCGTCGCTGCGCGAGGAAGGCGCGGGGCCGAAGTTTTCTGTGCGTCAGATCCGCTTCATTCGCGCCCATCTCTCCAAACTGGCACCGACGTTCGAGACTATCGAGTCGTATCGGCTCAGTTAAAAAAAGCGACGGCCTATGCCAGGCAGCGTGGCATCTGGCCGTCGTTATAAGCGACCATGTCTGCGACTGCCTGTGGCAACGGCAGCGCCGCCCCCCGCGGTTCACCGCGCAGCTCGCTGTAAGCGCGGTGAAGGTTTCCGACTAGTCGCTCCGGGTCGAGCAGCCGTTCGAACGGCCCTAGGTCCGTCTCTCGAGCCGTTTCCAAAGGGGAACGACCCGACTCATATCCTTTCGAAGCTGCCTCTTGCACGAACCTGAGATACGCGGCCACGTCGTCGATCACGGCGGGGCCGCAGACGGCGCCGTGGCCGGGCACGATCCGTTCTGCTCCTAAGGATCGCACGCGTTCGAGTGCTTCCAGCCAGCCAGAGATTGACCCCATAAGAGCAAACGGAGTTCCGCTGTTGAAGATGATGTCGCCCGTAAAGACGGTGCGGTGCTGGGGAAGCCACACCAGAATGTCATTGGTGGTGTGAGCGGGTCCTACGTAAATCAGTTCAACGCGAAGTTCATCGGAATATAGCGCCATCCAGTTCTCGAACGTCAAGGTCGGGGCCGCGAGCTCAATTTCTCCCCAGTCGACGCCCGGGAACAGCGCTTTCGTGCCGAGACCTGATTCGATAATTTCCTTTCGGCACAATTCGTGGCCGATAATCAGCGCCTCGTCTCGAAAGACGAAATTTCCGTGGGTGTGGTCCCCGTGATGGTGCGTGTTTATTAAGGTTCTTACGGGTAACCCGCTTATTGAACGGATCGCATCTCGGAACGCGCGGGACCGCCGTTCGGTAAAGCAGGTATCTATGGCGATAAGACTTTCTCTCCCGGCGATGAACCCCGTGTTGTTCAGGCCCCAACTGCCGTCCATCTGCACGTACGCAAATACGCTTTTACTGACCTCTTCGAGTACCGGAAGGGGCAGTTCTGCGCTGTCTGGTGCCCCTGTGGTCGTCATCGGCGGCTCTCTCGCCAATGATACACGGACGCATTAACCGTGCTGTTTGAGCCGCCCTTTCGGTCTCGTAGCCATCATCGCGCCGGCCACGGGTTTGATCGTTGCTGACAGCTTGCACTTTCGCTCATGGTCACTGGCAGGACTTTTACCGAGGCCCGCTCCAGGGTGCGGCAGTCGGCGACTCTATGCGGGCGCCTTCAGGCCCGCGCAATTCCCGTCATTCCGCACTTCATCCTCCTCCCCCTTATACTGAGGCGGATGTCAGCGCCCCATCCGCTCAAGGATCTCGACGGCGAGACGCAGGAGGCCCTCGCGAAGGGCATCGCTGAATTCAATAGCTGGCGCTTTTATGATTGCCACGAGACGCTGGAAGACGTTTGGCGGGAGGTAGGGAGTAAGGGCGGAGAGGGCACGCTGGCTGACTTCTACCAGGGAGTCATCAAGATCGCCGCTGGCTTTCATCACCTCCTGCGAGGTAATCACAAGGGTGCCGTCAACCTGCTCTCGGACGCCTTTCGACTGCTCGAGTCATACAGGCCGGTTACGCTTGGCATTGACGTTGAACGGCTCCTCAATGACGTAAAGGCTTGCCTTGAGCGAATCCTCGAGCTTGGCCCTGACCAGTTGCGCGACTTCGACCGCGGAATGATCCCTCAGATTGTGTCCAACGCGATTGGGCCCAGCTCTTCACGCGCAAAGACGGTCCCAGGCCACGGTTCGTGAGTCGGCAGTTCATCCGGATCAAGCGGCTTCACCCGAACGCCCGTCTTCCCGAACGCGCGACCGAAGGCTCGACTGGCTACGACCTCTACGCTTGCCTCGAGCAGCCGATGGACGTCGGACCGCAACCGGTGCGAGTCCCGACGGGGTTGGCTATGGAGTTCGCTGCTGGACTCGACGTCCAACTTCGGCCGCGCTCAGGCCTATCCTCGACGGGCGTGCTCGTCGTACTCGGGACGGTTGATTCCGACTACAGGGGAGAGGTGCTTGTCACGATGTACACCCTCCCTCAGCGCGAGTCCCACGTAGTCCATGACGGTGACCGGATCGCGCAGATGGTTATCAGCCGCGCAGAAGATGTCTCGATCGAGCTTGCGGCGGAGCTAAGCGCAACATCAAGGGATACCGGCGGCCATGGTTCGACCGGGCGATGAACCGGCACACCAGTTCCGCTGTGTCACCATCGTTCCGATAGAATAGATTTCAATCTATAAAGCGGGAAAGCATGGCCAAAGAACGAGACTACTACTCGATATTACAGGTCAACCGTCTGGCTGACGGTGACGAGATCGACGCCTCGTACAAGAGGCTTGCCAGGCTGTACGACCCGGCGGTCAGCCGGAAGCCGCGGGCGGCGGCGCGTTGGGCGCAGATCAAAGGTGCCTACGACGTGCTCAGCGACCCCCGGCGCCGCGCCGAGTACGATCGAAGGCTGGCGCGGCAGAGCGGGGCTTTGGTAGGTCCAGACATCAAATTGCCGGAGTTCCTCGGTAGCCCGTACACGTTGACGGCGGCGGCGATCGGACTCGTCGTGATCGCGCTCGTTGGACTGATTCTCGCCTCTATACTGGGCGAAGGCGGTGGGAAGGAAAGCGCGGTCAGCCAGCCATCCGTAACCCCGTCGACGCCCACGCCCACGCTGGCGCCCGGCCAGACTCCGCGGCCGGCGCCTGCCGCGACCCCGCCTCCGGTCGCCGGCGAGCCGGTTATCACTGCGAGTGGCCTCCAGTATCTTGAAATTGTGCCCGGCACCGGGCCGATACCACAACCCGGTCAGACAATCGTCGCTGAGTACACGGGTTGGTTGCAGTCGGACGGTAGCCTGTTCGACAGTTCCTTCAACGAGGGACGCAGCTCGTTTGAGTTTCCCTTGGGCCAGGGCAGGGTGATCAAGGGTTGGGATGAGGGGTTCTCGACCATGCATGTCGGCGCCAAACGCCGCCTTATTATTCCACCGGCGCTGGCATACGGAGAGGCGGGACAGCAACCAAAAATTCCGGGAAACGCCACTCTAATTTTCGACGTGGAGATGGTGGGAATAAAATAGATCTCAGCCACCCCAAAATTTGTCCCCGATTCTCGACCCACCGATCCTTAGTTGACCGTAACGCTAAGCCACCATTGTTTGTTCAATTCATTAGTGAGACCAGCGGAAGGAAATGGCGGTATGGCATTCATGCGAGTAAACGGGATCAACCTCTATTACGAGGCCCACGGCAAAGGCGAGCCGCTCCTGCTCATCATGGGTTTGGGGGCTAACGCAACGGGATGGTGGGCTCAACTTCCGGCTCTCAGCCGCGAGTATCACGTTATCGCGTTCGACAACAGGGGCGCCGGGCGGAGTGATAAGCCGAACGAGCCGTACTCCGTTGGCCAGATGGCCGACGATGCGCACGCGCTGCTCGACGAACTCGGTGTCGGGCCGGCTCACGCATTCGGCATGTCGTTGGGCGGGATGATTGCCCAGGAGCTCGTCTTGCGACACCCGGATAGCGTCAGAACGCTCATTCTCGGCGGGACGATGGCCGGTGGGCCAACGGCGATGTTCGCGGGACCGGAAGTGGTCCAGCAATTCATATCATTGGCTGGCATGCCGTTGGTTCAAGCGCTGGAGGCGGGGCTAGCCCTCCTCTATAGCGAGGATTACATCGCCAAGAACAAAGGCGAGCTAGTCCGCCGGGCGCTTCTCAATGCTTATCTGATGGCGCCCATGTACGCTATACATCGACAGTTCATGGCCGTCGTCGGCTTCAATACAGTCGGGCGGCTCGGCGAAATCAAGGCGCCCTCGCTCGTGCTGACGGGTACGGCGGACAGGGTGATTCCCGCCCAGAACTCGCGATTGCTGGCCGAATGTATTGCCGGCGCGCGGTTGCTGCAGTTCGAGGGCGCGGGGCATGGATTCCTGGTCGAGAGGGCCGAAGATGTGAACGCGATCGTGCTCGCCTTCTTGAGCGAGTATCGGACCTCCGTGCCAACCGCTGCCTGATCCCGCGCTCCTCTCTCAGCTGCCTCGTCTGGCGCTGTCCTCAAGGGAACCAAACCGAGGCCCGTTCCGTCCTAGCGACATCGAACGGTATTTGCCAAGGAGGACACCGATGCGAGCGTTTCTAGCGATCACGTCAGCCATATGCGTGCTGGTAATGGCAGGCATGCTAGTCGGCACTCCTCGGCCCGCAGCCGCCTGCGCTGGCCTGATCGGCTCAAACGGCGCCGTAAACCTGGGCCGCACGACGACGCTTGCAGGCTATCACGAAGGCGTCGAGCATTACGTGACGGCGTTCCAATTCCAGGGTGGGGGTGGCGAGTTCGGGACGCTCATTCCTCTGCCCGGCGTGCCATCGAAAGTCGAGCGAGGGGGCGACTGGACTCTCCAGCGGCTTGAGCGTGAGACCGAGCCTCGGCGGCGGGCGTTGTCGGACCTCGACTTCGCCGCGGTGCCCGCGTCGGCAGAAGTGCTCCAGCAGGTGCGCATCGACGCGCTCGACATCACCGTTCTCAAGGGCGGCGGCCCGGACGTGGCGACCTGGGCGACGCAGCATGGCTTCCGCCTGTCGCCCGACGCTCCGGAAGTCCTCGACTTCTACGCCAAGCGCAGCCCCATTTTCCTGGCCGCGGTCTTCGACGGCGAAGCTGCGAGGGCGCGCGGCCAACAAATCGGCGACGGAACACCCGTACATATCACCATCCCGACCCCGAACCCCTGGGTCCCGCTGCGCATCCTCGGCCTCGGCAAACAGCCCGATGACCGCGTGGACGCTGATGTATTCCTGCTCACCGAGTCAAAGCCTGCCTTACTTCCGGGCCCTCGCGTAGGTCTTACGCTGGCGCATAGCGAAAAGGCAACGGACTCGCTGCTTGCCGACCTCCGCTCGGACGCCGGTGGCGAATGGGTCTCACAGACCTCTTGGCTGACCAAGCTTGAGGTGAACAGCTCTGCGGCCGACCTCAAGTATGACCTGGCTGTCGACACCACACCCCAGCATAGCCCGTCAAGGGTTGCTGCCGGCTTGGAGCCTCCGAATACATCCCTGCTCGCGAATGACTACTCCGCCCCGCCGTTTGTTTGGGTGCCAGTCGTAGGTGTCCTCGCGCTTCTCATCGCACTTTTCGTGTCGCGGCTCCAGGCGAACGCCGGCCCGCGCTCGCCTCGCCTTTAAGCGCGCCCTCACCGACGCACCGGCCGGGCTGGGCGGGTGCGTCGGTGGTGTGTGCCACTCGCCAGCAGGTTGTAACGTCCGTGCCGTCGCGTGTAACCGCGCTGAAACGTTCGCCCTGCCACCCTGATGATGAGGGTGTCCCTCGGTAGGTGGAGTATGAGGAGGTAGGCGAATGACAACGTTGGTTATTGTAATCATCGTGATCGCGGCCATAATCCTTATCGGAGGCGCGGTCGCATGGTACGTCATGCAGCAAGACAAGCGCCGACGCCAAGTGCGCGAAGAGTTCGGCCCGGAGTACCATCGCACTCTCGCTCGTACCGGCGATCGCGGGAAGGCCCAGAAGGAGCTTGAGGAGCGGAAGAAGCGAGTCTCAAGCTTTGACCGGAAGACGCTGCCGAGAGAGATGGCCGAGCGATTCAGGAATGAGTGGCGGACAATTCAAGAGCGCTTCGTTGACGAACCCAAAGACGCCACAACGAAAGCCGATCAGCTGGTGCAGCAGGTAATGAACGAATGTGGCTATCCGATGGCGCAATTCGACCAACGCGCCGCCGACATCTCGGTAGACCACCCGGAAGTCGTTCAGAACTACCGGAGCGCCCACCAGATCTCGCAGGCAAACGAGCGCGGTGAGGCGAGCACCGAGGACCTGCGGCAGGCTTTTGTTCATTACCGCGCACTCGATAGGCGTCTGCTTTCCGTGTTGAGGAGGTAACGATATGTTGCGCAGCTTGAAGGAACTTTTTGGTTATAGCATCCGGGCGACCGATGACATCATCGGTGGCGTCCACGACTTCTTCCTCGGTGACCGCGACTGGACGGTACGCTACTTGGTCGTGGACACCGGGACCTGGCTCCCTGGTCGCAAGGTCCTTATCGCGCCGGAGGCACTGGAAAAGCCGGACTGGCCCTCGATGACTTTCCCGGTCAATCTCACGAAAGAGCAGGTCAGGAATAGCCCGGATATCGATACTGCCAAACCGGTATCGAGGCGACAGGAGGAGGCGCTCCGCGGGTATTACGATTGGCCTCTCTATTGGGGCGGCTTCGTTCCGCCCGCCGGCACCGGCGCTTATCTGCCAACCCCGGCCGAGCTTGAAAGAATACCGCAGCCGGTTCGGCAACAACGGTCGGCCGCCGCCGTGCAAGAACGGCCCGAAGACACGCACTTGCGAAGCGCCCGCGAGATCATGGGTTACCACATTCAGGCCATTGATGACGAGATCGGGCACGTGGACGATTTCGTCCTCGATGACGACGGCTGGCGGACACGCTATTTCGTGCTCGATACGCGGAACTGGCTGCCCGGCCGGAAGGTGCTGGTATCTCCTGACTGGGTCGATGCCGTCGACTGGAATGAACACAAGGTCCATGTCAGCCTGACGAAGGAAGGTGTCGAGAAGGCGCCCGAGTTCGAGCCGGATGCCCCTGTGAACCGACAGTACGAGGAGATGCTCTACGACTATTACGGCCGGCCCAAGTACTGGGGTTAGAACTTCGGCGACTATCGAGCGGCCGGCGTCTTGATGGCGCCGGCCGACTCTTTTCAGAGGCTTCGATTAAACGGACTGCGGCGACTCGCCGGTTTTATATCCAGCGGTTGGGAGCAGGCTCCCGCCGCACTACATTAGCTCCGAAGCGCTTGGGAAAATCTCGCTTTTACATTTCTGTAAGAAAAGCGATGCGGCCCTATATCCCTTCTTGAAGATAGCGAGCGTAATCTGCGGCTCATAGGCTTTCTCAGATGCGGTCCGCTCCCATTGCCGGGAACGCGTTCGCCCAATCGATGGAGGAAGAAGTTGGGAGGAGTGGTGAGTCATTGCAGCCTTTTTCAGGCAGGTCCTTCTCGGCTCATCCCCTTGCTTTGCACCGTGGTTCGGGCAGGTAGCGACGCGACTACTTTTGGCCTGTGATGGTCTCTAACGCCAGTCGGGCCCTTCGTATTCTTACCTGGCACGTGCACGGGAATTACCTTCACTACCTCAGTCACTGCCCCCACGAATTTTTCGTTCCCGTGGACGAGGCCCGTTCATCCCGCTTCGCCGGTACTCCGCCCGGCTTTCCCTGGCGGAGCAATGTCCACGAAATCCCGACCGAGCGAGTGCCACGGCTGGAATTCGACTGCATCCTGTTCCAGAACGAGCAGAACTACACCACCGACCAGTACGACATGCTCTCCGAGGCCCAGCGGCGGCTGCCCAAGATCTATCTGGAACACGATCCTCCACGCGCGAACCCAACCGACCAGCGCCACATCGTCGAGGATCCGGATGTTCTGATCGTGCATGTCACGGACTTCAACCGGCTGATGTGGGACTGCGGCCCTGCCCCGGTAAGGGTCATCGAACATGGAGTTGCGCCGCTAGAAGAAGTGCGCTGGAGCGGAGAAATGCGGCGTGGCATCGTTGTCGTGAATAACCTCTCGCTCCGCGGACGGCGCCTCGGGGCCGACGTCTTCGAGCAAGTCCGCTGGCAAGTCCCGCTGGACGTAGCCGGAGTTGCCTCCGAGTCGTTCGGCGGGCTCGGCGACGTACCGTCCACTTGCTTAGCCTCGCTCATGTCTGCTCGGCATGCCGATCGTCGGCCTCGCCACCACCGAACTGGCGACCGTCGTCGAAAACGGCGTCTCAGGATGGATTGACACCTGCGTTGACCGCCTCGTTGACACGATGCGGGATCTTTTAGACGATCCCACAAAAGCCAAGCGTTGGGGAGAAGGCGCGCGCCGCCGCGCCCTCGCTCGGTTTAACATTAACCGCTTCGCCGCGGACTGGGACGATACCTTCCGCCTGGTGACGAGAACTCGTGCGACTAAGGAAGCAGCAGTTCCGGCGGGGTCGATCTTGTGACCAGGCGCGTCGCTCTAATCAGCGAACACGCCTCGCCGCTGACTGCCTTGGGCGGGGTCGACAGCGGCGGTCAGAACGTATATGTCGGGCAGCTAGCCAACCACCTCGCCGGAATCGGTTATGACGTCGATATCTTCACGCGACGGGACAGCGAATTGCTACCCGAGACGGCGGACTGGAAGAGAGGGGTTCGCATCGTCCATGTCCCGGCCGGGCCGCCATCGTACGTTCGCAAAGAAGACATGCTTGCACTCATGCCGGACTTCCTTGGCTGGATAGTTAAGTTCTTCAAGTCACAGCGGCGCCCCTATGACATTGTTCATGCCAATTTCTTCATGTCTGGCCTCGTGGCGGCTGACCTCAAGAAGACGCTCGGCGTACCATTCGTTGTTACTTTCCACGCGCTTGGACGCGTGCGACGCCTGCACCAGGGCGAGGGTGACGATTTCCCGGACGAGCGGTTCGCCATCGAAGACCGGATCGTCGAGGAGGCCGATTGTGTCATCGCCGAATGTCCCCAGGACGAAGAGGACCTCATCCGCCTATACAACGCGGATCCGAATCGAATCACGAGTATCCCCTGCGGCTTCGATCCCGCAGAGCTGTCACCAATAAGCAAGCCCCTCGCCCGGGTTGTACTCGGGCTGCCGCCTGATGACCCGGTCATCGTTCACGTCGGCAGGATTGTGGCTCGCAAGGGCGTCGACAATGTCATCCGGGGACTAGCGCGTCTCCGCACCCGCCATGGCATATCGCCACGGCTGATCATCGTCGGAGGTGACCTGCAGGATGGTGACCCCAGGATCCGGGCCGAGGTTCAGAGACTAAATGATATCGCCGACGAAGAACAGGTCAATGACATTGTTACGTTCGCAGGTCGGCGGGGACGTGACTCGCTCGGATGCTTCTACAGTGCAGCAGATATCTTCATCACGACTCCTTGGTACGAGCCCTTCGGTATCACTCCGGTCGAGGCTATGGCTTGCGGCACCCCCGTTATTGGTGCGAACGTCGGAGGCATCAAGTTCACGGTCCGAGATGCCGAGACCGGCTACCTTGTACAGCCCAACAATCCTGATGCGCTCGCCGAGCGGATCGCGCACCTTTATACGAACCCGAAACTTCTCAAGCTATTCGGGCGCCAGGCGATCCATCGAGCCACTCATCTTTTCACATGGCAGCGCGTCGCAAATGAGATCGCGGATTTATATGAGAGGCTAATCTGCGCGCGGGACCCGAAGCGCCGGCGAGAGGCAGATGAAGGAGCAATCATAATCTCAGCCCTTGACGAGGCGCGCGACACGATTCAGAAGGCCAGAAACCGCCTGACTCACGCAATCATCGAAGCTGCGGAAGAGATCGACCGCTGCTTCACGAATGGGGGCAAGTTGCTTATCTGCGGCAATGGTGGCAGTGCCGCAGACAGCCAGCACTTCGCCGCCGAGCTGATGGGGCGCTTCCGCGCGCCTGACCGTCCCCCGCTGCCAGCGGTCGCCCTGTCGGCGGATTCCGCTGTCCTGACCGCGTGGTCGAACGACGTCGCCTTCGAGGGTGTTTACACCCGCCAGATCGAAGCGCTTGCCAAGTCCGGCGACGTCTTGATCGCGATCAGCACGAGTGGCGGTTCACACAACACTTGCAATGCGCTCGACGCCGCCTCTCGCTGCGGAATTCGATCGATCGCACTTCTCGGCGGTGATGGCGGTGATATGCGCCGCCAAGCGGACGTGTCGATCATCGTCCCCTCGGCTGATACTCAGCGCGTACAGGAAATGCATACGCTGGTCATACACCTGGTCTGTGAGCTAGTGGAGCGGCGGTTACTCTCCCGGCTCCAGTGGCAATCCTCAATGCCTGAGATGGTTGTCAGTCCGGTAAGACGGAACGGCCGCAGGATCGCGGTTGCTCTACCGCAGACCGCCCTGGCACAGCAAGGAAGCCGCAATGGAACCAAAGCTCAAAGGTAGAGTCGCGCTCGTCACAGGCGGGGGCCGGGGCCTCGGCGAAGCCATTTGCCTCACACTGGCTACCGCCGGCGCAACGGTAGTCTCCGCTGACATTCGCAAGGACCTGGCGGAACATGTATGCAACGAGGTGGAGCATGGCGGCGGGAGGGCGCTCTTTCTGGAAGCCGACGTTTCGGACGAGACCCAGGCGCGCGCCGCCGTGGGAGAGACGGTGCGCCGTCTGGGGCGGCTCGACTTCCTGATCAACAACGCCGCCGTAGACGCGACTCTCCCGATCGGCGAACTACCCGTCAGCGAATGGGACCGAATTATCGCCGTAAACCTCCGCGGCCCGTTCCTGATGAGCAAGCTCGCCGTCGAATGCATGCGCGAACAGGGCGGAGGTCATATCGTCAGCATCGTCTCTACGGCAGCCAAGCGAACGTGGCCCAACGCGGCCGCCTACCATGCTAGCAAGTGGGGGCTCTTAGGCTTCACACACGCCCTGCACGCCGAGCTGCGCGGGTACGGAATCAAGACAACGGCCGTAGTTGCGGGTGGCATGCGGACACCGTTTCTCCTCGACCGTTTCCCTGACATTGATCCTCTTGTGCTCCAGGACCCCTGTGCCGTTGCCGAAACCGTGCGTTTCGTGCTCACCCAACCTGCCGAATCCGTCGTGCCGGAAGTGATGGTGCTGCCCATGCGAGAGACATCATGGCCGTAAACGCAACGATCGGGCGAGCCGTATTCCTCGATAAAGACGGAACGCTTATCGAGGACGTCCCGTACAATGTTGACCCCGTCCGGCTGCGCCTAATGCCCGGCGCGATCGAGGGTTTGCGCGCGCTCCAGGCCGCAGGATTTCGGCTAATCGTTGTTACCAACCAATCGGGCGTCGCGCGGCGTTACTTTACCGAGCCCGAGCTCGCTGTTGCCCATGCAGCCCTCGATGAGCTGCTGTTGGCCGCAGGGGTAACTCTGGATGGATTCTATTACTGTCCTCACCTTCCGGCACCTGAACTTTTTGCGTGGGAGAACCCGTGCGCGTGCAGGAAGCCTTCGCCGGGTCTACTTGAGGCCGCCGCGGCCGACCGCAATCTCGGCCTGACACGTTCGTGGCTCATCGGCGATATCGCGGATGACATCGAGGCCGGCCGGCGCGCGGGCTGCCGCACGGTGCTTGTCGCTGGGTGTCCTGACGACGATACGACGGCACACTTCGTTGCACGAAATTTAGCAGAAGCGGCCGCCATCATCATTCGCGAGAGCCGCAGCGATATGGCCGCCACAACGGTAAAGATCGGGGATTGCGCATGAGCGGCGATGACCTGATCGGCCTTCTCGACCGCTTCCAGGGCATTCGCGTGCTTGTCATCGGAGAATCGATTCTAGACGGCTATCTTCGTGGCACGGCCTCCCGGCTTTGCCCTGAAGCGCCCGCGCCAGTTGTGCTGCTCGCGCAACGAAGCTACGCCCCGGGCGGCGCTGCGAACACTGCCGCGAACCTTCAGGCCCTTGGCGCTCATGCGACGCTGCTTTCGGTCACCGGCGATGACGCCCACGGTCAGCATCTGCGCACAATCATCGAATGTAAGGGCATCGATATCAGCTGTCTTATCACGCAGCCGGGCAGACTGACGGTCGCCAAAGAGAGGGTTTGTGCCGGGTCGCAGTTGATCGTCCGCATCGACTCCGAAGACTTCAGCGAGATAGCGCAGCAGACGGAGACTGAAGTTCTCCGCCGGCTTTATGAATTCGCGCCGCAGTGCGACGCCATCGTCATTTCCGATTATGGGAAAGGTGTCGTAACTGACCGTGTAATTGAGGCGCTCGCCGGCCTTCAACGCCGGCAGCCGGGCCTGCTCCTGGTCGATGGCAAAGACCTAACCCGTTACGTGGCCGCCTGCCCTACGGTAGTAAAGCCAAACTACTTGCAGGCGGCGGACCTGATCGGCCTGAAGGAGCCCTCGGGCAACCGCGCTCAGGCCATTCTGGACCGTAGCGAGCACCTCCTTGAAGCGACCGGCGCCCGCATTGCCGCCGTCACGATCGACAGTGACGGCTCAGTGATTCTCGAACGGGGCTGCCACCCGCATCGCACATACGCGCCCAGGACCGCAAATCCTCAGACCGCAGGCGCCGGGGACACGTTTCTAAGCGTGTTCGGGCTTGCGCTGGCAGCCGGCGGGAGCACTGTCCATGCCGCCGAACTCGCCTCCGCCGCCTCGGCAATGGTCGTCGCAAAGGAGGGCACAGCAACGTCCGTCCTAGAGATGAGCCTAGCGTATGAGCGTCAGCGCGGCCGCCGCATTGTCTTTACTAACGGCTGCTTTGATCTGCTTCACGCAGGCCACACCTCATATCTCAGCCGGGCGAAATCACTTGGTGACGTGCTCGTCGTTGGTGTGAATTCAGACAGCAGCGTGCGCCGCTTGAAGGGCGATCAGCGGCCAATCAACCCGCTCGAGGACCGGATTCATGTATTGGCCGCCCTGAGCTGCATCGATTACATAGTAGCGTTTGACGAAGACAGCCCCGTGGATCTGATTCGCCGAATACGCCCGGATGTATTTGTGAAAGGCGGCGACTATATTCGTGAGGCGCTGCCGGAGGCCGATGTGGTAGAGGCATACGGCGGCAATGTCGAGATTCTGCCGTACCTGGAAGACCGCTCTACAACGGGAATGATCGAAGAGATCAAACGGCTCGATCTGGCCTCACCGATATCAGTGAGATGAAGGAGACGGCCGCCTCGGCCTGGGCGCAGGCACGCAACATCCTCTGCCTCCGGCTCGATGGCATCGGCGACTTGATAATGACTGCCCCGGCGATCGCGGCGCTCAAGCGGGAGAAGCCGGATCGCCGGATCACTCTCTTGACTTCACGGGTGGGCGCGGAGGCTGCAGCCCTGATCTCAGAAATCGATGACGTGATCGTCTATGAGGCGCCGTGGGTAAAGGCCTCGCCCGCAACGTCATCTAGCGACGATGACAGCGAGATCATATCGCGCATCAGTAAGGCCGGTTTTGATGGCGCTGTCATCTTCACAGTCTATTCACAGAACCCGCTTCCTGCTGCTCTGCTCTGCTACCTCTCGGAAATTCCTCTGAGACTGGCCCACTGCCACGAAAACCCCTATCAGCTGCTGACCGACTGGGTGCCGGACCCGGAGCCGGCAACGATCCTCCGTCACGAAGTCGAACGGCAGCTCGATCTCGTCAGGTCCATTGGTTGCGATCCCCGTGATTCCACTATCGCCCTGAAAATAGACGAGAACGCGCATCGACGCGTGCATATGCTCTTGGACGACGTCGGGATCGACCGTCGGCATCCCTGGGCGGTCGTTCATCCAGGAGCCACCGCCGAAGCACGCCGCTATCCATCGGCGGGTTATGCGAAGGCAATCGATATTTTGGTGCGGCAACACGGCTGGCGGATGATCCTTACGGGTACACAGTCCGAAGGCGCGATCATCGAATCCGTGCGCGCGCAGACGTCCGCGCCCGCTGCTTCGCTGGCTGGCCGCCTCAACATAGGCGAGTCGGCTGCGCTGCTCCAGCAGGCCCCGATTCTTATCTCCAACAATACTGCCCCCGTCCATATAGCATCCGCTGTCGGTACCCCGGTGGTCTGCCTTTATGCTCTGACGAACCCGCAGCACATGCCCTGGCGCGTGCCCAGCCGCGTGCTTTACCACGACGTTCCCTGCCGCTTCTGCTACAAGAGCACCTGCCCGGAGCAGCACCATAACTGTTTGCGTCTCGTAGAACCAGAATCCATAGCGGCGGCGGCCGTGGCACTACTCGCCGAAACGGATCCTACACGGCCCGTCAAGCAAGGATTAGCAGAAATGGTCGCCAGCCGGACGCCAGTTGCAAGCGAAATCAAAGCGGGGCGCCGTTGATAAACGTTCTCGGCATCAACGCTAGCTTCCACGACAGTTCCGCGGCGCTCCTGAGAGATGGGATACCCGTCGCCGCCGCCGAAGAAGAGCGGTTCACTCGGATCAAACATGCCAAACGTCCAGTCCCATTCCTTTCGTACCAGCTGCCTTTCCACGCCATCGCCTACGTGCTGCAAGAGGCGGGCATAAACCTTCGCAATGTCGATCGCATCGCCTACTCGTTTGATCCGTCAATCCTCCTCGATGGTCTGCAGCCCGAACTGATCTCGCTCCCGCTAGAGCCCTCTGCCCGGCCGCGCGATGATGGTCTCGAGCCCTGGGATCCTCTATTCCTAGCGGGCATCATTAACGCTCCGCGCTTCCTCTTGGACGACATTCCGCACAACCTGCAGCGCCTGCGCGGCGGGATCACTTCCTGGGACCAGTTGCCGCCGTTTCGGTTCCTCGACCATCACCTGTCGCATGCCGCCTCCGCCTATTACGTCTCTGGCTTTCCCGAGTCGGCGATCTTGACTCTCGATGGCCGTGGCGAAAAGGCAACTACGCTCTTCGCGGTTGGCCGGTCAGGGCAGATCGAGTCGCTCGAAGAAGTCCACTACCCGCATTCACTCGGGCTGCTTTACGAGCATGTGACGGATTACCTCGGGTTCCTCAGAAGCAGCGACGAGTACAAGGTGATGGCCCTGGCCTGCGCCGGCTCTGGCTGCCTCGTCCGGCAATTCGAACGGCTCGTCGAACTCGGCGAAGGAGGGCAGTACCGGGTCACGTTCGCCGATCTGGAAGCCGAATTCGGGCCCCGGCGTCGCAAGGGCGAGCCTCTCGAGCAGCGACACTTCGACGTGGCCGCAGGCTTGCAGACCTTACTCGAGGAGACGGTACTTGAACTCGCTCGGCGGCTGCGCCAGCTCGCGCCTACGCGACGAGTCCGGTTTCAGCAATATCTTTGTGCAGCCGGCCGCCGGCGATGCCGGGACGGCCCTCGGCGCCGCCTATCTCATCGAGGCGGAGCACCGCCCGGACCTGCCCGGCCACCGGATGACGCACGCTTATCTTGGGCCGGGCTTTACGGACGAAGGGATCAGGGAAACGCTATTGCGGGCCAAGCTCGATTATGAAGAGCCTGTCGATCTGGCCGCCGCCGCCGCCAATCTGCTCGCAGAGGACAAGATCATCGGCTGGTTCCAGGGGCGAATGGAGTTCGGGCCGCGGGCCTTGGGTGCCCGCAGCATCGTCGCCTCACCGCGAGATCCAGATATGAAGGACCGCCTCAACGAGATAAAAGACCGAGAAGATTTTCGCCCCGTCGCGCCCGCTGTCCTGGTAGAGCGCGCGGCTGATTACTTCACGCCGGACGTCCCTTCGCCGTTCATGCTCTTCATTCACGATGTCCGAGAGGAGCGTAAGCACGAGATCCCGGCGGTGTGCCACTTCGACGGTTCTGCCCGCATCCAAACGGTATCGCGACAAGAATCGCCGATCTTTCATCGCCTGATCGAAGCGTTCGGCGAGTTGACGGGAACGCCCGTGGTTGTGAATACATCATTCAACACCCTCGGGAAGCCGATTGTATGCACTCCGGAAGATGCGCTGGTTTCTGCTGACAAAGCGGGCCGCATCAACGCCACCGGCGCCCCGCGAGTCTACGATGGCCGCATCAGGAGCCTGGGAAAGGCCCTGATGACGATAAGCTTGGTGGCAGGCGGCGCGGGGTTCATCGGCTCGAACCTGTGCGAAAGGCTCCTCGCAGCTGGTCATACCGTAGTCTGCTTCGACAACCTTCTCACGGGTCGCCGCCAAAACATCGAGCACCTACATGCCCATCCCCGCTTTCGGTTGGCAGAACTCGATCCCGTCCATGATGATCTCGGTGCGTGGGCGCCGGTGCATCAGGTCTTCCACCTCGCGAGCCCTGCCAGTCCGGCCGCTTACCTGCGATACCCGGTCGCAACGCTTAGGGTGAACGCAGAAGGAACACAACGACTGCTCGACTTCGCTGCCGAATGCGGTGCTCGCTTGCTCTATGCCAGCACGTCCGAAATCTACGGTGACCCGTTGGATCACCCTCAGCGCGAGGAGTCGTTCGGCCGGCTGAGTTCTACTGGCCAGCGCTCTGTTTACCACGAGGGTAAGCGTTACGCCGAGGCGTTAACCATGGCGTATCGCATCTTCAACACGTATGGGCCGCGGTCGGACCCCGATGACGGCAGGATAGTGCCGAAATTCATTCGCTGCGCGCTCACGCAGCAGCCAATCCCCGTTTACGGCGACGGCTCTCAAACTCGTTCCTTATGCTACATCGACGACCTGGTCCAAGGCCTAATCGCGGCGATGGAATGGCCGGCAGCGAGCGGAGAGGTAATCAATCTCGGCAATCCCGAAGAACACAGTGTCCTGGAATACGCCCAGATCATACGGAAGTTGACCGGCTCACACGCACCGATCGCATTTGTGGCGCCGCTCACCGACAACGAGCCCACAAGACGACGACCGGATATATCGAAGGCGGGCCGCTTGTTGGGCTGGGCGCCGCGTGTGGGCCTTGAGGAAGGCCTCCGCCTGACGATCGATTACGTCCGTCGCTCGCTGTCGTCAGAAGAAGTCGAGGTCGGCTCAGGCGTCTAACCATGGCGGGAGTCTGTGTGGTGGGGGCGGGGTACGTTGGGCTTGCCACGGCTGTCTGCCTGGCCGAACTAGGACACAGCGTGAGCTGCGTCGAGATCGAGCAACGCCGGCTGTCCCTTCTGCGGCATGGCTGCGCTCCGATTCGCGAGCCAGGCTTGGAGGAGGCCCTCAAACGCCTTTCTAGAGCGGCGCGGCTTCGCTTCACGGGAAGCCACACAGACGCCTTAGCGGGCGTGTCCTTCACCGTCCTTGCAGTGAATACGCCGGCGGGAAGCAGAGGCGAGACGGACACCTCGTTCGTGGAAGACGCTCTCCGTGCAATTGGCAATCACATTCCGCGAGGAAGCGTGCTCCTGTTAAAAAGCACCGTGCCGCCCGGCACCGGCGATGCAATAGCAGCTAAAATGGCTCCCCGCGCCGTCGACGTTGTCTCGAATCCCGAGTTTTTGCGACAGGGCTCAGCCCTCGAGGATTTCATGCGTCCCGATCGCATCGTTATCGGCGGCGATTCCGAAGCGGCGATGCGTGCCGTCCAGCGACTCTACTCGGGCATCCGGGCGCCGGTCTACTACTGCAGCCGGAGGTCGGCCGAAATGGCGAAGTATACGGCGAACGCTTTTCTTGCGGCGCGCATTTCACTCATCAACGAAGTGGCCGGGATCTGTGAATCGACGGGCGCGGACATAAACGAAGTCTCGGCCATCATCGGAGCGGACCGGCGAATCGGCCCTGCGTTTCTCGGCGCTGGTCTCGGCTGGGGTGGTTCCTGCCTCCCGAAAGACCTGACGGCGCTCATCGATACGGCCTCTCGTTACGGCCGCTCACACGACATGTTGGAAGCGGTCTACCGGGTAAACATCGGCCAGCGTGAGCTCGCCTGTCGCCATCTGGCCCTCGCAGGCGTCGGCCGGGAAGACCCGTCCGTCGCCGTCCTGGGGCTTGCCTTTAAGCCGAACACCGGAGACATTCGTGGTTCGCCGGCCCTCGAAATCATCGCTCACCTTCTCGAGGATGGCTTCCGGGTGACCGCCCACGACCCGGCTGCCATAGATGAGGCGAAGAGTGCGCTCCCCAACATTCGCTACTGTTCGGACGCATATTCCGCAGCTAGGGGCAGTGACGCGGTGTTGCTCGCTACTGAATGGGAAACCTACCGCACCTTGGACTGGAATCGCATCCGCCGTCTGATGCGCGGTAATACCATCGTGGATGGTCGGAACCTTCTGGATGGCAGCGGGCTAACCGAGGCGGGCTTCAACTACGTCGCGTTCGGCAAGCCAGTAGCCAACCGTTCAAAAGGTGACGCGGAAAGGGTGAGACCAATCGCCGAGCCGGTAGCTGCCGGAGGAGGAAGCAATGGCAACTCAGCCACGCGCGCAACCGAGAAGCAGCGTTAACCTGCTCGAGCCTCCGCTTCCGAAGAGCATTCAGGTGGAGGTGACGGGCGCCTGCAACCTGCGATGTCGCATGTGCCTCGTGCGTTACCGGCCCGCCCTCGGCCGGGCCGCTTCAATGTCTTTCGACAAGTTCCGCAGCTTGCTGGATAACCTCCCCGACGTGCGCGTCGTAACCTTGCAGGGCTTAGGAGAACCTTTGATGGCGCCAGATCTCTTTCAAATGATCGACTATTGCAAAGGTCGCGGCATCTCCTGCGGGTTCAACTCCAACGCAACGCTACTCACCAGGCAAATTTCGGAGCGGCTGGTTAGCTCAGGCCTCGACTGGCTTCATTTCTCGTTGGACGGCGCCTCACGAGAGACGTACGAATTCGTTCGCGATCACGCCAACTGGGATGTGGTCGAGCGCAACATCACCCGCTTCGTCTCGCTCATGCGAGAGCGAAAAGCCGGGCGCCCTCAGCTCTCGCTCGTAATGGTGCTCATGCGCTTCAACTTCCGCGATCTACCCGCGGTTGTGCAGCGGGCCGCCGACTGGGGAATACCCCGGGTGCGCGCTCAGAACCTCTCGCACGATTTCTCGGACGCGCCTCAAAACGCCTATGAAGCGATCGCCGGGTTCGTCGAAGATCAGGCGCTTGTCGGCATGGCAAGCCCGGACGTCGAGGAGGTCCTCGCTGAGGCCCGACGAGTAGCGGCCCGGATGGGGGTCAGCCTGCGCCTGCCGAACATGCAAGAGCAAGCTGGGGAAGCACGCGTCGACGGCACCCGCGTCGCCTGCGACTGGCCTTGGCGCTCTTCCTATGTGACCCATGACGGTGTGGTCCAACCCTGCTGCATGGTAATGGGCTCGGACCGCGCGAAGCTGGGCTCGCTGAACGATTCTTCGTTCGCCGAAATCTGGCACGAGGAGACTTACCGTCGCTTTCGAGAGGGCCTCATTAATGGCGACCCCCATCCCGTCTGTATCGGCTGTTCTGAATATCGCGGCACCTTTTGAGAGAACTCGCGGCCCTCAGATAAACAGGACCCGGAAACGCAGCGCGCCGCGTAGCCGCCAGTAGACTGAGAGTGGCGGGATCAGCAGCGAGGTCAGCGCCATTTCGACAAGATGAATCGGTTGCTTTGTAGTGTGGCGAATGCGGCGGAAAAGAAATTCCATATACAGAAGCGCCCAGATTCCGGCTGTGAGCATAGCGGTTAACGGAAGCCCAAATATGAGCAGCACCGGGACTATCGGCAGAAGCGCGAGCATCGCGTAGTAGTTCAGCGGTGGTCTCGCTTCTAGCTCTCGATATCGGTCAGGGTGCTTCTTGCAAATCAGGGCGTTGAACATGCTATACCGCTGCAGTCGCAGAGAGATGCCGAACGGCCCCGGGGGAGCCGGGTGCACTACAACGGCGTTCGGATTTCGCACGATCCACCCGCCGTCTTCTTCGATACGAAACTCCAGGTCGCTGATGCGTTCGAGGACGGACCGGCGGCAAAACGCATTGCAGGTGATGAAGCGCGCCCTCTCTAGATTCTTGACGTTTAGTTGAAAATCAGTCGGGGTGCCGTTCATCGGGACCACGACCTTGCCGGTCACTGCTGCTACCCGCCGGACCGAGAAAGGCCTCAGTCCCTCGCGTAGCCAGTCGTCTCCTTGCGGGTAAGCATCATCGTCGATGAACGCGATAATCTCCCCCCGGGCATTTCGCCAGCCGGTGTTGCGTGCGGCGGCCGGCCCAGCCCGCGCTCCGGCAAGCGCAACCAGACGGATGCCCGTAGCCTGGGCCATGTCTCGCACCAGGGCCGGGACTGTATCTCCGGCTGCGTCGTCAACGACGATGATCTCAAAGTCTTCGGATGGCATGTGCTGGCAGACCACACTCTTAAGGCATCGCTCGAGCAGTTCGTCTCGCCGGTATGTCGGGATCACTACCGAAACTAGCGGCGAACGTGATTGGCGGGCCCGCTCTGTTTTTTCCGGGTGCAACTTTCTTGGCCTTACTTGAAGTCTAGTCGCGCCGGTGTTACACGAATGCTGCTATTACGCGACTTCCTATTGCATCGATACAACAGGAAGCTTGAGCCGGTCGGGTCCTCGGCTCTGGTGGTTACGCCAGGTTGTTCCGACTGTGTTGCGTTCGCTCTAAGCACGATTTCAACGCTGGAGCCGAGTATACGGACTTGTAACGGGCGCCTCGGCTTGTTTGATACTTCGCGAATCGTGGCCGCTGCTAGTATGGCGTAGCCCGACTTTAGTGCCAGACCGCTTTATGGCGACCGCAGTTGACGTTCTTGTCCCGACGTTCAATAGACCTGCGTCGCTGGCCATTACGCTTACCTCTCTGGCATCGCAGTCCTTCCACGAATTTTGTGTCATCGTTTCCGATCAGACAGAGGAGTTTTCGGTCGACGAGCGCCCGGAAGTAAGGGGAGTACTCAGGATACTGGAAGCCAAGGGCGTCCCGGCTTACCTCCGAAGGAACCGTCCGCGTCGCGGCATGGCCGAGCAGCGTCAGTTCCTCCTCGAGCAGGCGATGGCTCCGTACGTCCTCTACCTGGACGATGATCTGGTCCTTGAAAGAGACGTTGTGGCGCGCCTGCAAGCCGCGATGATCGCCGAGCGATGTGGCTTCGTTGGCTCCGCGCCCATCGGCCTGAGCCACATCAACGATGTTCGGCTGCACGAGCAGGCCATCGAGTTCTGGGATGGCCCGGTGCTTCCGGAGGAGGTCACCTGGGAAGGGACGCGATGGCAGCGGCATCGTCTTCACAACGCGGCCAACATCTTTCACGTCGCACAGCGCCTGAGATTGACGCCCGAATGTCAGCGCTTGTACAAGGTTGCGTGGGTGGGTGGCTGCGTCCTGTTCGACCGCAGAGCGCTGCTATCGGTCGGTGGCTTTTCCTTCTGGCGCGAGCTTCCCGAAGCGCACTGCGGGGAAGACGTGCTCGCGCAGTTGCGAGTCATGCGGCATTACGGCGGCTGCGCGGTTCTGCCCTCGGGTACGTACCATCTGGAATTGCCGACCACCCTGCCGGACCGCCGCATCAATGCACCGGAGCTGTTGCCGGTTGACGTTCCACTGAAGACCACGATGATAGCCCAGTGATCCAACCGATGTCGTCAAGGAGGCGGCTCGCGGTGTGAGTCACATGCTCAATGCTCACCTCGTCCACGAAGCAGGCGTCGTGCGCGCAGGTTTGCGTTTTGTCGCGCGCGAAATCCGCTGCGATGTGCGCGCCGCAGAGAGGGCAGTGCGTTTGCCAGGAGACGACCGCGCGATGGCGACTCCTTCCCGGGGGCGCGCCGTTAACGAAGTTCCCGCACCAATAGATCCCGACGGCCGGTGTATCAGCAGCAATCGCCAAGTGCAACGGGCCGCTGTCATTGGAGATAACGATTGAGGCTGACGAGAGCAGCCCTAGGAGACCACCCAGCGCTAGCTCGCCGCTCAAA
>VBJT01000098.1:0-1383 GCA_005880075.1 Chloroflexota bacterium
AAGAACCCGCCCTCACGTCCGGCCCGGGCGGGCCCGCTGAATAGAAACTCCCAGGAGACGGCGGAGGCGCCATGGCTGATTACATAAATCGTGACGACGGCGACTGGGAGGCAGACGAGAACGGTCGCCAGAAACGTGAGGCTAAAAACGAACCGCTGCAGCCAGTCGAGCCGCTGATTGCGGCGAGATCGAACCGTTAAGGCGGTCACCGTCCGAACCTTTTTCGCTGCCGGTCCAGCACCGCATCGGCGATAAGAGTTGTGAAAAACGTCAGGATGAACAAAATCGCTCCGGTCATATAGAGAGCGGGTCGCACGAGAGATTGCTCCGAGGCGTTGCCGAATCCGGCTGCAATCGTTGCCGTCATGGGCCGCATGGATTCGCTCGGGTCGTGAGGAAGCGAGCTGTTACCCCCGGCGAGAATGACTACAATCATAGTCTCGCCGATCGCCCGAGCCATTCCTAGCATGACGGCCGCCGTAATGCCGGAGATAGCCGCCGGCATAATTACGCACCAGATAGCCTGGAGCTTGTTACACCCGAGTGCATAGGCGTTCTCCTTGTAGTCGACGGGAACGGCCTGCATCGCGTCGTCTGCGATGGAAATTATCAAAGGCACAGCGACGAACGAGACGACGAATCCGGCTGTCAGTCCGGAGAGCCCTCCGGCACCCCAGCCGAAATAGTCGTTGACGCGCGGGACGATGAGGGCTAGGCCGACGAATGCGAAGATGATGGTCGGCACACCGGCAAGGAGCTCGGCGGTCGATTTGATGAATAGCCGCACTCGTGGGTGTGCAATCTCCGATATGAATGCCGCCGTCATGAGGCCAAGCGGTATTGCGAAGACCAGTGTCATGACGGTTACCCAGAACGTGGCAACCAGGGGAGGCATCACGCCGAAGCGGAACTGCTTGGGGTCCGTTGTGTTGTCAGTGATGGCGTTGCCGTATGTAAAGAACCGTCCGATTGGATAATCAAGATCGAGGAAGAGGCGCAGGCCTTGGCGCGCCAGCAGAGCGAGGATGCCGACGAGCAAAACAATCGTCAGCACCCCGGTACCGCGGATAAGCCACTCGGCACCGAACTCGAGAAGCGCTCCGCGCCGCCGTGCCATGACGGAACGGCCGAGCATGCCGATGGGTGGTATCGCTTGTGTTGAGGTGGCCATTTGTCTTTGCCTTCAGCTCCGGGGCCCGACAGCGTCTAGGCACGGCCTGTACTCCGAGGGGAGACTAGCCCTGTCCAGAAAAGCTACCTTATGCCAACGAACCCGATTTCCTCCCCGAGCTTCTGTCCGTCGGTGCTGAGCGCGTAATCTACAAAAGCCTTCAACCCGGCGTTCGTTCCCTTGGAGGGATCGCCATCGGTGTAATAATAGAG
>VBJT01000098.1:1483-5377 GCA_005880075.1 Chloroflexota bacterium
TAGAACACCCCAGAAGGATCACCAGCGACCGCCGTGAGGCCGCCCGGTGCGTTCGCCTGCTTGTTGATGTCCGGGCTGTATGCCTTGTCCTTGCCGAGTACCTTTTGGATAACGTCCTCGTTCATGTAAGCGAAGCTGCCTGACTCTTCGTTACGCGTGTAGATCGTAATAGCGCCGCCGGAACCGCCCACTTCGCTCCAGTCTTTTATCTCACCGGCGAATATTTTCGCGACTTGTTCTAGGGTCAGCTGTGCAACCGTGTTGTCTGGGTGCACGGTAATCGCGAGAGCGTCGTCGAGAATATGCGTCTCGAACGGATCTAAACCAGCGGCGGTCGCCTGACTCTTCTCGTCGTCCTTAATTTTGCGGCTCGACTGGGCAATGTCCACTTGTTTGTTAATAAAGGCAGTGATGCCGGCGCCGGACCCCTTCCCGCTCGGCGGGTTGATCTTCACGTCGGGATAAACTTTGGCGAATTCGTCGATGAGCACGATCGTGTAGGGCTGAATCGTGCTCGACCCCTCAATACTCACCGTGTCCGTCACGTTCGGAGCCTTCGTGGACGTCGCTGAGGTGTCCGCACTAGTCGTCTTCTCGTCGTCGCCTCCGCAGGCCGTGACAGCTAGCGCGATTAAGGCGACCAGACTCAGGGAGGCCGCTCCCAGGAACCGGCTGCGTAGGGATACCGCCGAACTCATTCGGGGTCGAAGCTTCATATAATATTGCCTCCTAACTTTGCTTCTAACTTCACGATAGCGATCGCCCTGTTAACGGTCTGTTAACAGCGTTTAACGGCTAGTAAAAGTTGATGTCCCATTCGGGTGGCCCACCACCTGAATCCCGGCACATTCAGAGCGCTGGCGCGTAACAAAAGGAGACACGCTTGAACCGGCAACCGCACGTCTTTGGGCTCTGAACGTGCCGGCGCACATCCTCACACTGACAAACCGCCAAGCCAGGCGAGCGGTCATGTTCGGATGCTTATCGGGCTTGCTTTAAGCCGTAGTTAACGGTATCGAGAGGCTAAAAGTAGAGCCCCTGCCCAACTCGCTCTCCGCCTGGACGCTGCCGCCGTGAGCCTCGGCGGTATGTTTCACAATCGCCAGGCCAAGGCCGGTGCCTCCGGCGCGGCGCGCCCGGTCGGTCTTGTAGAAGCGCTCGAACACGCGGGGAAGGTCAACCGCGTCGATTCCCTCGCCGGTGTCGTGGACGGCCAATGTCACGACGCCGTCGTCAACCCGGGCTAAGACCTCGATGGAGCCGCCGCGCGGCGTATATTTAACGGAGTTCTGAATGAGGTTGACCAGGGCGCGCTCGAGGAGCTCTCGGTCGGCTTTCAGGCGTGGCGTGGTCGGGGCCACGTGCGTGGTTATGGTCAGACCCTGTCTGTCGACCGCGGGCCGCAGCCGATCTACGGCGCTTGAGATTAACTCATCGACTTCAACATCGTCGAACGCCAGAGCTAGTTCGCCCGACTCGATGCGTGAAAGCTGCAGGAGTTCTTCCACTATAACGACGAGGCGCTGAAGTTCGCCGTCTGCTCGCGACAAGAAGTCGCTGGCCGTCAACCGGTCTTCGATAGCGCCCGCGCGGAGTGTTTCGATCACGGAGTTGAGGGCGGCGAGCGGCGTTCGTAGCTCGTGTGAGACGTTCGCGACAAAGTCCCGGCGCACTTGTTCCACCCGTCTTACTTCGGTGACGTCATGGAGCACAATGAGAGACGTCCATTCCCCGCCGTCGACGATTGGCGTGACGATTACCTGTAGAAAGCGCTTGTTGGGACGCTCGGTGACCAGGATTTGAGGATCCTGGTCTCTGCTCGTCGAGTGGAGTGCCTCGATCACCTGCACGTCAGGCAGAATCCAGGCAAAGGGCTTACCGATCAGGTCTCCTTTGCGCTGACTGAGGAGCCGGCCGGCTGAGGCGTTGACAAAAGCGACGATTCCTTCCTGGTTAAGCGCGATAACGGCGTCGGCGCTGCTGTTTAGCGCGGCGAGCATACGGTTGTGATCTGCCGAAGCGGCGGCTATATGGCGGTCTTGATTCTGCACCATTTCGTTGACGGCATCAGTGAGTTCGCCCATCTCCCCGGGCGGCCTCGATGCGATCCGTTGATGCGGGGTGCCTTTAGCCGTGCGGCGGGCGACGTCTGTCACGATTCTGATCGGCCCGAGGATCGAGGCGCGCAAAACGAGGGTGCCTATCGCGGCTACGAATAGGGAAACAGCCAGGGCAACCGCCAAAGGCAGGGTAAGAACGGCCACAAATATGACCGCAAGCAGCACCGCGGAGGTTGCACCAATTCGCGCGCCGATATGGCCAGGCATGTCAGGAGTCGAAGCGGTAGCCAACCCCACGGATTGTCACCAGCCGCGCCGGGCGCTCGGGTTCGTCTTCGACTTTCTCTCTGAGCCACCGCACATGAACATCGACCGTCCGGGTGTCTCCGCCGAAGGCATAACCCCAGACCTGGTTGAGCAGCTGCTCCCGCGTGAACACCTTATCGAGATTGCGGGCGAAAAAGGACAGCAGCTCGAACTCCTTGGGCTTGAGAGACAGCGAGGCGCCGTTCTTGGTAACTGTCCTCTTGCGCATGTCAATCATGAGATCGCCGGTTGCAAGGACTTCGCTGTGCCTCGCGGAAGCGTTCTCGGACCGCCTTAATAGTGCCCGCACGCGTGCTATGAGCTCGCGCATGCTGAACGGCTTCGTCACGTAATCGTCCGCGCCAATCTCGAGTCCGGCCACTTTGTCGGTCTCGCCGCCCCGAGCGGTGAGGATGAGTATGGGAACCTGCATTTCTCGACGAACAATCCGGCACACCTCGATGCCGTTGAGCCCAGGCATCATCAGGTCGAGCACGATAAGATCAGGGCGACCGGCGCGTGCTGCTTCGAGCGCAGCCTCACCGTCCGTGGCGGTGATGACCGCATAACTCTCGCGTTCCAGGTTGTACTTGAGAGTCGCCACCAGGGTTGGCTCGTCGTCAGCGACGAGGATCGTCTTCACAGGATTTCGAGATTCTGCACCCCAAGAACCCATTATAAGCGGGTCTGGTGCCAATGCCAGGGCAGAGTAGGCGACAGGCGGCTGCAGGACCTCAACGCGTCGGCAAGGGCGACAGTGAATTCGGCTCCGCGACCGGGTCCATTGTTGATGGAAGACCTCCCTCCCGATAGATTAAGTCAGACGGCTGCTTGCCATTCGTGGGCGGATGCTCTTAAGGTCTGACTTGGCTGAGCCTCAGCCGCCTTCGTCGCCGCATCGCACGTGGAGTCGGTCCAAACTGTGTTGGGTACTGCGTCGTTGTCGGGCGGGCCGGGCCAGCCGGCTGCCTCGCGGGCGGCCGAGAACGTCTATGTCTTTGCGCCGCTGCTTCCCGCTGAGGGCTGAAGGGAGTCGTCGGACTCCTGGCGCTTGGCGGCGAGGTCCCAGCGGCGCTCATTCCGGAGGAGCCGGTGATACTGACGGTCGCGTTCGAGGAGTTGAGAGCGCCGCCGCCGATGCGCATTGTACCGGGGATGACGTTCGTATCGCCGGAACGGTGAGGCTCGAGACGGCCGCCGGTGGATGTACAGCCGGGGCGTCCAGCGAGTCAGGGGAACACCAGGCGCGAAGATGACCGTTTCCTTTCCTTCTGGTAACTTGCTCTTCGTGCGTAGCCTGGTTCGCCGGCTCTTTCAGCGACCGACAAGCGAGATTCCGGACCGACCCGAGATTATGCTCCGGCCGATTGGGGTAGTGCGGAACCCCGTCAAGGAGCCGCAGCCGCCCGGCTTCGACTGGGGCGCCGTGAAGTCGGAGATCCTCGTGCGTCCGGAGCTGGCCGACTCTTTGCTCGGCCTCGACACGTACTCGCACGTGAAGGTGCTGTTCTGGCCGCATCTCGTTCCC
>VBJT01000124.1 GCA_005880075.1 Chloroflexota bacterium
ACTCGTCGGCGTAAATCGGGACCTGCACACGGACGGCGAGGGCGATGGCATCGCTAGGGCGGGAGTCTATCTCCATGACGCGGCCGTCGATCTGGAGCATGATGCGGGCGAAGAAGGTGTCATTCGAGAGATCGTTGACGATGACGTAGTCGACGCTGGCGCCGAGCGAGTCGATGATGGAGCGAATGAGGTCGTGGGTGAGCGGGCGGGCGACGGCGACCTCCTGGAGGCGCACTGCGATGGCGTCCGCTTCTGCCGGGCCGATCCAAATGGGGAGGTAGCGGTCGGACTCTTTCTCCTTCAAGATGACCACGCGCTGATAGTTCATCAGGCTCACGCGTATACTTTCGATGGTCAACTCGACCACACGGCCACCTCCCAGTGTCGATGCACTTTAACTCTAGACCGCCGCGCAGAGGGGTGTCAAACGGAATCCGGACGGGCGGGAGGGTGTGCGCACGTACGAAATGAGCTTCGAAGGAGCAAGGAGCAAGGGACCAGGAGGTAGGAGCCAGGAGCCGGACCAGAGAGCACAGGAAGGCGCGGTAAATAGGGGACGCCTGGATGCGCCGGCGACTCGTGCTAGAGCTTTCCAGTCCCGCTGTCGGGGCCCGGCTTCGCTTCAGTGAAGCCGCCGCGGGCTCCCACTTCCTGATGGTCGCGAGGCGGGCGGGGCGGAGGCCTCTGCGGCGCTTCTTGCTCCTCGCGTTCGGTCACTTTTGCGCTGAGGAAGGCCACGCCGGCCACTACGGCAGCAATCATGATAAGCACGGCTGGCACCTTCACGAGGTCAGTGGCGGCACCGATGACGAGCAGTGGCAGCAAGGAGATGAAATTGGCGGAGACGACCTGGGTGGCGAAGATGCGGCCCCTCATTTCAGGTGGCGCACGCTCGTGGAGGACGGTCTGAGCGGGTGCGTTGAGCAAGGCATAGCAAAATCCCATTGGGCCCGCGATAAGCATGGTCAACCCCTGGAGCAGGGAGAAGCGGAGCTGGCGCGCAAGCCAATCGGTACCCGGCGCCTGTTCGGTCAGTTGAGCGAGCGGCTCGACCAGGGCGAGCAGCACCAAGCAGACGGCGATACCAGCAAGACCGATGACGACGACGCGGTTCTTCCCCATCTTCGTGAACCAGGGCAGAAAGCGCAGCCCGACGAGCGCCCCGATGCCCGTCGGCGCGAAGACGAAGGCGGCGCTCTCCGGAGGCACGCCGATGACGTCTTGCATATAGCGCGGGATGAGGATTGAAAAGAGAAGTACCAGCGTACTGCTGATGATGAGCTGGACCAACGCCAGAACGGAGTAACGGTCCGAGAAGAGCATCTGCCAGCTTTCGCGGAAGTCTGTCGGTAGCCCGCCAAAGATCGGGCCCTGCGGAAGCCTGGGTGTGGGCTCCTCCTGGACCGTGTGCAAGCGAGAGGCCAGCGCCGCGGATGAAAGGAACATCAGCGCCGCGATGATGAACATGCCGTCTGCGCCGAGCGTCTTGATGATGGCGGGAGCGAGGAAGACGATGCCCACCAGCTGGGCGGCCGTAAGCGTGAAGTTGTAGAGGCTGTTTGCCGGCACCAGGCGATCGCGAGAGACGAGCGTCGGGATGAGTGAGATGACGGCCGGATTGAAGAACAGTCCGGCGGTAGCGTGGCCTATCGTGATGAGATAGATCGTCCACACTTCACCGTGAAAGAGGAGGAAGAGGATGCATCCCAGCGCACGGACAAGGCTGGTAAGGACGAGGACCGTCTCCTTCCTGGTGCGGTCTAGAACAACCCCGACGATGAAACCCATGGGAATCGACGGAAGAATAAAGCAAAGCACCAGGATACTCGTGGTGAGGGAGTTGCCGGTGATCTTGAATACGACTACGAGCAGCGTAAAGAGAAGGGCGTTCTGTGCAGTAAGGGCGAGCCCGTGCGACAACCATAGGCTTGCGAAGCGCGGGTCCCTGAGCAGCGCCCGCGAGCGCATAACCTCTCGGACGTTCGGCTCGAACCGAGCGGGCTGATCGTGCGCGTCTTCGCGGAGGGACATTAAGCGTCCTCTTCCGGCCCACGAGAGAGGAAGGTCTTCACACGCTTCTCGAAGACGCTGCGTTCGAGCAGGATGCGCCGGGAGCAGGTGCGGCAGCGAATGCCGATATCGGCGCCGAGGCGAACAACCTGCCATTCGAAGCTGCCACAGGGGTGCTGCTTTCTAAGGCGGACGACGTCGCCCAGGCGTATCTCCATTATCACGAGTCACCGCCGAGCCAGCGCCGCCTCACGCATCACGTTGATGCGATTGCGTAGTCTCTGAGCGGCCTTGCGCGCCGATTTCGCATAGCCGTCGTCTTTCGACGTGTAGAGGACAGCGCGCGAGGCGTTCAGGAGGAAGCCTCCCCCAGCGGTGTTCAAGGCTGCCTGCACAGCCGCCTCGAGGTCGCCCTCCTGCGCACCTACGCCAGGCACGAGGAGCCACATGTCAGGGCAGATGTCACGGACGCGTTCGATCTGCTCCGGCCATGTCGCCCCGGCAACGACACCGACGTTGCCTCCAGTATTCCATTCCCGCGCTCGTTCAGCTATCGCCTCATATACGAATGGGCCACTTTCCAGCTTCATGTCCTGGAGGTCGGCGGCACCCGGGTTTGAGCTGCGGCACCAGACAAGGACGCCGCGCTCGGCGTAGTCGATGAAGGGCTGCACCGCGTCGCGGCCACCGTAAGCGTTTACTGTCACAGCGTCGAACTTGTAAACGTCGAAGAGTGCCCGAGCGTAAAAACGGGCGGTGTTGCCGATGTCTCCGCGCTTGGCGTCGGCGATGATGGGGATATGCCTGGGTATGGAGCGCAGCGACTCGAGCATCGTCTGCATCCCGCCCATTCCGAGGGCCTCGAAGAAGGCGAGGTTTGGCTTATAGGCGCAGACGAGGTCGCTGGTGGCGTCGACGATCTCTTGCAGGAAAGAGGGGATGTGTGGATGCGCCATCAGCTCCGGGTCGGGATCCAGACCGATGCAGAGGAAACTGTTGTTGATCTCCGCAGCTGCCTGGAGCTTCTCGGAGAACATTGGAAGTTACGCCGCCGATCGTATCTCGCCCGCCGGCCGGGAGTGTTCGCGGGGCAAGGAGTGGTGAGCAAGGAACTAGGAGCTGGGAACTAGGGGCACTTTTCTAATTCGGGTTATATGCCTTCGTCCTGATGCGGATTGATGTGGCACTGCTGCCGGTCCAGGAGTTCGAGAACTCTCGTTCGGTCTGTATTGTGGTCGATGTATTGCGGGCGTCGTCCAGCGTCATCACGCTGCTGGAGCACGGCGCCCGGCCCGTCATTGCCGCCGGAAGCATCGAAGAAGCGAGATCACTCCACAAACGGCTGCCGGGCTATCTGCTTTGCGGGGAAAGAGGTGGTCTGCCCCCGCCGGGCTTCGACTACGGGAATTCGCCGGCCGAATTCTCGACACTGCAGCTTGAAGGCCGGGGCGCGATCTTAGCGACTTCGAATGGCACGCGACTGCTCGCCCAGCTGGCCGACGCGCCCACGGTGCTCGTCGGCTGTTTGCTTAATCGAACGGCCGTAGCGATGTCCGCGGTGGGAATGGCTCGCAACCGGGGACTGGACATATCCGTGCTCTGCTCGGCTGCGTTCAGCGGGTCGACGTTCGTTCTCGAGGATGCGCTCGGCGCCGGCGCAATCATCGAAGCGGCGCTTTCGGTCGACTCGCTAGAAGCATCGGATGCCGCCCGTTTCGCGCGGGACGCATTCCTGACCGCCCGCGCTGACCTGCCGGGCGCTGTCGCTTCTTCGTACCATGCCGGTGAGCTGATAGAAGCCGGCTTCGGGGATGACGTCGCTTATTGCGCGGAGCTGGCAATATCGCAAATCGTACCGGTCCTCGAACGCGGTGAAGACGGCGCACTCGTGCTGCTGCCGCGCGGCCTTTGACGCGCTGAGGAGCGGGCGCAATGGAGTCAGCAGCCAGGATTGCGGCAAAATTAGCGGCTGCTATACTACTGCGCGTGACGAAACAAGAGCCGGAGGAGCAGGCAACGGGGACCTAAGAGACCAGCCCCACCGCTCCAGCTTACTCATTGTTTTTCCTGACCAAGGAGATCGCTCGTGCTCGCAGTTTCGAGTAGACGAGGCCGCGAAGAAGGTGCTGCCTGCTCCGGGCATTCAGCCGGTACCGAGCCAGTTTGACACCATCGGGGTCGAGGCGGCACTGCGGATCAAGGACAAGCAGCCGGATACGGTGATTACCGTTCTGAGCCTCGGGCCGGACTCATTCCGGGACACGATCAAGCACTGCCTAGCGATGGGCGCCGACGAGGGTGTGCACATCAACGACCCCGCTGTGAACGGCGCGGACCACTGGGCGACGGCCGAGGTGCTGGCCGCCGCGATCAAGAAACTCGAGCCGTTCGACCTGATCATCGCTGGACGCCAGGCGGTCGACTGGGACATGGGAATCGTAGGCTCGACGATCGCCGAGATACTCGGCATTCCAGTGGTCACGATCGCGAAGGATATCCAGCACAACGACGGCAGGGTTACGGTGGAGCGGGTTCTCCTGGACGGATTCGAGACGGTCGAAGCGCCCACGCCGGCCGTCGTGACCGTGAGCAACGAGCTGGGCGAGCCCCGGTACCCGCAGCTGCGGCAGATCATGATGGCGGCGAAGAAGGAAGTGAAGCCGTGGACGCTGGGCGATATCGGGATATCCGCTCCTGAGAAGCGGATAACGCTGGAAGCGCTGTTTGTGCCCGAGACTAAAGTCGAGACGGAGTTCATTGAAGGCGACACGCCGCAGGAGAAGGGCGAGAAGCTGGCGACGCGGCTGCGTGAGGCGAAGCTCATCTAGGTGTCAGGCGTTAGGTGATAGGTATTAGCGGCCAGGAGTAATGGATGGCAAGCGGGACTCTTGTAATCGGCGAATCGACTGAAGACGGGAAGTTGAACCCCGTAGTGCCGGAGCTGATCGGGATCGGCAGCCGATTAGGCGGGCCGGTGACCGTGGCGCTGCTCGGATCAGGTGTGGAGGGGGTGGCGCAGGAGGCGGGGGCGTTCGGTGCGAGCAAAGTCTTCGTCATCGATGATGCGATTCTGAAGGACTATCAGGGAGACTCATACGTCCCGATCGCGGAGCGGATTGCAAAGGAAGTCAACCCTGCTGTCATCCTGATGGGACAGACGATGATGGGCCGGGACCTCGCGCCCCGTCTGGCGCAGCGACTGGGAACGGCGGTGGCGATGGACTGCGTGAATTTCGAGATGCAGGGCGACAAGCTGATCGCGGAGCGGCCCTGCTACGGAGGAAGCGCCCGAGCGCGGTACACGATCAACGGCATGCCGCAGATCGCAACAGTCAGGGCGAAGGCGCAGGAGCCGGCAGAACGCGACGATTCGCGGGAAGCCGAGGTCGTGAAGCAGCCGGCGGGTGTCGGCGAAGGAGATGTGCGAACGCGAATCGTGGAGCGGCGGAAGGAGAAGGCGGAGGGCGTGCGGCTGGAAGACGCCAAGGTGGTGGTGAGCGGGGGCCGCGGGCTCGGCGGGCCAGAAGGGTTCAAGCCTCTGGAAGAGATGGCCGATGTACTCGGCGGAGCTGTGGGCGCGAGCCGGGCGGTGTGCGACCTTGGGTGGTATCCGGTAGCTAATCAGGTAGGGCTGACCGGGAAGGTGGTCACGCCGGACCTGTACATCGCGGTCGGTATTTCGGGGGCGAGCCAGCACATGGCGGGTATCTCCTCGGTCAAGAACATCGTAGCGATCAATAAGGACCCGGACGCGAGTATCTTCAAGTCCTCGCGATGGGCCGTGGTGGGAGACTGGAAAGAGATCGTTTCGGGGTTCACCGAGAAGGTCCGGCAGCTAAAGGCGTCGGGCTAGGGCTTTAGCGGTCACTCGTCAGCAGTCAGCTATCAGCGTTCGCCCGGCGACGCCGGACGACGAGCTGGCGGCGCTGGCACTAATCGAGGAGCTGTTCGAGTCGCCGGGTGTTCGCGCACCCGGGTACACGCCGGAGCGCGGGCGAGCCGGGTTCAAGTACGCAGTACACGATCGCGATGCAGACGTTTTGTTGGCGGTTGAGGGCGAGCGGGTGATCGGGCTAGCTTCGGTGTATGCAGATATTCTTTCGATTCGATACGGACCTCGCTGCTGGCTCCAGGACCTGGTGGTGACGGCAAGCCATCGCGGCCGAGGGATCGGCGCTCAGCTGCTGGAGTCCGCTTCTGACTGGGCCCGTGAGCGGGGATGTACGCATCTGGAGCTGAGTTCAGGCGCCGGTCGAGCGAATGCTCACCGGTTCTACCTGGCGCAGGGGATGAGCCAGTCGTTTAACTTCAGTAAGCAGGTCGAGTGAACGGCCTATGTATGTAATCGGCTTGACGGGTGGCATCGGCACTGGGAAGTCTGTGGTCGCCGAGATTTTGCGTGAGCAGGGCGTGGTCATTCTGGATGCTGACCGCGTCGGCCACGAAGTTTATCTGCCGGGCCGGCCGGCGTATGAGGACATCGTCGCCGAGTTCGGGCAGGATGTGGTCGCTGAGGACGGCACGATTGACCGCAAGAAGCTCGGGCCAATTGTCTTCTCCTCGCCGGACAAGTTGGCGAGGCTGAACGCTATCACCCATCCGCGGATGAAGGAAATGATGCGCGAAAGGCTCGCCGAAGCGGAGCGCGTGGGCACGCGGGTGGCAGTGCTTGAAGCGGCCTTACTTTTTGATGCCGGATGGAATGACCTGACGGGCGAGGTGTGGGTTACCGTTGTAGACGCCGAGACAGCGGCGCGAAGGGCATCGGAGAGGAGCGGGATCCCGGTCAAACAGGTGCTGGAGAGGATACAGAAAGCACAGATGGCGAGCGATGAACGTATCAGGCGTTCCGATGTAGCGATCGATACTTCGGGGACTTTGGAGGACACGCGGCGACGAACGCTTGGGACGTGGAGGGAGCTTGAGCAGAGGCTCGCCGCACGGCGTTAGGGTTGGGACACGGGTCACAGCTCAGCGGGTTGGCGACGTTGTAATGTAAGATGAGCGAGCAAGCACCGGAGAAGAACGCCCCATGACCACCGAACAGACTTATCGGCAGTACGCGATCGAGGAGTACATCGTCCATGCGGAGCCTTTTTATCTGCCCGTAAAGGACGAGATCGAGCTTTTCGTGGCGGCGTACAAGGAGAAGATTCCAGTCCTGCTGAAGGGACCCACAGGCTGCGGCAAGACCCGGTTCATCGAGTACATGGCGTTTAAGCTGAGCCGGCCGGTTACTGTCGTCCGCGACGCGACGCCATCCGGCGACGGCGATCTGCAGGGCAGGCCGCTGGTGACGGTGGCCTGTCACGAAGACCTGACGGCCTCGGACCTGGTCGGGCGTTATTTGCTGGAAGGCGACTCCACCCGCTGGATCGACGGCCCAATTACGCGAGCGGTGAAGACCGGGGCGCTCTGTTATCTCGACGAGGTCGTTGAAGCGCGCAAGGACACGACGGTGCTGATTCACCCGCTCACGGACCACCGGCGGATCCTGCCCATCGAAAAGCTAGGGCAGATCGTCGAGGCCCAGGAAGGGTTCCTGCTGGTGATCTCGTACAACCCTGGATATCAGAGCGCACTCAAGGACCTAAAGCACAGTACGCGGCAGCGTTTTATGGCCGTGGAATTCGGGTACCCGCCGCGAGAGCTCGAGGCGCGGATCATCGGGCACGAGAGCCAGGTGTCCGAGAGCGTGGCGACGGACCTGGCCAAGCTGGGCGAGAAGGTGCGGCACCTCAAGGAGCACGGGCTAGCGGAGGGAGTGAGTACTCGGCTGCTGATTTACGCCGGGCGGCTGATCCACGAGGGTATACCGGCGCGCCGCGCTTGCCAGGTGGCTGTCGTGTGGGCTCTGACGGACGACCGG
>VBJT01000125.1 GCA_005880075.1 Chloroflexota bacterium
GTGATGGCGACGGAGACGATCGGCTTTCTAGTATTCGGCTCTGGGCGAGAGGAGTCTCGCCTCCACGGCGCTTACATTCGATCCTGTGTGGGACCCGAAATCATCGCCAACTTGGACGTGCTGTCGGCTTTTGATGCGTTGGAGCTGGCACCCCTGATAAAGGCACCGACGCTGATCGTAAAACACAACAATCTGCAATACGTCACGATGCAGATGGTGACGGATCTCGCCGTGCGCATCCCGAATGCGCAGCTCGCGGTGGTGGAAGGAGGTTGGGCCGACGATCTAGAGGGCTTCGCACGCAGGATTACTGACTTCATCAATCCCGACGTTGTGCAGGCGACACCTCTACCGGAGCTTCCTTCCGGCACTGTCATCATTCTCTTCGCCGATATCGCCGACTCCACCGCGATCACCGAGCGGCTGGGTGACGCCGCCTTCCGCGCGAAGGCCCGCGATCTCGACGCAGCGCTGCGCACCGTCATCCGCGAGCACGCAGGCACCGCGATCGAGGGCAAGCTCCTCGGCGACGGCGTGCTCGCCGTCTTCACCGGCGCGCGGCAGGCGATCGAGGCCGCCCTCGCCTGCAGGTCGGCGGGCAGCCATGCAGGGCTGCCCCTCCACCTCGGCCTCCACGCTGGCGATGTCATCCGGGAGGACAACAATGTCTACGGCGGGGCTGTGAACATCGCTTCGCGCATCAGCGGCTTGTCGGCGCCCGGCGAACTGATGGTGTCGGACACAGTGCGGTCGCTGGCGCGGACTTCGGCGGGTGTGGGGTTTGAGGATAGGGGTGAGCAGTCGCTCAAGGGCATTGGCGAGCCGGTGCGGGTGTGGGGCGGTGACGAAGGCGTGAGCATGATCGAGCCGTGTGTCCGAACGCGCTACTAGCGGAACCTGATCCCAATGACGTGACCCTCAGCCGAGGAGTCAGGCGCCGCTACTCCATCGACTGTGTCCAAGCCTGATGGCGCAACCGGCAGAAAGCTGACACCGATCATGAGACCAGCCGAAAAGTCCGGCGCCACTGACTCGGAGGCCAATGCGGGGCTCGAGTTCTTAACGCCGAACGAAGCGGAAGAGACAGTGTCGCCAGCGGGTACCAGCCAGCGACCGGCCGCGATCCCGGCAACAGCCACCAAAGCGACCGCAAGCACCTGGACCCCTCGGCCAAGGGACACTCTCGAAACATCAGAGGACTGCATCGTTCTGTCTCCTTTCTCAAACTGATGGACGCCGTCTCGATCACAACGCAGCGTATGCCGCCCCGAAGGTCATGTCCTTCCCGCCGCCTCATCAAAAGCTTATGATTGCCTCACCCTCATCACCTCAGGGGGCGCTCCGGGAGCCAGTAGGCGTGATCTACCGTTTCGGTCTGTTCGAGCTTGACGAAGATAAGAGGGAGCTGCGGAGGGGTGGCGAGCAAGTGACCCTTCAGCCTCTCATCTTCGACCTGCTCGCGCTGCTCGTGCAAAATCACCTGCGAGTTGTCTCCAAAGATGAACTGCTAGAGGCGCTCTGGCCCGACGTAACTGTCACCGAGGCTTCGCTCCACCGCGCTATCAGCCTCGTTCGATCGGCGTTGTGCGACGATTCGCACAGTCTTATTGCCACGTTCGCAGGACACGGTTATCGCCTGTGCGCGGACGTGGCGATCGCGAGCACTGCGGCGCGGGAGCGCCCGCCTCTAGGACGGAGAAAGTCGCAGATCCGATTTTGTACGACGCCTAGCGGCATTCGGCTGGCCTACTCGACGATGGGGGAGGGTCCACCGCTCATCGTCGTGCCCAGTTACCTGAGCCACCTGGAGATGGACGAACAGATCGTGCCCACATCTTTTTTCGATGCGCTGGCGAGGGGCCGTCAGCTTATCCGTTACGATAAGCGCGGGATGGGGCTTTCGACTCGCGGGGCCGGCGACTATTCGCTCGACGCGCAGGTCGGTGACCTGCAAACGCTGGTACAGCACCTTGGCTTTAATGAGGTGACGCTATTCGGCAGCTCCCAGGGCGGCACGATTGTCATTGCTTATGCCGCCCAGTACCCCAAAACCGTCTCATACCTGGTGCTCTTCGGGGCATATCACAGTATTCCCGCGACGTCTCAGGAAAGGATCGCAGCCATCCTCGCCTTGATGCGCGCCGATTGGGGCCGTCTCGGGACGGCGCCGCTACTCGAGTTGTATATCCCCGGGGCGTCCGTCGAAGTGCGCGAGCAGTTTGCACGTTACCAGCGGGAGGCGGCGACCGGGGAGGATGCGGCGGCGATCTTCGAGGCGATGACAGCCTACGACGTGACGTCGCTGCTGCCCAAGGTCAGGGCGCCAACGCTGGTCGTTCACCGGCAAGGCGACAGGACCGTCAACATCGCGCAGGGCCGGGATATCGCCTCGCAGATTCCCGGCGCGCGGTTCGTCGCACTCGATGGGCAGATTCACCTTCCTTACTGGGGCGAGACCGAGCCGCTTCTCCAGACAATCGAGGAATTCTTGAGCGATACCCGCTCAGGTTGATTCTGAAGCCGTCCGCCAGCGGCATACGTTAGCAATACTTACCCGAATGTGACCTAATCCGCGGGGTAGAATGAGGGCCACGATGGAGCCGCGTATCCAGTACGCCAGGACCAGCGACGGGGTGAACATCGCCTACGCGCAGGCCGGCGAGGGCATGGAAGTCCTGGTGGTGCCGTTTATGTTCCAGACGCACATCACAGAGGCATGGGACTTCCCCGACCACTGGCTCCGTGCCCTGGCGGAGCGCTTTCACGTCACATGGTACGACTGCCGCGGCTCAGGGCTCTCCCAGCGTGGTGTCCAAGACCTATCGGTTGAGGCGATGCTTCGTGACGTCGACGCCGTAATCACTGGCGCCGGCCTAGAACGTTTCGCGCTCCTCGCCAGCTGGGACGGAACGCCCGTCGCGATAAGGTACGCGGCCGAGCATCCGGAGCTAGTATCTCACCTGGTACTGGGCGACGCGTGGGCGAAGTACAGCGACTTCCTGGGAACAGCGGCCATAGGCGCTGAGACGGCCCTGCGCCGGCAGGACTGGAACGTTTACACGGAGACAATGGGCAAGGTACTCTCCCCTTTCAAGGATCCGGAGCTCGCTCGCAAATATGCGGAGCTGATGCGGGCCGCCGTAAACCCTGATGTCTACTGGACGGGCGTGGAGGGAATGGTGCAGTGGGACGTATCCGAATTCCTGCCCCGCATACGGATCCCTACTCTTGTGCTCCACAGCAAGGGCAACAACTTCCTGACAGTTGAAACCGCCCAGCAGATAGCCTCGGAGATCCCCAACGCGCGCCTGCAGCTAGTCGATAGCGCCTTGTATCCCGGCCTAGCCGAAGTCGTGGCGGACCTGATGGGTGATGGGGCCGTAAAGGCCGAGCCTTCGCCGACAGCGGCATCTGCCTTCCGCGCCATCCTCTTCACTGACCTCGTCGGCCACAGCGCGATGATGTCGCGCCTCGGCGATGACCGAGGCCGCGCCGTCCTCCGCGAAGACGAGCGCATCACCCGCGAGGTGCTGAAGGCGCATGGCGGCACAGAGATCAAGACCATGGGCGACGGGTTCATGGCAAGCTTCGGCTCTGTCACCCGCGCCGTTGAGTGCGCCGTCGCCCTCCAGCGCGCCTTCGCAGAGCGAAACTCATCCGCTCGTCCTGAGGCTCTCGAAGGATTGTCTGTTCGCGTCGGCCTCAATGCCGGCGAGCCGATCGAAGAGGAGGGAGACCTCTTCGGCGCGACGGTGATCCTCGCCTCACGCATCGCCGCGAAGGCGGGGGGCGGCGAGATTCTGGTGGCGGACACCGTGCGCGGGTTGTAAGGGCTTCGAAGAGCCGGTGCGCGTGTATGAGGTGAGGTGGAGCGAGTGAGGGAGCGCGAGATCCGCTACTGCACGACTGAAGACGGCGTTCGCATTGCCTACTGCGTAGACGGCGAGGGACCGCCACTTGTTAGCTGCCCTCATCTTTTTGAATCGTTTTCACTGGAGTATTTGTTTCCTCAACTTTCCGAAATCAGACGGCTGATCGGGCAGGGCCGCCAAGTAGTGCGCTACGATGCACGGGGTACTGGGCTCTCCCAGCGCGAGGTCGGCGACGTATCGCCAGCTGCCCTCGTGCTGGACCTCGAGGCGGTCGTAAGAGCCGCCGCTGTCGCCCCGTTCGCCCTCACCGGCACCGCGTTCAGCGGCGCTAGG
>VBJT01000126.1 GCA_005880075.1 Chloroflexota bacterium
AAGAAATCGAGGCGAAGGGCGCCGAAGCCCTCGCCGTCACGTGTGACCTCACGGTCGCCGCTGATGCCGAGCGTCTCGTCCGTTCGACCGCGGAGCGCTTCGGCCGCATCGACATCCTCGTGAACAGCATCCATTTTTCAGCCGCCGGCGATGAAGACGATGTCTGGCGTCAATCGTTCGAGGTCCTCTTCCTGCCCGCAGCGCGTCTCACGCGTCTCGTCGTGCCGCAGATGCGCAACGCCGGTGGCGGCAGCATCGTTCACCTCAGCTCAGTCTACGGTCGTGAAGCCGGCGGCCGCCCCGGCTACAATGCCATGAAGGCTGCCCTCATCAGCCACGCGAAGGCAATGGCCCTCGAATTCGCGCCCTACAACATCCGCGTGAACAGCGTCGCCCCCGGGTCAATCGCCGCGCCCGGCGGTACCTGGTGGAAGCGCCGGCAAGAAGACCCCGAGGGCATGGCGCGGTTCGTCAAGGAAAACATCCCGCTCGGCCGTTTCGGCACCGCCGAAGAGGTGGCCAATGTCATCGCTTTCCTAGCCTCGCCCAGCGCCTCCTGGGTCACCGGCGCCTGCTGGGTCGTCGACGGCGGCCAGGGCCGGAGCAACATCTGACGCAATCGGCGCGTAGGGTGCAGCAACCTGTCGGCTTGGCATCAGAAGGGACTACCGATACAAATGGACGACTCGTTTTCGGAACTCGCGGTTGCTGTGCCCCTACTCGACTCATACCATTAGCGCCGCCATGCCCGAATCCGCGCCGCTCTCCGACCTCCGCATCCTCGATCTCTCACGCGGCATCGCCGGCGCCTTCTGCACGCGACTGTTCGCCGAATTCGGCGCTGATGTCATCACGCTAGAGCCACCTTCCGGCCACCCGCTCCGCCGCACCGGCCCCTTCGCCGCAGATCGCCCGCATTCCGAGGCTGGCGCGCTTTGGCTCTACCTAGCCGCCAGCAAGCGAAGCGCCACGCTAAACATCGAGACGCCTACCGGCCTTCAGTTGTTCCGCACCATGGTCGAAGAATCCAACATCATCGTCGAGGACTTCGCCCCGGCAAAGATCGATGAACTCGGTATCGGCTTCGACGAACTGCGTCGCATCGTACGCCGCATTGTGCTCGTCTCCGTCACCCCCTTCGGTCAGACCGGCCTCCGAGCCGGATGGAAGGCCACGAACCTCACTTCCTTCGCCTCCGGCGGCCAGATGGCTCTCACTGGCGACCCCAGCCGCGAGCCGCTGGTTGCAGGCGGCCGGCAAGCGGAGTACCAGACCGGCCTCCAGGCCTTCGCCGCCGCTGCCGTCGCCGCCTTCAACGCCGACGCTCTCGAAGTCCCCAATCACGTGGACATCTCAGCCCAGGAGTGCATGGCGTCGGCGCTCGAGCTCTACCTTCCGTGGTGGGCCTATCTCAAGCGGGATATCTCCAAACGCCGTGGCAACGTCCTCTCTGCCATGGTCGGCGTCTTTCCGGCGAAGGACGGCTTTCTGGGGCTGCACATCATGCCTCGCAACTGGCCCTGGTTCGTGAAGGCGATCGGCCGGCCCGAGCTCATCGAAGATGAGCGCTTCAAAGACGCCCACTCCCGCCTCCAGAACAACGACGAGCTGGAAGCGATCGTTTACGAATGGGCGAGCCGCCAGGACCCGCGCGAGGCCTACCGAACTGCCGGCGCCGCCCGCGCGCCCATAGCTTTCGCCCACACCATCGGCGATCTGTTGGAGTCGGAGCAACTCCGCTCCCGAGACTACTTCCAGCGAGTCGAACATCCCGCCGCCGGCAAGCTCACCCTTCCCGGCGCGCCTTTCCGCATGTCCGGCGTCGATACCAGTGCCGGCCGCGCCCCGCTCCTCGGCGAACACAACGAAGCCCTCTATTGCGACGAGATAGGCTTCTCTCCGCGCGATCTCGGCCGTCTCCGCGCCGCCGAGGTCATATGACGGTACGTTTAACGTCGCCATTTGCGTACGTCGCACCCGTTAGCTCGTATCCCGTACTTCGTACTTCGTACTTCGCGGGCCGGCGGGGCTAGGGGCCATGTACCGCCTTCCCCTCCATGGCATCCGTGTCCTCGACCTCACCATGGCCTGGGCCGGTCCCTACGCCACGCGCCTTCTCGCCGATATGGGTGCAGAAGTGATCAAGATCGAGAGCGTAGACAACTGGGACGTGCTCCGCGCCCTCACCGGCCAGCCGCCCGATACCGAGCGCGCCTGGGACAAGTCCCCTTACTTCAACCAGACGAACCGCAACAAGTACGGCTGCTCGCTCGATCTCTCGAAGCCGCGCGGCCGCGAGCTCTTCCTGCGTCTGGCTGCCCAGTCTGACGCCGTGATCGAGAATTTCCGCGCCGAGGTCATGGACAAACTGAACCTCGGCTACGAGACGCTTTCCGCCGTGAACGACCGCCTGATCGTGCTCTCAATGCCGGGCCACGGCAAGACCGGCCCCGAGCGCGACTTCGTAACCTACGGCACCAACGTCGAGCAGCTCTCCGGGCTCTGTCACCTCACAGGATACGAGGGCGGCCCGCCGCACAAGACCGGCATCAGCTACGGCGATCCAATCGCCGGGATCGCCGCCGCGGGCGCTATCGCGCTCGCTCTGTGGGTCCGCCGCCGCACAGGGCGTGGCCACTACATCGAGCTCGCCCAGCGCGAGACCCTCATTAGCCTGATCGGCGAATTCATCGTCGCCTTCTCGATGAATCACCGCGAGCCGGTGCGGCATGGCAATCGACATTCCTCGATGGCACCGCACAGCTGCTACCGCTGCACAGGCGACGACGAGTGGATCACGATCGCCTGCGAGGATGATGCTCAATTCGCTGCGCTATGCTCAACACTCGAGCAACCGGGCCTCGCCCGCGATCCCCGCTTCGCCGACGTCGTCAGCCGCTATCGCAATCAGCACGCACTCGACGAAATCATCTCGGCTTGGACTAAAGATCGAACGAAGGAATCTGCTGCAGAAGCCCTTCAGTCGGCGGGCGTCGCCGCGATGCCCATCCTTAGCGTCCCAGAAGTCTTCGCCGACCCACACCTGCGCGCCCGCGGCTTCTTCGAGCCCGTCTCTCATCCCGTCGCCGGCGTCTGGGAAATCGACGGCCCGCACTGGCGCATGAGCGAGTCGCCGGCGCACATCCGTCTGCCCGCGCCCATCTTCGCCGAGCATAACCGCTACGTCTTCAGCGAACTCCTCGGCCTATCTGACGAAGAGATCGCCAAACTCGAAGCTGACGGGGTTAGTGGCACAGCTCCAAACCGAGCGGTGCACGACTAAGCTAGTTGGGTCGTTCAAAGCATTGAGGCCAACCAAACCGCTGCCACTGTAAGCGGCACAAACACAAATCCCACTATGACTGATGGCCAATGCCATCTGGTCTCACGGGCTTGTGCTATGAAGGCTCTTGGCAGCAATGCCCCAAGTGCGCCGAGCCCAAGAGCGAGAAAGCCTATCCAGGCGCTTGCAATAGTGATCAACGTTAGGCTTACACCAACGTAAACCACGCTCACAGCCAAGCGTGCGGGAAGCCCCGGCGGAATTTCGCCAAATCGCCGCGCAAAAACGAGTCCCGCCGCAACCCCTCCAACTATGAGAAAGCCCGGGATGAGAATGTCCACGTTTTCGCCTGCCGAATCGCCGCCTAGATCCCCGTCGATACCCCGATCACACGCCCAATCCCGAACGTCAGCGCCGCCGCGACCATGGCGATCGCGACCTGCCTCGCTCCGCTGACCAGCGCCGACCGCCCTGTAAACAGCGACAGAGACGCGCCGACCGCGA
>VBJT01000041.1 GCA_005880075.1 Chloroflexota bacterium
ATGAAACCATAAAGCAACGTATCCAGATCGCTCATTCACTGCTCCTTCCAAGCGTTTGGCCAACGTCGGCGCCATCTTCTGCGCGGCTGTCAACCTACAGTAGGTATTCGCCCACGCACTCGACATCGGAAGAAATACCCATTCGAACAAGACACTATGTGTCGTGGGAAGTATCCCTTGACTGTAGAACTCGGGGTACGTACCCTTGAACCGCGATGTCAACGCCGCGCGCTCACTAGTCTTCCGCGAGCCGCTCAAGAGTCGCGTCAGTGTCCGGAAGGATGGTTGCGAATACTTCCTTTCGGACTGTTTGGTACAAATCGATCAGGGTATTTCGTACGCCTTGCCCTCGGGCTGGCCCTCGTCGATAGAAGGCTATGTCAAAGGCGATGTGGGGTTCGAACTCTATCTCCTCGTCTCCAACGCGCTTTACTCGCGCAATTACCTTGTCGTCGTGCAAAGGGCCTGGGAAAACCTTGATCTCGCATTTGCCTTTGTGGATGACGAAATAGCCATATGGAACGAATATCCAGCCGACGATCGAGGGGAAGCGATGCTTGTCATCGTTCCAGAGGCGATTGAGCATCCAGAGCCTATGCGCGCGGTAGCCGTGCGGTCCATTGTAGGGCTGCACGCCTTCGATGATTGTCTGCACCTTCGCAGGAAGCTTGAGGAATCCCGAATGGCGGGCGATGTCTTTCGGTTTGGTGGCATAGAGCGGGAAGGTGCTTCGTCGACTGGATGGCCGGCCAGTAAGCTCCCAGTACAAATTGTCGAGGGAAGCCCTGAGGTTATGGACGAAATCACCGATAAGGAAGCTGAGTTCATAGGGCGGGGGGCGGTGTACCTTGACCCTGAGGTCGTAGAAGCGTCCATCACCCTTACGCTCGGTGATAACCTCATACGTCCCGCTATCCGAAGTGTAAATGAAGCCTGAGCACCGACATATAGGGTGGGTCGGCGGTCATCGTGTAACCTTAGGAGCGAGAGATGACACAAGGAAAGCGCCCAACGCAAAAGACGCCCAAAGGCCACGAAATCCCGGTGCCAAAGCGCAAGGATTTCGACGCCGTACTAGACAAGGTAGCCAAAGCGCCGAAGCGCTCAACTACGCGCCGACCGAAGAAGTAGCGTCTCAAACTTCGCGCGCCCAGAGTGGCGCTCGTTGTACCGCCAAGCGTACTCATTCAGGTAGCCCTGAAGATGCTTAGCGGATACCGCGTGGTAGACGCCATCGATGCCACGCTTTACGAGCGACCAAAAGCCCTCAATCGTATTCGTGTGAACGTCCCCGCTGACGTACACCTTCTCCGAATGCCGAATGCGATCGTGGAAGTACCCCTTCTTGTTGAGCGGGTTATAGACCTTGTATTCGTCGGTGTAGATTGTGGACGAGGGAAGTACCCGCGACGTGATGTGCGGCATGACGGTTGCTCGTGCAACGTTCGGCACGGTTACGGCCATGACGCGCCCTTTGCGCTCGACCATACCGAACACCGGAGTCTTATCGACCGTACGTTTCGTCCGCCTCAATCGTGCCAGACATCGGGTCGTTGGCCTGCTTCATCAGTTCCTTGCGAATCAGGTGTGTCATGCGCCATGCCGTTTTGTATGTGCAACCGATCTCACGTTCGACTTGCTTAGCGGAGATACCGCATCGTGTGCTGGCCATCAGATACATCGTGTAGAACCACAGGTGCAGCGATGTGGACGACTTGTGAAAGATGGTGTCGGCGGTCGGGTGAAGGTGGTGGCCGCATGCCGTACACGTCCACGACTGGCGCTGTTGCGTTGTCTCGTACCGCTTGAAAGAGCGGTTGGCGTCACACATTGGGCAATGGGCGTGTTCGCCATCCGGCGCGTACCGCTTGCGCCAAAGCGCCTGAAGGCAGGCATCGTCGTCGGGGTACTCACGCATGAATTCCATAAGCGAATACTCCGACTCCGATGTTTCGGCTCGAACCGGGTTCTTTCGGTTGACTGGTGGCATCTCTCTAACTCCTTCGTTGCCACCATCATTACACACAAATCCTCTACAGTCAAGGGATACTTACCTGTGTCGTTAGTGTCGCTTGGATCTCAAAGGGGCATCAAGCCCCCTGCTCGTGCTGCAGGCATGCTAAGCCCGGCCTACTTGGCACATGCGCATAAGTTACCGCGCAAGATCTGCAACGACTTAACCCAATCAGGGTTTACATTTCTTAAAGCAGCGCAATCCGCCTGCACCGAACCATCAGGCTCGCCTGGGAAGAACTGCATCGTTGGACGAACCTCACCGCCTTCACCGATTCCGACCGTCACCCGGCGCCGAGCGCCTGCTTCAGTCAGACATCCCAGGCAAAGCAGTCAATCGGCAGGTGGCAACTCAATTCGAGCGGAGTTGAACTCGGAGTATTTCATGTCCAGCTTGATCTCCTCGGTTTGTTCCCCAGGCACCGCGGTTGAGATCGTACGTATAGTATAGTCCTTGGATGCTATCCAAACATCGACAGGTATTGGTTGTGCATCGTATTTGACTGCCAATTGTTCATTGCGATCGGCTGAACATGTACCACTCACGCCCCCTTGGTCCTGGCCATCGATACCGATCACGCCCCCCGCCTGACATTGCTGGCTAACGGAAATGTTACCGAACGTCTGTTCCTCGGCTTTAAAACGTGCTCGCGCCGACCCATTCCGCTGACTTTCCATCTCACAACGCTCTACGATCCCTTTCCTGAGGCGTTTCTCGATATTCAGGCAGACTACTATCCGCAGGGCGGAATGGCTCTGATAAAGGGTGAGACGATGGGTAGCGGTCACATTGACCAGCGCTGGGCGAGCGTAACGCAGGAATTCGCGCAGGCCATCGCTCCCCTACTCGATCGCTCCTCGGGCGATGCCTCACATGGTTTCGGCGCGCGTCTGCCCTTTATCGTGACCGCCTTCGGTGCTGGCATCACTTTGGCATCGTTTTGGCTCGCGACTTACTCGAACTCGAGAAAGACTCGCGGGGCCGAATCGTCGACATCACGCACCTGACCGGCCTCTTCGGGCAGGGCTGCATCCCTGATCGCAACCTCGTACAGATTTACCCACCTTAAGACTAGTGCGCCGGGCTCCGCTTCGTGCCACGATAGTGCCGAAATGTGGAAGAGGCCGCCGCGCGGTGCAAGACTTGGGCGGTAAACCGCCGGCGGTCTTGATGATGGCTACCGAAACGCGAGGACTCGGAGGACAATGGGCCTTGCCGACGATCCCCCCGATGCCCGACGAGAGAATCGCCAAGATTGGAGAAGGGCTCGCGCGCCAGCCTGGTCGGGTGTCAGGCGCATTCGGGAGATTGTGTTTAACAAACCAGCGGCTCATCTGGAATCCGTCTTCGATCTACCGGTGGCTCAGAATCGAGGAGCCTTTCATAAGCCTTTTTGCCGAGTTGGACTGCAAAGTCGGTAAACCGAGCATATGGTACGGCTTCCCTATTGTTCTTGAAACTAAGGGAAGGTCGTTCTGGCTCTATATACATAGTCCCGAGATTCTCTGGGCAAGAGCCCTTCGAAGGACCGCTAGAGAATGGGCGAACGCCATCGAGGCGGCGAGGCAAACAGCGAAGGGTTAACTGCGCAGGCCCGCCCGCTGCATCTCACCCCCCTCAGCGCGAGAGCGAGTATAGCAGGGTCAGTTTGAACTAGACGGCCACTCGCCTCGCTTAATTAGCCTAGCGACGTAGCTCCGTGCGTGGCTCCAGTCCATTAGGCGTCGGCGCCGGGATGGATGGCGGCAGGGACACGTGGTTGCCGGTTGGTGCTGAGGGAATGAGGAGCAGGCTCAACCTGGATGGCGCCTGCTATGGGCGGGTTCGCCAATCCTACTCAAACGCCGGTTGCCCGGCCCGTGCAAGGACGTCCAGCAGAAATTCGGGCTGTGTGTAACTGCCCAGCCGAACGAGCTCGCCCCTGGCCGCAAAAGCCCCATGAACGGCCTCAGCGCTTTGGGGGACGGCACCGTGGGGCCGATGATGAACCAGGACCAAATCCGCGCCATGCTTGAGAGAGAGAATGGTGCGGTCAATCAGCTGCCCGAGATCATCGTCGCCGAAATACCGCGCAAGCTCGCTAATAACGATGAGGTCGAAACTGCCCTCGGGCCATTGATCCGGCACCGTCATCTCCCGGACTTCGACCCACGCCATACCCTGAACACGGTCTTGAGCCTGCCTTACGGCCCGAGCCACGCAGTCGACCGAGATGACGCTATCGCAGCGGGTCGCCAGGCTTGCAGTCAGGACGCCTATCCCACAACCCGGTTCGAATGCCCGCCGGTATCCTTTCTTGGGAAGTGAATCGATGGTCAGCGCATACTTGCGTTCCTCATACCACTCTGTTTCAAATCCCCATGGGTCGGGGTTATCGGCATAGAGAGTCTCGAAGTACTCCACCGGCACAGTCTGCTGCGCGGCTGCGAATTCCGGCTGATCGGCGGCCTGACCTTCGCTTGGGCGGGGTACAGAAGACCGTGCCTTCAAGAGGCCCACCCGTCTAGCGGCATCACCCAGGCCACGGAGGGGAGCGGTCACTCGCCAGCTCCTCGAATAGCGGAATTCCTCCATCACCGCCCGGCTCATAGCGAGCTCCGCCTGAGTTGCAGCGAGGTCCGTCTGAGTTGCAGCGAAGTCCGATTCCAAGACGGTAAGGCGCGCTTCCAATGCGCCCAGCAGCTCTCGCTCACTTCTGAGCTTATTTACGCTTCCCGCTGGTAGCAGCAGGGGTTTACTGTTGACCTTATCGATGACCGTACGTTTGGCGACCTCCCAAGCGATATCGGAGTGGCCGCTGCGAGCGTCGCCAAGGCCGTGATAGCGATAGTGAGAGGTCACCAAGTGGGACACCGCCACGCCACAGAATGGTGCAATGCGCAAGAGAAGATCCCAGTCCTCGTAAACCTCCAGCGACTCGTCAAAGCTCACTCCGAGGGCAGTCAGCCAGGCTCGGGGGAAAGCGAGTCCGCAGAGTGGAGATCTGTTCCCTACCAGATGGTCGACCAGATCGAAGTTCTCAGGGAAGAGTTCGTCTTGTCCGCCGAGCGAGGTTCGAGCAACGCGCGTATGCAACACCGTGCCGGGGTGGCGAGCCTCGAGGCGGGCGAACTCTTCGACCCATCCCGGCAAGGCTAGATCGTCGTCGTCGAGGACTGCAATATACCGACCCGCGGCCTTTACCAAACCAATGTTCAGCGGGCGCGAACGGGTCCCACCATGCGCCTGCAGCAGGCTGGTCCGAGCGTGGAGCCATGACGGAAGCGCACTCAGCTGGTCACGGACGCACGTGAGGTTAGCCTCTGTGACGTCATGAGCCACAACGAGGAGTTCGAAATCACGGCTCGTCTGGGCAGCGAGGCTACCGAGCGCTTCCGGCAACAGCTGTGGACGGATGCCCTGGGTTCGAACGATCACCGAGAGGAAGATGTCTTGCGGGCCGCATGGCTCGCTCGTCGGTTCCTGTTTTGGGGGGCTCGGCAAGAGCAGGAGCGGCGGCCACTTCGGCTCGGTTGGCGACATCTCCCAGAACCATTCCTTGTCAAACAGGACGAGGTCGTTCCACCATTCCGGGAACACCTTAATCAGGAGCGGCAGCTGGCTGGCATACTGAGCCAATGCCGCGCGCTTCGCCATCGTCTCCCCCCCATCGAGGTGGCGGACCACGGGCACGCGCGGCGGCGCCAGGGGGGAGGTGTCGAGGACCGCCTTGGTCCAGGCCTCGACCGTCTCAAGCTTGTCGAGCGGTGAAGCTAATACCCCAGACCAATCCCGTGCGGCATATGGCTGATCCGCATACATCACCCTGACGCGGCCGATAGTGGCCGCAAGTGCCGCTTCGGCGACGATTCGATGATCGGGATTGCCTCCCACGCCGGCCGGCAACCAGACTTCATCGTAGTCCTGCACAAGCTGATCGAGGGCATCGATGATCGCCTGAGTAGGCGGCCGTCCATCCCGGTACTGCTCATCAAGGAAGTCTAGGTGAACGGGCTGAGCCTCTATGGCCTCAAGCACTTTCATGTCTTCGGCATGGCGCTGCTGCATAAGCTTGGCCGAATTGTGCGCCCCGGCTGCCTGATCCCATGCCGGCACTGGTGTATCGGACTCGGGTATACCGGCGAAGACGGTGACGACCGTCGTAGGCCCGTCAGCCATCGCATGCCAGGCCGAGAGCACGGCGTCATCTAGGTGCGGACTGACGATCAGGCGATTGGGCCTGCCGGTCCGCCTAGGAGTTCTCACACCGCCGTTTGGGCTGCGCTCTTATGTGGAGCCTCGGTCGGCTGGTTGTTGCCTTCTTCGTCAAGGCACGAACGTCGCACTTTAGGGACCTGCCAGTCGTTGTCCTCTTCCTCACGCCCCATATTGCTCTGCTCTCGCGTTCTTCACTCTACGCCTTCGGCCTCGCTTGCTTAGCCTACGAGATTTCGGCTGACCAGATCAAGATATCACCGAGCAACACCAGATTCTCACCGAGGAGTAACCAAAGCATGGCAGAACCCCGCGACAATCGCTTGGCAGGCGCTGAGACTCTCTCCGCGAGATCAACTCCCTCGGTTGATGGTCATCTCGGCGCCTCTTTTTCTGTTCTTCAGCCTCGCCTAACTCGGGATCACTAAGGATACCGCAGGCCGAACATCTCGGTGATGCAAGTACTGATCACGGGGCGGACCTCCTTCACAATGTCGGCCGTTACGGAGTCAAGAATCGCAGAAAGAGCGCGGCTAGGCACGCGTGGTTCACTGGTCTATTTACCCAACAGCACTGACTTGTCGGGTAAGGATCGAGCGCGATACTAACTAGCAGTAGTGTCTCGCCACCTAACCTCATACACCCGCACTGGCTCCTCAAACCCCTTCGCGACGAACTCCCCGCGAGCAAGCCGGAAACGAAAATGACGGCAAATACAATAGTGGTGTCCTTAAGCAGGAGCCAGTAATGTCAGCGGAAGTCAGTTGGAAAGGAGTGCGCGAGATGGCCGAATTCGTCAGTGTCGCAAAGGCAGGTGACGTGCCGCCTGGGCAGGTTAGCCAGCTTAAACTCGGCGATGGGACGCAAGTTTGTCTCGCGAATGTAGACGGGACTTTCTACGCCATTGGCGGCGACTGCACGCACCAAGGCGGACCGTTGGGAGAGGGTGAATTGGACGGAACGGTCGTCACCTGCCCCTGGCATGGGAGCAAGTTTGATGTCACGACAGGTGCCGTAAAAGGTCCACCGGCAAGCCAGCCGGAACCCAAGTATGAGGTACGGATCGCGGGCGACGACGTGCAAGTGGCCGTCTGATGCCAGTCTTCGATTATCCGCGTTCCCGGGGGCCGAACCCTATTCTGGCGGAATCGTGGACCCTCTGACGGGGGGGATCTTGGGGACAAGCTCGGCCAGCCTCCCGTCAACAAGACGCCGGGCTATGCCTGTTCTCATAGACCCTCCTCGTTGCCGTTGGAGACGTGCTGGCCACTGCGCGCTCGCCTGATGAGACGGACCCCACGATCGTAGGTCAGATAATTCCAGGCCCAATTAACGAGCACCAGCATCCGGTTACGGAAGCCGATGAGCCACACAAGGTGGACTATCAGCCAAACGAACCAGGCTATGGAGCCACTCAATCGCAGCCCGTAGATTCGAGCAACTGCCGCCGACCTTCCGATTGTGACCATGCTCCCTCGGTCCTTGTAGCGGAAGCGCTTCGGCCGCAGGCCATGCGTCAGCCGCAGGATATTTTCAGCTACGAGGTCGCCCTGCTGGATCGCCACGGGGGCTAGCATGGGGAGGGGTCGGATTTCGGGCCTACCCACGTGCGCCATGTCGCCGATGGAGTAGATTTCGGGGTGGCCTGGCACCCGGAGTGTGTCATCGACGACCAGCCGGCCACCGCCGGCGCTGGCGCCAGGCAGCGCTTCAGCGAGGGGCGAGGCGCGCAGCCCGGCGACCCACAGCAGCGCTCCCGCTCTGATCCTCTCCCCGCTGGTCAGCGTGACGCCGTGCTCGTCGGCATCTGCAACCGTAGCTTGCAGGCGGACATCAACGCCCATCTCCTGCAGCTTCGTCAGGGCGCTCTTCTGCATGCCCCTATCCATTCCCGCGAGCAGGGTCTGGCCGGCCTCTAGCAGCACGATCCGGGACAAGGAGACGTGCAGTTGGGGGTAGTCGTATGGAAGAACGTGCCGGCGCAGCTCTGCGAGGGCGCCCGCCATCTCCACACCCGTTGGCCCTCCGCCCACTAAGACTATCGTCATCAGGTCCCGTTGCCGCTTGGGGTCGCTTTCGATGGATGCAGTCTCGAAGGCGGTAAGGACGCGGTCGCGGAACACCTCCGCGTCGTCAAGGTTGCGGAGGCCGGACGCCGTGCGCTCGAGCGTTTCCAGCCCGAAGAAATTGGTGACACTGCCCGCCGCCAGCACCACGTAGTCGTAACGGATGCTTCCCTCCTCGGTGACGACGCACCTCCGCCCCGTGTCGATCCTCGCCACGCGCCCGAGTCGAAACTGGACGTTCGACGTGCCCCGGAGAATATGGCGGATTGGTTGTGCGATCTCTTCGGGCTCTAACCCGGCGGTCGCCACCTGGTACAGCAGCGGGACGAAGGTGTGATAGTTGTGCTGGTCGATGATTGTTAGGTCGAACGGTGCACCGCGCAATCCCCGGGCGACGCGCAGTCCGCCGAAGCCCGCGCCGACTATCACGACCGAAGGCCGAGTGCTGTAGGCGGGGCTCGACTCCTGCATGGATCCCAGATTAACAGCCAGCCAGTGAGCCGCCGAATCCTGCGTTCAGCCCTGGCCGAAACTCTCTATCATTGAATGTGTACGCACCATCTCGAGATGGAGATACCTCAGTTGCGAGAAAGATCCGCGCTTTGAAAGCTTGATCCCAGCAGGAAGGCTTCCAAATCCTCGGGGCGGATGCGCCACAGCCGCCCTAACTTCAGCGCCGGCAGCTTGCCGCGCCGCAGCCAGTCGTAGACCGTCCGCTCCGTCACCTGGAGCCGCTCGGCCACCTGCTCTGGCGTCAGTAATTTCTCATTCAATGGCTGCCACTTCTTTTATACCGAACTATAACGCATTCCCCTCTTGTAGGTTCCTACTTCTTCCTATACTCTGAATGCATGAGAAGACACATTATCCTGCATTCGCTGAGCACCGTTGACGAGGGTGGGATCACGCCTACGGCGAGCCGGCAGGCCAGCAGCGATGAGCAGTTGCTCAAGCTGTGGTTGCACGGCCGCAGTCCCAACACGCAACGAGCCTACGGAGTGACGTATTGCGCTTCCGCTCGTTCGTCGGTAAGTCTCTGCAGGCCGTCACGCTTGCGGACCTCCAGGACTTCGCAGACTCTCTGACCGGGCTCGCGCCGGCGAGCCAGTGTCGGGTCCTGTCCAGCGTGAAGTCGCTCCTGTCCTTCGGTCATCGCATCGGCTACCTCGCCTTCGACGTTGGAAGGCCGCTCCGCTTGCCGGCAAACCGAAACCGCCTCTCAGAGCGCATTCTCGCTGAAGGCGCCATCCACAAGATTCTGGCCCTTGAGCCGAGCAGACGCAATCGAGCCCTTCTGCGGCTTCTTTACGCTGCTGGCCTGAGGGTCTTCGAACTGTGCGCGCTGACGTGGCAGCATCTCCAGGAGCGAGATGACGCCGGGCAGGTGTGGAAAAGGCGGGAAGACGAGAACGGTGCTTCTGTCGGTGGCCACATGGCAAGAGCTTCGCGGATTACCCGGCGATGGCGATTCCGCTTCTCCTGTCTTTCGATCGCGCAAAGGTGGACCGCTTAGCCATTCGCAAGTTCTTCGCATAGTTCGCGCCGCTGCGCAGCGAGCCGGGATCCAGGCACCGGTGAGTCCCCATTGGTTGAGGCACGCCCACGCCAGCCACGCGCTCGAGCGAGGATGTCCCATCCACCTTGTCCAGGCCACTCTGGGACACGCTTCGGTGGCCACAACCGGGCGTTACCTCCACGCTAGGCCGACGGACAGTTCGGCTCGCTATCTCTCCGTCTGAGCATCACGAAACGACCGCACTCTTGACTGCGATTTCTGCCGCGACTAGTAAAGGCCTTCTTGTTAGGTCCCGAGAAAGGGGTCACAAATGGACAACTCAAGCAACAATGAGGTAGGAGCAAATCAGACGAGCGCCGCGAGCGCCGGAGCAAGTCATGACAAACTGACACGTCAGGAGCGCCACGACATGCCGTGGTTACGCGACGCCGTGCTGCCTGACGATGGTCCCTCAGACGACATCTTCCGGCTGGCCGTCCCGATACTGTGCGAGATGACCCACAAAGATCTAGCGGAAAAGTTGGGCTCGGAGTACGGCTGCGGCGTGGCCTACGGCATTGAAAGAGGACTCATCCTCGCGAATCTACGGCCGGAATGGGCCCGCGGGCTCTATCATCTCATTCGAAGTCATTACCTACAGGCGCATCCTGAAGAAGACCCGCTCGACTGGGAAGAGCAGGTGGAGCAAACTGTGCGCGCCATCCCGGTCGCGATTCCTTGGCGGGAGATTGAGCCGTAGACTCGATCTTTCGCAAGTGGCCGTCCACATCGTCCAGATCGTCCTGGAGAGGGCACGATTTTAGGAATTACGGGATAAACTTGAGCGTTCGCGTTTCACTGTTTTCCCTTCCTGCCGCCGCCCGCACATCGGGGTCTACGCCGTCACGTCCTGTCGCGGCGACCTGGCCGACGCCAAGTGTCCTGGGGGAGCGGGACGCTGGCGCTATGTGAGAGGTGCCGTGAGGCTCTACGCGAGGCCGGTGACACGGGACGCGTCCTCAAGGGAACGAACCAGCGGTGGTTCAAGGGGCACGGGGTCGGCCCGTTCAAGTAGACTGGCTGCCATGACAAGCCGGCGCTCCAGCTTTAGGGGATGGGTTATGTGGGCCTTCGCACTCACTGAGGTTCTTTTCGGCAACGCCATCGTCTGGACGCTGATCCTGGCCACATGATAACCTGTCTCGCACAGCAGGTCCCCACCGCCCCACCAATGGACACCCTCACCGAGCTGAGACAGCTCGCGGGGGTCCGAGGCGGGTGTTGTAGCTGGGCGGGCGCGGTGGCGGACCCATGGCTGACGGCTGGCGATCGGCGCGGTGCTAGAATGCTGCCGTGAGGCGAGCAGAATTCGCTCAGCTTAGCGCCGTAGCGCTTGCTGAGCCGTTCCGTGAGATTGGCGTGTCAATTGGTATACCGCCGGCGGCCAGTGCGAGCGCAACCTGCTACAAAGTTCTTGATCTCCCCGTCTTGTCATGGTAGGTTTCCTTCTCGTCGGTTTCGCGAGTTGCGGGATAGGGATCTTTATATTCGTCTTCCGTAACTGGAGTGCTAGGATGCAGCGGGAATGGTCGGAGCGACATTTGCCACCGGCGCTGCGTGGACCGGTTTGGCTCGAGCCCGTTACCGCGATCTATGGCGCGGCCTTGGGTATTGGATTTGGTCTCCTCATGATAGTGATTGCATTGTTCCGTAGCTGATGGGAGGACGTCGGGCGGTGAGCCCGGCGGGCGCCGAGCCGGCGGCGGAAAAGAATAGCTGGCGTCTCCATGAATCTATTTTCCACGGCGGTAGGAGCTATTCTCCTGTGCATCACGCTTTATTTCGCGGTGAATTGGCGACGTGAGGCGGAGTGGCTGCGCCGATGGTATGAAATAAGGTCGAAAGAGGAGGACGAGCGTCCTCGGTGGAGGCGCGGCCACTTTCGCCCGAATTACAGGCAGTCCGTAGTCGTCGCTTGGCTATTCATCACGGCAGGCGCTCTCTTTGCTGCATATCTCATCGCCCGTGGATTCGGACTTGGCTAGGCGGTACTCGCCTGACCTTGCCCCCAAGCACTCATAATAATGGGAATCCTGCCGTTTCCAAGCGCTTAGTAAACGAAACAAGGTTCGGCACCGTTCCAATTCCCCACGGAGTGCTACGACTTCCTCGGGATTGTCGGGCCGTTGTCGGCGTCGTCTCAGTTCGGCCACAACTTCCCGAGATATTCGGGCGGTAACTAGCGACAGCGGCGCTTGTGGAAGTGTACAGAAATGGACACCTGAAAAAAGGCGTCTTCGCTGCTTAGTTCAGGCGGGCGAGCTCGCCTTCTGGGGTTTCTGGAGGCTGTTGAAATCCGGTGCCGGCGGCCACTCGGGGTGGGCCTTCCGCCGGATGTACGCCGCCTGTTCGTATATCGGCTGCGGGTCCGCCCCCTGATCCTTCAGCGCTTGGAGGCAGTCCTTGATGTGGTTGTTCTCCGCTGTCAGGTCGGCCTTGCCGAGGACGGCGCGAAGTGCCGACGTCCGAAGGGTCGTAAGGGATTCGGGTTCGGTAGGCTTTGACATCGGCGATGAACTCCTTGTCCGCAGCATAGCGCGGACGGCCGGCAAGTTGTAGACTCCTGCCGCGGGTCCGACGCCCCACGATGGACACCTTCAGAAAGCTATGTCAGCTCGCCGACGATCTTGCTGAACTGGGCGATACCGCCACGGCCGCGCTTATCCGCCAGGCGATAGACCGCTTCTCTGCCTGGAAGTTCGAGTCCGGCGAGGAGCTGCTATAGAAGGTACTGGAAGCCCGCAGGACGTTCGACACTGCGCCTGAGCCGTCTGGAGTTGGCCGCTACTTTGCGACCTGCGCGATGATCTGAGCCGGTGCGCGAACGGCGACGCAGCGAGCAGCATCCGCGACGCCCTTGACCGCTTGACAGTTCGAGTTGCGGCGTTATACTGGCGTCGCGAATCCTTGAATGGGCGCCCGGAGGGAGGGTGAGCGATGCCACAAGGCAAACTCCTAGCGCCGGGGCTGATTGCAGCAACGGTTACCGCCTTTCTCGCGGCTTTCGCCATCACCGCCAACGGCCCTGACCCGGCGCTCGGCCAGGCCGTTAAGCCGACATCCACAGCTACCGCCACCGCTACCGCCACGCCAACAGCCACACTGACACCAACGCCCACTGCCACACCAACGGCGACACCGACGTTCGGGGCAACGGAGCCGTGCTGCGGGACGCCGTCGGCAACCGCGACCGCGACATTTGGGCCGTCGCCAACGGCGAGTGGCTCTCCAACACCATTCTGCCCGCCGGTGACCCCGTCTAACACGGAGCTAATAAGCGTGGACAGCTCTGAATGTCGCGCCAACGACAACAGTTCCTCGTCGGCCATCAGCGCTGACGGACGGTTCGTCGCTTTCGACTCGTTGGCCGCCAATCTGATCCCCGGTGATACGAATGGCGTCAAGGACATCTTCCTTCGGGACCGGCAGGCAGGCACAACCGAGCGCGTTAGCGTCGATAGTTTGGGCGGCCAGGCAAACGGCGAAAGCCACCTGCCAAGCATTAGTGCTGACGGCCGTTTTGTCGTTTTTTCGTCTTATGCCTCCAATCTCGTCGCCGGCGATACAAACAACAGTTTGGATGTCTTCCTCCGCGACCGGCAGACTGGCACGACCGAAAGAATTAGCGTGCGCAGCAACGGCAGCCAGGCCGATTTTGGCAGTGAGGCGCCCGCAGTGACCCCCGACGGCAGGTTCGTCGCCTTCATGTCGGGCGCCACGAACCTCGTGCCAGGTGACACGAATGGCGCGGAGGACATCTTCGTACGCGACAGGGTTGGAGGAACAACTGAGCGTGTCAGCGTCAGCAGCACTGGGCAGGAAGGCAATGCTCATAGTGAAATTCCTGACATCAGCGCAGACGGGCGCTACGTAGCGTTCTATTCGAATGCTTCGAACCTTGTTCCCGGTGATACCAGTGTGATCGATATCTTCGTCCGCGACCGTCTCGCCGGGGTGACTGAAAAAATCAGCGTTGCCGTTGGTGGCGGCCTAGGCGATCGAGTCAGCGATTTTCCCGCAATCAGCGCCGACGGCCGATACGTCACGTTCGAGTCGTGGGCCTCTAACCTCGTGTCCGGCGACACGAACGGCTCATACGACATCTTCCTGCGCGACCGCATGGCAGGGACAACGGAGCGCGTTAGCGTCAACAGCGCAGGCGGCCAGGCAGACCTCTCGAGCTTCAACCCCGATATCAGCGCCGATAGCAGCGTCATTGCTTTTGAATCTATAGCCACTAATCTGATCGCCGGAGACACAAACGGCTCGTCGGATGTCTATGTGCGCGATCTGACCGCAGGCATCACCGAGCGCGCGAGCGTAAGCGGAAGCGGCGGGGAGAGCAACGGTACGAGCAACGAACCCTCCCTAAATGGCAACGGCCTTCTTGTGTCATTCAGTTCCAGCGCAAGCAACCTAGTAGATAACGATACCAATGCGCGCAACGACATCTTCGTTCGAGACCGCATCCCAGGGACGCAAACGCCGACGCCGACCCCCGGCACTGCGATGGCGACAGGGACCGCGACGCCAACGCCGCCCTCACCGACGCCGACGCCGACCGTGACGCCAACACCGTGCGCATTCTGCACGCCAACGGCCACGGCAACGGCCACGGTCTCGCCTTCGCCGACGCCCACTTCCACCCCGACCGTGTGTGAGCCCTGCATCACGCCACAGACTCGGACGCCAACAGCGATGGCCACGGCCTCGCCGTCACCGACTCCAACAGTGACAGCCATGGCCACGCCGACGACGACTCCAACCGCGACGCCTACACCGACTGTTACCCCTACGCCGGCGCCCACTGCGACCGCCACGGCAACGCCGGCGGCCGATAGCGATAACGACGGCTGGTCCGACGTTGCTGAGGGCATTATCGGCACCAATCCTCTGCTCCGATGCGGGGCGAACGCTTGGCCGCCGGACATCAACAGCGATACGTTTGTTGACATCAGCGACGTCTCGGTAATCACGAGCTTCTTCGGTCAGACCGTGCCGCCAGCACCGGCGCGCGACAACATAGCGCCGGATCCGCCGGACGGGTTCGTGGACATCACGGACGTCTCGCGGATGACGGGGCTATTCGGCCAACGCTGCACGTGAGGGCGCTGGAGCAGCGGCGTAAGCACGAGCACGAGCCGCCCAGGTCGCCCTACTTCAACACCTGCGCT
>VBJT01000174.1 GCA_005880075.1 Chloroflexota bacterium
TAACCGGCGACGCTCGCGCCGCAGTTTGGGCAGAACTGCGCGTCTGCCTTCACCGCTCGCCCGCAGTTTTTGCAGAAGATCTCGTCCGTCCCGCGCGCTTGCGGTGATGCGGGTGGCGACGACGCCGGAAACGAGACCGGCGGCGCGTAGGCGGGAGGCGGCGTCACGCCCGCCGGCGGCGTGCCCAGACCGCCTGCCTCGACGATCTTCTCGGAACCTTTCGCCTTCACTACAACAGTGTCGACGGCCTTGTCATGGAGCGTCTGTGCGTTTTTGTCCCAGAAAATCCAGAGGCTATCGAGTAAGCTGGCGATGCCAAGTGTCGTAAACCCAAGCATATATTGAAGCCCGAAACCGACCAAGCCCCGGACGAACATTCCACCAGTCTTCACGGCGTTGCCATTCACGCGGATCACGCGTAGGCCCACGACCGCCTTTCCCGGGTTCTGGCCGCGAGGCGCGACGATGAACCACCAGATGATCCAACCGATGCCCAGCGTGACGATGAAGAAAACCGAGTTCAGTAGAGAAGCGAGAATACGCTCGCCACGGCCTCCCATAACGACGGTCCCTTCGGGATCCAGCACGTAGGTGCCGTCGAACTGACAGAACATGGCGTCCCCGAGTGGTCGCCCGCACTTGATACACTTGCTGGCGGCGGTCGTAGGTTGCATGGCTTCCTCCCCAGGTGAGCGGATGCGCGAATTATACGCCGCGAGAGGCAAGTCAACAACGACCGGTCGCGAGGTCGCGGACAATCGGAGCGTTCGTTGAACCGCCCCAAACGCCGCGATTCCTGAAGAAATCTATTGACTGCGTGCCCGTGCGAGCGTAGCGTGAAGTCACAAGCAGACGAGGTAGCCATTGAACAAGCCCCTCGTGGCTCTCGCAGCCATCGCCCTTCTCGGCACCGCCGGCGGTGTCGGCATCGTCATCGCGTCGACGGGCGGCGGCGAGAAGGAGAGCGTCCAATTTCCCGACACGCCGACGGCTTCCCCGACCATTGCCGCAAGCTCGCGGGCCAGCCCGATACCAAGTTCGACTCCATCAGCAATCCAGACGACGTCCTCGTCAAGTCCGAACCAAACGCAACCGCCTGCTCCAGAGGGATTCGTAACTTACAAACTTGGTTCGACTTCAGCTGTGCCGCCGTTCACGTTCGCCTATCCCGCAAATTGGTTTCTGGAAGGTGGCGATCGGTCGGATAGCGCTAGGTCGCTCACGCTCATCCTCACTCCCTGGGACCCGAAGACGGCACCCGGTCACGACGGGATTCCTGACAACTCGATGAAGGTGGATATCTACGCCGTGGACTATGCATCGCAGGTAGACGGCTGCGCGCGCCCCAATGGCTCTTCTCAACCGGCCGAACTCGGAGGAGAAGGATGGACCACGACCAACCCGCTGGACGATGACCCGACAGTGTTAGCTCGCGTCGTAGCCGCTGATCACTCCGGCTTTCAATATTGTGTCGTTGGCTACTTCGCCGATCCGCCGGACCCGACGATCTTTGACCGAATCATCGAGAGCTTCGGGTTCGCTGAATGAAGCCCCTCTGGGCCCTTGCAGGCACCGCCCTTCTCGGCACCGCCGGCGGTGTCGGCATCGTCATCGCGTCGACGGGCGGCGGCGAGAAGGAGAGCGTCCAATTTCCCGACACGGCGACGGCTTCCCCAACCATTGCCGCAAGCTCCCCTGGCTGGACTCGTTACGAGAGCACAAAATGGGGTTATCGAATTGATTATCCATCCGGCTGGTATGACCTCCCGAACTTTGGAGCGCCTGACGCGCAGAAGTATTTTTCCAATGAGCCGGTCAGAGCCCCCCTCGAAATGGACGAAAATGGGGTATGGATCACGATCACGGTTTCAAACCTGGTTGGCCAAGACTGCGCTAACGCGAGTCTCGACAGCGGGGTGATTGAAAGCAGCAGTGATCTGCCGATCGCGGGCGGTGCCGTTGCAAGGCGTGTGGTCCGCGACACGTCTGTAGAGGGCGGGCCTAAAGTCGTGTTGAATCTGGAGTCGAACGGGAGCTGCTACACCTTCTATATCATTACTCTCTCAGAAAACACTCGACGCGAGGTACTACCCCTGATTGACGAGGTATTGGAAAGCTTCGTTCCGCCATCGGCAACATCGCTCTCATTCAAGGGTGCTTTTGCCCGAGTTGACTCCTCGCTCGCCTCTATGCTAGAGTGGCCACACGATAGAGGGCGTCTATAGCGGCCGCCGCAACGTTCACATGCGGAACGCGGTCTGCTATACTAAGCGCCTCTTATTCACAACAGCGGGGACCCTTCGAGGACCTCGGGGCAGGCTATAAAAATGCCAAACAAACTGGCACCCAGCCGAAGCTCAGATCCCCGTCCGGCGGGCCGTTCCACCGCGCCTACCTCCGCCGTAAAGCCAGCCTCCGCTGCCACTTCGGCATCGGCCTAGTTCAAGGAACAGACAATGGCCGAGAGATGCATCCACCAGACTAAAGGCTTATACAACCCGCAGTACGAGCACGACTCCTGCGGTGTCGGCTTCATCGTACGGCTGGACGGCGAGAAGTCCCACAAGATCGTCCGGGACGGGATCGTCGCGCTCGAGAACCTGAAGCACCGCGGCGCCTGCGGCTGCGAGGTCAACACGGGCGACGGCGCGGGCGTCCTTATCCAGGTCCCCGACCACTTCCTGCGCGAGGTCTGCGCCGAGCAGCACATCTTCCTGCCTCCGGCAGGTCACTACGGAACCGCCCTCTTCTTCGCCGCCCACGACAAGACCGCCCGCGATTACGTGATGCAGATGTTCGCGGCGATCGCCTGGGACGAGGGCTGCCACGTCCTCGGCTGGCGCGACGTCCCGACGAACAACGACGACCTCGGGGCGTCGGCCCTCGCTGCTGAGCCGCTCATCTACCAGGTCTTCATCGGCGACGACTCAATCGAGGACGCCTCGAACGCTCGGGCATGGATCCCGCCCGCGTCTTCTATTTCCCGAGCCTTTCCTCGCGGACGCTGGTCTACAAGGGCATGCTCATGCCGGTGCAGCTCAAGGACTACTTCCCCGACCTGAGCGACCCCCGGATGAAGAGCGCGCTCTGCATGTTCCACTCGCGCTTCAGCACGAACACCTTCCCGAGCTGGAGGCTCGCCCACCCCTACCGCATGATCTCGCATAACGGCGAGATCAACACGCTGCGCGGCAACATCAATTGGATGCGCGCCCGCGAGGCGCTGTTCGAGTCGCCGCTGTTCGACGACGGAGTGCAGGGCGAGGGACTTCCGTCGGGCATCCAGCGCATCCTTCCGATCATCGACGAGCGCGGCAGCGACACCGCCTGCTTCGATAACGCGCTCGAAATGCTGACCATGACCGGCCGCCCCGTCGAGCAGGCGATGATGATGATGATCCCCGAGCCCTGGGACGGCCACGAGAGCATGCCGCAGGAAAAGAAGGACTTCTACGACTACCACAGCTGCTTGATGGAGCCGTGGGACGGCCCCGCGTCCATCGCCTTCACCGACGGCCGGACAATCGGTGCCGTGCTCGACCGCAACGGACTGCGGCCGTCGCGCTACTACGTGACGAAGGACGGCTACGTGATCATGGCCTCGGAGGTCGGCGTGCTGCCCATCCCGCCCGAGAATATCCTGCACAAGGGCCGCCTCCAGCCGGGCCGCATGTTCCTCATCTCGCTCGACGAAGGCCGCATCATCGACGACGCGGAACTCAAGCACAAGTACGCGGGCGAGAAGCCCTACGGCGAGTGGCTGAAGACGCACATGCGCGCCTTCGAGGAGTACCACGGCGGCGAGCCTGCCGGCACGCTCCACGGGGAGGCGCTTACAGAGCAGCAGCTCGCCTTCGGTTACACCTGGGAAGACCTCAAGTACATCCTCGGCCCGATGGGCAAGAACGGCGAGGAGGCGGTCGGTTCGATGGGCACGGACACGCCGCTGGCCGTCCTCTCGGACAAGCCGCAGCTCCTCTATAACTACTTCAAGCAGCTCTTCGCGCAGGTCACCAACCCGCCGCTCGACGCCATCCGCGAGGAGATTGTGACGTCGGTCAAGACCGTGATCGGCCCCGAAGGCAACCTGCTCGACCCGCAACCCGAGAGCTGCCACCTGATCAGCCTGAAATCGCCGTTCATCGACAACGACCAGCTCGCGCGCTTCAAGACGCTGAACGACGGAAAGCTGCGCGCGACGACCCTCCCGATGCTCTTCCGGGCCGGCGGGGGCGCCGAAGCACTCGAAGAGGCGATGGACGAGCTCTGCAGGCGCGCCGACGAGGCGATCGCCGAAGGCGCGACCATCATCATCGTCTCAGACCGCGGCGTCAGCCCTGAGTGGGCGCCCATACCGTCGCTGCTGGCCGTGGCCGGGCTGCACAACCACCTCGTTCGCGAGAAGAAGCGCACGCAGATCGGCCTCGTCGTTGAGACCGGTGACGCGCGCGAGTCGCATCACTTCGCGCTGCTCCTCGGGTACGGCGCCGGCGCGATCAACCCTTACCTTGCGATCGACACGCTCGCCCACATGCGGGACGGGGGCCTGCTCGAAGGCGAGATCTCGTACGAGGAGGCTGTCCAGCACTACCTGAAGGCCATCAAGAAGGGTACCGTCAAGATCATGTCCAAGATGGGCATCTCGACGATCCAGAGCTACCGCGGCGCCCAGATCTTCGAGGCGATCGGCCTCGGGCAAGAGCTGATCGACAGGTACTTCACCTATACCGCCTCTCGCGTCGGCGGCATCGGCCTGGAAGCGGTCGCACGCGACACGCTCTGGCACCACAGGCGCGCCTTCCCGGACCGCGACGGCGGGCTGGACGAGCTAGCCTGGGGCGGCCAATACCAGTGGCGCCGCGACGGCGAATACCACCTCTTCAACCCAGAGACGGTCTTCCGCCTCCAGCACGCGACCCGTACGGGCCGGGAAGATATGTTCCGCGAGTACACGCAGATGGTGAACGAGCAGAGCGAACGGCTTTGCACCCTGCGCGGTCTCTTCGAGCTCAACCCGGACCGGGAACCAGTCCCGATCGAAGAGGTCGAGCCGGCCGAGAACCTGTTCAAGCGCTTCGCGACCGGCGCGATGTCTTTCGGCTCGATCGGCGCGGAAGCGCACGAGACGCTGGCGATCGCGATGAACCGCATCGGCGGCAAGAGCAACACCGGCGAGGGCGGCGAGGACCGCCGCCGTTTCACGCCCGACGAGAACGGCGACCTGCGCCGCTCGGCGATCAAGCAGGTCGCATCGGCCCGCTTCGGCGTCACCAGCGAATACCTCGTGAACTCGGACGAGTTGCAGATCAAGATGGCGCAGGGCGCCAAGCCCGGCGAGGGCGGCCAGCTCCCCGGCGCCAAGGTCTATCCGTGGATCGCCGCGGTGCGCTACGCGACTCCCTACGTCGGGCTGATCAGCCCGCCGCCGCACCACGACATCTACTCGATCGAGGACCTCGCCCAGCTCATCCATGACCTCAAGAACTCGAACCCGCGCGCCCGCATCAGCGTTAAGCTGGTCGCCGAGATCGGCGTCGGTACCGTCGCCGCCGGCGTCGCGAAGGCGAAGTCAGACGTCGTGCTCATCAGTGGCCACGACGGTGGCACCGGCGCCAGCCCGCTGACCTCGATTAAGCACGCCGGCATCCCCTGGGAGCTGGGCCTCGCCGAGACACAGCAGACGCTCGTGCTGAATAACCTGCGCGACCGCATCATCGTGCAGACAGACGGCCAGATGAAGACCGGCCGCGACGTCGTGATTGCGGCGCTGCTCGGCGCCGAGGAGTACGGCTTCGCCACCGCACCGCTTGTCGTCATGGGCTGCGTGATGATGCGCGTCTGCCACCTCGACACCTGTCCCGTCGGCATTGCGACCCAGAACCCGAAGCTGCGCGAGAAGTTCGAGGGTCGCGCCGAGCACGTCGTGAACTTCTTCCGCTTCATCGCCGACGAGGTCCGACAGTACATGGCGCAGATGGGCTTCCGCACGCTGGACGAAATGATCGGCCGAAGTGACCTGCTCGACATGCGCAAGGCAATCGACCACTGGAAGGCGCAGGGCCTCGACCTCTCGGCGATCTTCTACCGCCCGGAAGTCGGCCCAGAGATCGCGACGCACCGCGTTACAACCCAGGACCACGGCCTCGATAAGGCGCTCGACCAGGAGCTGCTTAAGCTCTGCGCGCCCGCTCTCGAGCGCGGTGAGAACGTCGATATCGAGCTGCCGATCCACAACACCAACCGCACAGTCGGCACAATCCTGGGCAGCGAGTTGACACGCAAGTACGGCTTCAACGGTCTCCCGGACGGCACCATCGCGATCCGTTTCCAGGGTTCGGCCGGCCAGAGCTTCGGCGCTTTCGTCCCGTCCGGGGTCACTCTTTGGCTGGAAGGCGACTCCAACGACTATCTCGGGAAAGGCCTCTCTGGAGGCCGCATCATCGTCTACCCGCCGGAAGAAGCAACATTCGTCCCG
>VBJT01000042.1 GCA_005880075.1 Chloroflexota bacterium
GGCGGGATCTTTAGGTACGGTAACGCTCCCTCGACGATGTGCTGGAAAGCAGGCGCAGCTACCACGGTGCCCCAAGGCGTTCCCTGCGGCTCGTCGATCTTTACCAGGACGGCCAGGACGGGGTCGTCGAGCGGGGCGATGCCGAGGAACGAGGAAATGTAGGCGTCCGGCTTGTATCCTCCGCCGTTCACCGTCAGATTGGCTGTTCCCGTCTTTCCTCCGACCTTGTAGCCGTGCACATCGAGAAGCGTGGGCGATATCCCGTCAACTACAACGCCCATCATCTCGCGGAGGGTGCGTGCCGTCTCCGGCTTGATCACCTGCCCGCTCGCTTCCGGCGCAACCGTCTGGACGTGGTCGGGATAGGCGATCTCCTTGATGACTTTTGGCTTCATCACCAAGCCGTCGTTGGCGATCGCTGCCGCCGACATCAACACCTGTAGAGGAGTAGCGCTCAGTCCCTGCCCGAAGCTGTTCGTCGCCATATCGACGGACCGCCAGTTGCCTGGATCGCTGGCCGGCGTTCGCACTTGCCCGGTCACCTCGCCACCGAGCCCGGAGCCGGTAGCCTTGCCGAAGCCGAAGCGGTCGACATAAGAATAGAACTGCTCCGGACCAGCGAGGCTGGCAAGCCAGGCTGCTCCTGTATTGAGGCTCTTCGATAGGATCTGCGTGACGCTCTGGTCCCCGTTCGCCGAGTAGTCCCAGTTGCGAATCGTCCAGTTGTCTACCTTGAACACGCCCAAGTCGTGCCATGGCGTGTACGGGCCCACGAGCCCGAGATCCAGCGCGCACGCCATCGTAACGAGCTTGAAGACCGACCCCGGCTCGTATGTGTCAGTGACTGCCTTGTTCCGGAAGAGGGCCAGCTTCGAATCGTCGCTGAGATCGGGCTTCGTGACGTCGGCCGAGGGTCTACTCGCCATCGCGAGTATGTCGCCCGTCTTCGGCTGGACTATGACGACACTGCCGCCCGTCGCCTTGGTCTTCTCGATTGTCTTGTCAAGCTCGGTTTCCGCGAGGCGCTGGATATAGCGGTCGATCGTAAGGACAACGTTGGCCCCGGGCTGCGCTGCGACCTCCTGCCTTTCACCCACTGCTAGTTGGTTGCCGAGGCCGTCCCGCTCATACGTCAAAGTGCCCTTCGCCCCGCCGAGAACGTCGTTCAGGTCCGACTCCAGGCCCGTCAGCCCGGAGTTGTCTTGCCCGACGAAGCCGAGCAACTGCGCGCCGAGATTGCCCTCTGGATAGACCCGGCGGCTGCTCGCCATTAGCCGGACTCCCGGTAGTGCGAGTTTACGAACCGCCTGCGCCTGGTCGTAGCTCAAGCCGCGCGCCACCGGCACCTCGTATATCGAACTGCCCGAAACGCTGGCCACCATCTGCTCCGTTGACACGCCCGCAATAGGGCTAAGCGCCGCGGCCGACTCCGCTGCGTTTTTGGCGTCCGCCCAGGTCTTCGTCTCGACCATGAGGTCGAACGAGTCTTGGCTCCCGGCCAGAGGGTAGCCATTTCGGTCGAGGAGCGCGCCGCGCCGGCCCGAGAGCGTGTCCTCACTGACATGACTCAACCTCGCCTCCGTCGCATACTGCTTGTGGTCAATGATCTGGAGTTGTCCCAACCTGGCGATCAGCACTCCGGCGACGACCACGATCGCGCACACCACTGTCCAGACCCGCCACTTCGTGCTCCACTTTTGTCCGCGCATGGTCGACCCTAGGGTGTCAGCCGGTCCATGATGTCCTCGAAGAGTGAGGGGCTATCAGAATCCTTTTGAGGCTCTTCCGCCAGGTAGCGGGTGGGAATCTTGCGTGCTTCTGGCGCCGGCGCGTCGACCGCAATGTAGTTCTGCACCTTCGGCGGACCCATCTTGAACCGCGCGGCCGCCTCCTGCTCGATGCGGCTGAGGCTTCCCAGTTGGGCGATCTCGAGCTCGAGTGCCCGTAAGCGCGCCCGCTGGTCAGTCCGTTCCGCCTCGAGCGCCCGCACATCGCCCGCGGTGCTCGTCGCGCTGCTCGACTGGATGAGCGGCAGCAATGCAGTAAGCCCGATCGACATCGCCGCCAGGATCAATACGACGGGAAGCGCAGGAGAATGTAACAAGCCCGTTCCGGCGGCTGGTTGCCTGCGCGCCGCAGCCATCAGTTCTTCTCCGCCAGCTTCTCGGCGGCGCGCAGCCGCGCGCTGCGGCTGCGCGGATTCGTGGCGAGCTCTTCCGCTGTCGGACTGACTGCTTTTTTCGTAGCTGGTTTCAAACCTGCCGTGTGGCCGCAGGTGCATGTCGGTTGCTCGGGCGGGCAGATGCAGTCGCGTGACTCTCGTGCGATAAACTGCTTGACGATGCGGTCTTCGAGCGAGTGAAAAGAGATGACCACGAACCGCCCTTCGCTGCGTAGAACTTCCACCGCCTGCCCCAGCGCCTCACCAAGCGCCCCAAGCTCATCGTTCACGGCGATGCGCAACGCCTGGAATGACCGGGTCGCCGGATGTATCCGTTGGCCGTGCTGCCCACCAGTTGCGCGGGCGACAACGGTTGCAAGTTCTGTCGTTGTCTTCAGCGGCCGCGCGCGCATTATCGCCCGCGCGATGCGCCGGCTGGCCGGCTCCTCGCCGAAACGCCAGATGACGTCTGCCAATTCGGCCTCGCCATATTCATTCACTATTTCGGCCGCTGTCAGCGTTTGACCGGGGCCAAAGCGCATGTCCAGCGGTGCTTCCACCTGGAATCCGAATCCTCGCGATTCGTCGGCCAGTTGCATCGAGGAGACGCCAAGGTCGAATAGCACCCCGTAAACCGGTACGAAGCTGTAGCGCCGGCAAACACTGGACAGCTCGCGGAAGTTCGACTCCACCAGCTGGACGTCGTCGCCGAATTCGGACAGGGCTCGCTTGGCGATTTCGAGGCTGCTTGGGTCGGCATCCAGGCCGAGCAGCAGGCCTCCCGGCGAAGCCGCGTCCATAATGGCGGCGGCATGACCGCCCGCGCCCACCGTGCAGTCCACGTAACGACCGCCGGGCTGGACCGCCAGGTATCGGACAACCTCCTCCGTCAGGACGGGCGCGTGAGTCAGGGTTTTCCTGGGGGACAAATTTGCAACCACCTGTCCTAATCCTCAGGCGCCTGTTCTGCCGAGGAAGCCGCCCGCGCAGCCTGCAAGACTTGCTCCAGCCTCCGGGGGTTCCAGATCTCCAGGCACTCCTTGCGCCCGGCGATCACTACGCCCCCGTCGACCGCCGCCTGCTGCCGGAGCAGCGGCGGGATCAGGATGCGACCCTGGCGGTCCAGCTCAGTGTCGTAAGAGTCTGAGTAGAAACCTCGCCGCGCGCGTCGACCTTCGCGCGTGGTGGGAGGTTTCACTGCCGTATGACTCGCAACTTCATTGAAGCCGGCCTCGGTGTACACCTCGATGCAGCCGTCTTCGCTCATCAGGAGGATAATCTTCTCCGCAAACTCATTGCGGTACCGCGCAGGCAGGGAGACGCGTCCTCTGTCGTCTATCGTGTGTTCGTACTTCCCCCGAAAGTCGACCACCGAGTGCCAACTCCTTCTTGCCTGGCGATAGGAGAGTGCTATACTTTGGGCTGTCCCGCTGGCCGGTTACGAGACCAAAGGGCCGGTCAGGCGGGTCATGGGTGGATTCCCCACTCCATCCCATTTCGTGGGCAATAATAACACTTAATCCCCTACTGTCAAGTACTTATGCAATATTTCTTGCGCGAATTTTCCCACTTCCTCCCCAAGTGACCCTCTGCGCGGCCATCCTGACGATTTCCGATAAAGGCGCCGCCGGTGAGCGGGAAGACACTTCGGGCGCCATAATTCGCGACCTTCTCGGAAATATCGGCGCGACCGTCGAACGCTACGAAATCATTCCGGACGAGCAGCCGAAAATCGGCCAGCGCCTGCGCGAGTGGGCGGACGGCGAACGGCTCGACCTGATCGTGACGACGGGAGGCACCGGCCTCGGCCCTCGCGACGTCACGCCGGAAGCAACGCGAGCGGTCATCGATTACGAGGTACCCGGCTTGGCGGAAACCATGCGCGCCGAGGGACTCAAACATACGCCGATGTCGATGCTCAGTCGCGCTGTCGCTGGAGTGCGGGGCCGCACGCTCATCGTCAACCTGCCGGGGAACCCGAAAGGAGTCCGCGAGAACCTGTCGGTGATCTTGCCGGTGCTTCCGCATGCACTGGAACTGCTACGCGGCGAGCGGTCCGAACATGCACCTTAGCCCTAGCTGCGTAGCTGCTTTATTTCCTGTTCCTTATTCCTAGTTCCTAGTTCCTCTTGTTGTGGGGCAAAATGGGATAGGAATGCGCATCGATGTTCTCACCCTCTTCCCGAATATGTTCCGCGGCCCCTTCGATGAGTCCATCATCAAGCGAGCCGTCGAGTCCGGCGTCGTCTCCATCCACATCCACGACATCCGCAACTGGGCCAAGGGCCGCCATAAGGTCGCCGACGACTACCCCTACGGCGGCGGCGCGGGCATGGTCCTTAAGCCTGAGCCCGTGTTCGAAGCGACCGAAGCGGTCCTTGAGATGAATTCCGAGCGCGGTCCTATCGTCCTCCTCACCCCGCTCGGACGTGTCCTCGATCACGACCTCACACTGGAGCTGGTAAGCCAACAGCGCCTAGTGCTCATCTGCGGCCATTACGAGGGCATTGACGCCCGCGTGCACGAGCGACTGGTGACGCTCGAACTCAGCATCGGCGATTACGTCCTTTCGGGCGGCGAGCTGCCCGCAATGGTGCTTGTCGATGCGGTGGTCCGCCACCTTCCGGGGGCCCTCGGCTCGCCCGACTCCGCCGGCGATGAATCGTTCACCGATGGCCTGCTGGAAGCGCCGCCGTACACGCGCCCGCCGGACTTCCGCGGCTGGCAAGTGCCGGATATTTTGCTTTCCGGCAACCACCAAGAGGTCGCGCGCTGGCGCCGACACCGCAACTTGGTCTGGACCGCGCAACGCCGCCCCGACCTGCTAAAGAAAGCTCCATTGACCGATGAGGACCGCGAATGGCTGGCTGCTAATCAAGTTGCCGTTAAAGAGGGCGACCTCTAGACTGAAAACGTTGTGCTATGGACGCTAAATCCTCCGTAGACCTAAAACGCAATCCCAAGATCCCGGACTTCCGGCCGGGCGATTCCGTGCGTGTGCACGCCAAAGTCGTTGAAGGCGATCGTGAACGCATTCAGGTCTTCGAAGGTGTCGTCATCCGCATCCGCACGCGCGGGGCGGGCTCCAGTTTCACCGTCCGGCGTGTGAGCCACGGCGTCGGCGTCGAGCGCGCCTTCCCTTACTATTCGCCGCTAGTTGAGAAGGTGGAGGTAGCGCGAGTCGGCCGGGTGCGCCGGGCCCGCCTGTACTATCTGCGAGACCGGGTCGGCAAGGCCGCGCGCATCAAGCCCGGGGCGCGCGCCCGCTTCGAGGCGCTGACGGCTCCGGGTGCCGTTCCCGCGCCCGAACTCGAAGAGGAGTATGTAGAGGAAGAGGCGGAGGTCGGTGAGGATGCGGCGACGCCAGAAGGCGAGCTTGTGGAGGAGACGGCCGCCGCCGAAGCCGTGGAGTCGGAGGAAGGAGTGGAGGAAATCTCCACAGACGCCGCCGCAGAATCCGAAGCGGCGGTCGAGGCCGCGACAGACGAGTCGGAAGAGCCACCGAGCGAGCCCGAGGAAGCTGAAGAGGCGACCAAGGCGTAAGCGGATCCCGCGCACCCTGTCATCCTGAAGAACGAAGGATCTGTGCGTGCGGGTTGCTCGGGCGTTGTACGGCAGCCGGGATACTCTTCGGGCGCGCTTGCGCTTCTATGTCGATGAATCTTCTGCGCCAGGTTATTCCTTCGTCAGAATGACACGCGGTGAGGCATTGTTCGTAGCTCGCCTTCGCCTGTGACACCCGCCGGTTAGAGATAGCCGCCTGCCTCGCTATACTGACGCCGCAATGCCTTTTGCTGATGTGGCGGTGAATGCCGCCGCTCCGCTCCGTCAGACCTTCACCTATCGCATTCCCGACGGCCTTCCGATCGAGCCCGGCCAGGCCGTCTACGTCCCCTTCGGCTCCCGCACGCTACAAGGGATCGTGGTCGAACGCAGCGACTCTGCGTCCTTCGCGCAGACCCGTGACATCGCCGACGTCATCGATGTTCGCCCGCTACTATCCCCGACACATCTCCAGCTCGCCCGCTGGCTCAGCGACTACTACCTGGCGCCACTCTTCGACTGCATCTCGCTGATGCTGCCGCCCGGCTTCAAGCGCCGCCCGCTCATCATGCTCCGGCCTCTCGCCTCGCTCGAAGAGCTTCCGCATCTCAAGCTGACTGACCTTCAGGCGGCGGTCCTCCGCCGAGCGATCGAGCTGGGCGAGACAGAGGCGGAGCAGTTGCGGCGGGAGCTTAAGCAGACGGGCATGCCCTCTGCGATCGCGGCGCTGGTTAAGCGCGGTTTTCTCCAGCGTTCGTATCGTCTCGCCCGCCCGCAGGTTGCTCCAAAGATCCTGCGCCAGCTGCGCCTCGATGCCGGGGAGGCGGAGGTCCTCGCCCGCATCGAGGACCTCCGGCAGGACGGCGCGCCGCGCGCCCTTCGCCGCGCGCTCGTCCTCGAAACGCTGGTCGACGAGGACGTCCTGGCGCTGCCTCGCGCTCTTGACCTGGGCCTTACCCCCGCGTTTCTTCGCGATCTGCAGGCCGAAGGCGTCGCCCGCATTGAGGAAGTAAACGTCGTCCGCGACCCGCTGGCCGGACGGGTATTTCCTTACCGCGAGCCGTCCTCGCTGACCGCAGACCAGCAACGCGCCTACGAGTTGATCGCGGAGGCGCTCGACCCAGACCCGTTGTGGCGAGGCCCGAAGACCTTCCTCCTCCATGGCGTGACCGGCAGTGGGAAGACGGAGGTGTATCTCGCCGCCCTAGACCGGGCTGTCGCTCTCGGCAAGCGGGCCATCGTCCTCGTGCCAGAAATCTCCCTCACGCCCCAGACAGTCCGCCGCTTCGCCGAACGCCTGCCGGGGCAGGTTGCGGTCATGCACAGCCGCCTCTCGCTAGGCGAGCATTTCGACATGTGGCATGAAATTCGCGATGGCCGTTACGCGGTGGTTATCGGTCCGCGGAGCGCGCTGTTCGCCCCGCAGCCGGATCTTGCCCTCGTGATCATTGACGAGGAGCACGAATGGACATACAAGCAGCAGGAGGGCTCGCCCCGCTACCACGCCCGCTACGCTGCCGAGGAGCTGTGCCGCCTCACCGGCGCGGTTCTCGCCCTCGGCTCGGCCACGCCCGGCGTCGAGAGCCGCTTCCGCGCGAACGACGGCGCATACCGGTTGCTCGAACTGCCGGAACGCCTGCGCCGCTCAGCCGACGGCTCTGTCGAAACCGGCCCACTACCTGAGGTGGATGTCGTTGACCTCCGAGAGGAGCTAAAAGCCGGTAACCGAAACATCTTCAGCCGCCCGCTCGCCGCCGCGATGCAGCGCGCGCTCGACGCCCGCGAGCAGGTGATTCTGTTCCTGAACCGGCGAGGCACCGCGTCGTTTGTCCAGTGCCGGGATTGTGGCTTCGTGCCCGAATGCCGCTCCTGCGCCGTCGCCCTGACTTACCACGAAAGCGAAGAGTCGCTGATCTGCCACTACTGCCGTCGCAAGCAGCCGCTACCTACCCACTGCCCAGAATGCAAGGGCGGCCGCATCCGCCATGTCGGACTGGGCACACAGCGCGTCGAGGAGGAGGTGCGCCGCGCCTTTCCCGAGGCGCGCACCCTGCGCTGGGACCGCGACGTCACCCGCGGCCGCGACTCTCACGAGGCGATCCTCGCCCGCTTCCTCGCCCACGAGGCTGATGTTCTTATCGGCACGCAGATGATCGCGAAGGGACTCGACATGCCGCTCGTGACGCTCGTTGGCGTGGTCACGGCGGACACCGCTCTGCACCTGCCAGACTTCCGCGCTGCCGAGCGCACCTTCCAGCTGCTCGAGCAGGTGGCAGGGCGTGCCGGCCGCGGCCCTCGCGGCGGCCGCGTGATCATCCAGACGTACACCCCGGAGAATCACGCCATCCAGTCCGTCCGCCGGCATGACTACAACTCTATGTACCAGCGCGAGATCGAGTTCCGCCGCAACCTCGGATATCCGCCGTTCGGGCGGCTGGTGCGCTTGACGTACGCTCACACCGTCGCGGGCTACTCGCAGGAGCAGGCGGCTGCGATGGCCACCCGCCTGACGCAAGAAAGGGACCGCCGTGGCCTGCCCAACCTCGATGTACTCGGCCCGGCGCCCGCCTTCGTTCCCCGCGTGCGCGGCCGCTGGCGCTGGAACCTCGTCCTGCGCGGCGCCGACCCCGTCGCGCTCATCCGCGATATGCAGTTCCCGCGCGGCTGGACGGTAGACGTCGACCCGGTCAGCTTGCTGTAAGGGACAGGCCTAACGGTACTCGTCGCGAGGGGGCGAGAAGACATCTACGAAGACGCACGGCTCCAGCGCGGTCGCCTCGTGCTCGACGCCCCCCGGGACTATCCACGTATCTCCGAGAGCGAGTTCGCGAATCTCGTCGCCCAGCCTGAAGCGGCAGCGGCCTGACACGAGATAGCCCGTCTGCTCGTGCGGGTGCGTGTGCAGCGGGACGACGGCGCCCGCCTCCATACGGATCTCGCAAAGCATCATGCGCTCGCCGTCCGTCAGAGTGCGCCGGATGACGCCGGGGAGCATCTCGACGGGGCTGGCTGCGGCGTTGAGGACGATCGGCATCTTTGTTTCTCCTTTAGGCCGAGGCCTGTTCTTGACGCAGGCGATCGAGTGCTTCGCGGATGTTGTCATGCTTGAGGGCGAGGATCGCGGCGGCGAGAAGCGCGGCGTTCTTCGCGCCGTTAATCGCCACGCAGGCGACGGGGACCCCGGGCGGCATCTGCACGATCGAGAGGAGGGCGTCAAGGCCGGAAGCCGCGTGACTTCCCGACGCGATCGGGACGCCGATGACCGGAAGGGTCGTCATGGATGCGACGACGCCGGGAAGGTGCGCGGACATCCCGGCGGCGGCGATGATCACTTCGAACCCGTTCGCCGCCGCAGTAGCAGCGAATTGCTGGACCTTCGCCGGCGAGCGGTGAGCGGACATTACCTGAGCTTCGTGTTCAATGCCGAGTTTAGTTAGCGCCTCTACGCATGGTTCGAGGACTGGCAGGTCGGATTTGGAGCCGGTGAGGATGGCTACGCGGGGCATCGGTGACGGCTTGCGTCGCTGCAGAAAGTCATGGCGTGATTCTTGCTCTAGCGCGAACCGGCGTCAACTTGCTTGACGAATCGTAATCGTTCTGATAGGCACGCGAAGGTCCCTGTGAGCTTGAACGAGCCTCGTGGGCGTTAGCGTGAGTGTGGAAGGGAAGGTGTGGAGGTATGGAACGCACGTTTCGCTGTCCCGAGTGCGGCGCCGAATTTCCGACTCAAGGCGCCATGGAGGAGCACGTCAGCCGAGAGCACATGGGCCCTTCGACGGATAATGCTCCGGCCGAGCAGGCACGGAAATGTCCCTCGTGTAGCATGGAGTTCCCGACGACCGAGAGCCTGGAGGAGCACGAGCGGACGCATCGCTCCGGCATAGTGACCAACTAATCGACCCGGGCGTCCTGCGCGGGCGCAGCGATATCTTTCCGGTAGTCGGCGCGCGTGAAATGGATGCGCTGCACATTGCGGTAGGCGATCGCTCGTGCCTCCGGCAGCGTGGGCGCCGACGCCACCATCGTCAGGACGCGGCCGCCGCTCGTGCGGACTGTACCGTCCTCGTCGCGAATAGTTCCCGCGTGAAATATCAGGACGCCAGGCTCGACCGAGTTGAGGCCGGCGATTGAGAAGCCCGTACGGTACTCGCCGGGATAGCCGCCGGACGCGACGACCACGCCTATGCAGGCGTCGGTTGACCACTCGATCTCGGCTTCGGAAAGACGGTTGTTTACGACGGCCCAGCAAATCTCGAGGAGGTCAGATTTAAGGCGGGGCAGTAAGACCTGGGTCTCCGGGTCGCCGAAGCGGCAGTTGAACTCAAGGACGCGAGGGCCTTCGGAAGTAATCATCAATCCGGGGTAAAGGACGCCGCGATAGGGCGAGCCTTCCTGTCGCATCGCATGGATCGCCGCTTCGGTGATCGTCTCATGGATAAGGGGCTCCAGCGGTTCGTCGAGCCAGAGCGGCGGGCTGTAGGCGCCCATCCCGCCGGTGTTCGGCCCTTCGTCCCCGTCATGCGCGCGCTTGTAATCGCACGAGAAAGGCATCGGAGCGACGGTGACGCCGTCCGTGAAGGCGTGAGCCGAGACCTCGCGGCCGGAGAGACGCTCCTCGATGACGACCCTCGAGCCTGCGTCGCCGAAGATGCGCTCATCTCCGAGCATGAGATCTACGGCCCGTAACGCCTCGTCTGTCGTGTCGCACATGAAGACGCCCTTACCCGCCGCCAGCCCATCGGCCTTGACGACGAGGGGGCCGGCGCGAGATTCGATATAATCGCGGGCGGCGGAGCGGCCGCTGAACGTTTCCGACGCCGCGGTTGGAATGTCATGGCGCCGCATGAGGTCCTTGGCGAACACTTTCGAGGACTCGATACGGGCGGCATCGCGCGAAGGCCCGAAAGCAGCGATCCCGCGTACTGCGAGCCGGTCGGCAAGGCCCGCCGCGATAGGGCCTTCCTGGCCGAGAATGACGAGATCCACCCGGTGGTCAGAAGCGGCTGCGCAGATCGCGTCGAGGTCGGCGAGGTCCAGTGGTAGATTGCGAGCGATTTCTGCCGTGCCTCCGCTTCCGGGCGCGACAAAGAGGTCCGTGAGCCTCGGCGATTGACGGAACTTCCAGGCGAGGGCGTGCTCGCGAGCGCCCGAGCCCACGATGAGGAGGTTCACGGGCTGCGCACCGAGAAAGCGCGGGAGGGTGGCGACACACGGCACACAGCTGCCTCAAACATGCAGTAGCCGCGAGGGGCTAGACCTGGCCGAAGGAAGGAGCCCACTATCGGCCATTTTACCGCAACCGTGGCCGCCCGAGGATTGCAAATTAATGGTTTGGTTTACGTCCGCATAAACCAAAGTCGTATTCCCAATTCCGCAAAGAACTAGCCGTTTGGCAATTGTCACATTGTCAGAGATGCGCTTGAATGAGGTCACTAAACGAGAAAACCCATCCCCCTCAACGGCTTCGGACCGGCGAATGCGCCCCCATTCGCCGGTCTAGCTTTTTAGGCGCTGTCCAAAGCAGACGTCAGGCGCTCCTTCTTAGATCATGCGCTGAAGACGACGGTTCGGGGTGATCCCCGGAGTGCGGCCGCGTTTGGCGATGGGGCGGCCGTCGATCTCCCTGAGGTCGGCGGTGAAATCGTTCGGTTTCGCCGAACTGATGTAACTGCCCACGCCAAAACCGTCCACCGGCGCGCCGGCTTCGATGAACTCCCGGATGCGTTCCGGTGTAATGCCGCCGCTGACGAAGATCTGGACGCCTGAAAATCCTTCGCTGTCGAGGCGGGCCCGGACTCTCTGTACCAGCTCGGGCGTGACCCCGCCCAATTCGCGTGGCGTATCGAGGCGGACGGCCTGGAGCTTGTCGCCCAGGGCCCGTGCGACGCGAATGGATTCTTCAGCCTCGTCGAGGAAGGTATCGACCAGCACCGTCCGTGACACGGCGGGGGCGAGGTGCTTATCGTAGGCGAGCGCCGCTTCTACCGTGTCGCCGAAGCAGAGGACCATGGCATGCGGCATCGTGCCCGATGGCTCGGTACCCGCTAGTATCGCGCCGAGCGGCGTGGAGCAGTTCACGCATCCGCCAACCGTTGCCGCGTAGTCCATGTTGGGCGCAGCGTTTGTGTGGACGTGTCGCGCGCCAAAGCTTACCACCGGTAGCGAACCGGCTGCGTCGGCGCACTCCCTGGCTGCGGTCGCCCATCCCGTCTCGCTCGCCAAAATGCCGAGTATCGCTGTCTCATAGATGCCATACGAAAGGTAGCGGGCCTTGATGCGAAGCACGACCTCCTTCGCCGAAATCCGGTCGCCTTCGCCAAGCGCCCAGGATTCCCCTTCGGACGGCAGGACTTCGCCCAGAAGCGCGAGAACCTCTCGCATCCCGCAGAGAACTCCATCGCGCGCTGGAAAGACCTCCATGACGGCGACAGGGTTCACACGCGCGGCCTGCATCGCCTCGCGCGTCCGAAGGAAATAGACGTCCGCGGTCTCGCCGGACAGGACTCGTTCGTCAGGCGCGAATGCGTCCGGGCTCACTGCGCGGCGGCAGTAAAGCCGGTGACGTTCGCGCCGAGCACGCTCTGCATCTGCTTGAGCGCAAATATATGCGCGTCCGGGTCGAACGTGGCGACGCAGTCGGCAGGGACTTCGACGGCGTAGTCGCGGTAGCGGGCATCGGCGGCGGTGTAGAGCACGCAGATGTTCGTGCAGTCTCCGACGACGATGATCTTGTCAGGCTTCAGCTCTTCGAGGCGATCGTCAAGATCCGTCTCGAAGAAGGCGCTGTAGCGGCGCTTTGGGATGATTTCGCCGGCAAATTCAGCGAGTTCGGGAATAACATCCGGCTCTTCGGTACCCCGGATGCAGTGCGGCGGGAACATTTCGAACTCTTTGTCATCTGGTTCATGCGTATCACAGACGAAGATGATGTGCGAGCCGGCGGCCTTCTCGCGTTCGAGGAGTTCGCGGATGCGCGGGATGATCTCCCGTATAGTCGGC
>VBJT01000175.1 GCA_005880075.1 Chloroflexota bacterium
CTTTGCTTATTGCAGTTGAGATATAGAAACGTGCCGCTCTTCTCGGGATGCGGCTCGCCGCCGGGGAAGGGGCCGAGGTACCGGTCCGGATCACCGGTCGGCGGCTCGACCTTGATCACCTCCGCACCGAGGTCGGCCATGAGCTTCGCGGCGTAAGCAGCCGCGCCCGTACGGTTGTATTCGATGACTGTAAGTCCGTCGAGGGCGCGTTCGGGCATGGGAGTCATATGATATTGGCTGCCTTACCAACCCGCAAACCCTGGAACGGGCGATCCTGTGACCATCCAACACGAGTCGTTGCCGCAGACCTTCGAGAACGCGTTCCATCGCGAACCGGAAATCGTGTCCGAAGCACCCGGGCGCGTCAATCTCATGGGCGAGCACACGGACTACAACGAAGGCTTTGTGCTTCCCGTTGCCATCGATCGAACCGTCAGAGTCGCCGCAGCCGCTGCGGCTGACCGGGCAACCGTTCGCGCTTATTCGGGCGCATTCGACGCACGCGACGAATGGCGCATTGGCGCGCCCCGCCGTACCGGCCGCCGCGAGTGGCGCGACTACGTCCGCGGCGTCGTCTGGGCGCTGCTCGACGGCGGATATGTCCTTCGGGGCGTGGATCTCGCTATCGCCGGCGACGTCCCACTGGCATCGGGCTTGTCATCCTCAGCCGCGCTCGAGGTCGCCGTAGCGGGTGCTATCTGCGCCCTGTCGGGGATCGACATCGAGCCGCAGAGGTTGGCGCTGCTCTGCCAGAAGGCAGAAAACCAGTTCGTGGGCGTGCAGAGCGGCATCATGGACCAGCTTGCCGCCGCTTCCTCACGCGCTGGTCATGCGCTTCTCATCGACTGCCGCTCGCTTGAGCCGCAGTGCGTCCCCTTGCCCGACGATATTGCAATAATCGTCGTGGACTCGAAGGTACCGCGCCGACTAGGCGAAACACCGTACAACGAGCGGCGAGAAGATTGCGCGGCGGCCGCGCAAGCGCTGGGTCTCGCGTCGCTAAGAGACGCTGCAATCGATGACGTTCAACGGCTGCCGGAGCCGCTTGAGAGGCGGGCGCGGCACGTCGTGCTCGAGAACCAGCGCCTGCTCGAGGCCGTTGATGCCTTGCGCTCTCGCGACCTCGCCCGCCTCGGCGAGCTCATGTACGAATCGCACGCAAGCCTCCGCGATGACTTCGAGGTTTCGACGCCGGAGCTTGACCTGCTCGTCGAGCTCGCCTCGCGAACAAAAGGCGTGCTCGGCGCGCGCCTGACCGGTGCTGGCTTTGGCGGCTGCACGGTTAACCTCGTCGAGCGAGTGGCGCTGGCTGGCTTCGAGGCCGGCGTCGTAGAACGATATCGAGAGCAAGCGGATTTGCCCGCCACGATGTTGATTTGCACGGCTGTCGACGGTCTGAAGATATCGCGGCTCGGCTAGTCCCAGAGGAATACGCGCGCCGGCGCTCCATCGGCCCCAACAACCTTCAGCGGCGCGCAGAGCAGGGTATAGGCGCCTGCCGGTATCCTTCTGAGGTCGAGTCCCTCAACGATGATCACGCCGGCTTCCAGCAACGTCTTATGGACCTCGTGCGTCCGCGAGCGGAACTGTTCGATCGATAAGTAATCGATTCCCACGAGGACAAAACGGCGCTCCACGAGCCACCGCGCCGCATCGCCGGTGAGGCCGACGAAGTCCGCGTGGAAGTCGTCATCGTCCCAGAACCGGCTGTTTGGCGTCTTGAGCAGGACGCGCGTCATTCCTGTCGGCATTCCGAGCTTCTCGAGATCCGAGGCGATAATGTGACGCTGTTCGGTCAGCTCTACAACGTCCGCCGGGCCGACGAGTGCGTCGACCGGCATCGCTTCGACAGTTGAACGGCCGTCGAGAAAGTGATGCGGCGCGTCAACGTGCGTCCCAGTGTGCGAGCCCAGCGAGAGGGCGCTTACGTTCGCGGAGTCCCCGTTCGCAATCCGTTTGAGGTAGTCCAAATGAGGGCCCGGCTCCCCGGCATAGGTCGGCATTCCGGGCCGGAGTGGGACGGACGCGTCATAGAGCGCCACAATTCGCCTCCTTCTGTCCGCCCATTATCGTCGGCGTTAGAAGTGCATGCTATCTTGTCGCTGGAGGTTCGCCATGACTGAACCCAGGAAACTATCGGACCGCGAGATAGAAGCCGGGCTGGCCAATCTGGACCGCTGGGAGTTGCGCGACGGCCGGTTACGCAAGCAGTTTACTTTCCGCACGTTTCTTCGAGCGATCGCTTTCGTCAACAGTGTCGCCTACCTGGCCGAATCTGCAGGCCACCACCCGGACATCACCATCAATTACAACAAGGTCACTCTTCGCATCATCACACACAGCGCGGGAGGACTTACGGACCGCGACTTTTCTCTCGCGTCTGAGATCGATGCGAAGCTCACTACGAAGCTGGTCATACCACCTGACGAGCAGAAGGCTGATAGCTTGACAGGTGATCGCTGAGGGGTAATAAAAACGCTCCCGGGCATTCCGTTGTCGTCTCAGGCGTCCGGGTCTCGCCAGGGGCTTCGGGTCGCCCTTCCGCTCCAGCGAGTCCGTTCTTTCCTGATCCGCTTCTGGTTCGCCCGGGAAGCATCATCATTCTTACACGGGGATCGAGCCGCGTCAATCGCCTTACGGTAAGCAGTGGCCCCCTAGAGCGCTTGAGCCACAGCCAGCACGCAATTCCCCACGGAACGTCCTAAAGACGCCTGGGACAAGCGGAAATCACGTTTCTCCACAAATCCACATAGGGCCGCGCGCCGCCGTCGACCGGCCTGTCACGCGATAAGTTAGGGAAGCAGATCGTGTTTGAGGACGGCTATGAAGGGTAGGTTACGGAAGCGCTGGCGGAAGTCGAGCCCATACCCGACGACAAACTCGTCAGGTATTTCGAACGCCACATAGTCCAGCGGAACATTGACGATGCGGCGAGCCCGTTTGTCGAGCAACGTGCAAACACGGATCGAGGCGGGACGCTTCGTCTGCAGATAGTCGATGACATGGTTCAGAGTCATGCCGGTGTCCACGATATCCTCGACGAGGAGGACATCGCGACCCTTGATGTTCTCATCGATATCTTTCAGTATCCGCACCGCCCCCGCCCCGTTTCCTTCATACGAGGAAATCGCCATCAGATCGACCGCTGAAGGCACAGATATATGGCGCATCAGGTCCGAAATGAAGCAGACAACCCCGCGCAATACACCGATCAGTACCGGCTCCTTCCCTGCGTAGTCCCGGCTGATTTGTGCCCCTAGCTGACCGACCCGCTGCTGCAACTTTGTGGCTGTGATAAGCACGCGGTCGATGTCGGGGACCTGGTCGGGCGAAAGCGGGCCGTAACCGTACTTGGCCAGAAGGCGCAGGTAGTCCCGCTTCTTGAGCATTATCACGTTGACTTCCGGGTAGAGCTCCTTAAGAAGCCGCATCTTGCGGTTCTTCTCCGCCGTGAGGCTCGACTTGAGGGTGGTAAGCTCGACGTACAGATTTAGGTCTGGTAGGTAAAAGTCGGGCGTGAACGCTTCCGTGACATGACCACGTTCCCAGCGCAACGGGAAGGACCGGGGTTCGTACTGCCAATCGATGCCGTAGAAATCAAGAACGCGCGCCAGTTCGTACTCCGCGTTGTGGGCGAACGGGGCAGGGACATGCTCTGTGGGCGCTCCGGTTACGGGAATGCGAGCTCGGGCCTTCGTCAGGGGCGACCGGGGTTGTTTCTCCTCGG
>VBJT01000043.1 GCA_005880075.1 Chloroflexota bacterium
CGGCCCTCTTCGCAGAAGCCGCGGACCATATCGGCGACGATTACCAGGTTCGCCATGGGCGCCTACCGCCGGACTATTAGCCTCCGCATGACGATGGTGGTCTCGGAGACGGAAATCGTGCCTTGCGGGATGCTGTCGTTCGGCTTCGATATAAGGGCTGTGCTTTTCGCCGAGGACTTGGGCTGGGCTCGCGGGGTGCTGAAGGCGTTCCGGGCGAACGAGCGCAGCAGCCACTCGCCGATCAGCCCGGCAGCGACGAGCGCGGCGCCGCGCGCGACAACCGGTGCCGCCTGCTGCCACAGAGCGGGTGTGACGGTGCTCCGTCGCCCGGGCAGGCCGGCTCTTACAGGGACGGGCAGGCGTGAGTTGCGGTCCATGGGCGGTCCTCCGTGCTGGTGAGTAACGGCGTCATTATAATCTATCGGCCGTCAGCGATTAGGCGTCAAGGATTAGTCGTAGGGAAGGATTAGCGGCTGAGCGCCGCTTTGGCTGTTGCCGCTATCTTCGCGAACGCAGGCTCGTTGCGAACGGCGAGGTCCGCGAGGATCTTACGGT
>VBJT01000176.1 GCA_005880075.1 Chloroflexota bacterium
GAGCGCGATTCGCTGCTGCTCGATCCGCGCACCGTGGGGCCGGAGGAGGACCGAGCGCTTATCGCCGCCGTTAAGACGGCTCTCGGAGTGCCCTAGCCGGGCCAGAACGCCGGGCTGCTCGAGGATTGGAGCCTGGGCGTTATGTCCACGCCATCGATCAGGACTGCTGCGAGCCGTAGCTCGCGTCGACCAGGCCGACGACGTTTCCCTCCGGATCGGCAAACTGGGCGAGTATGACCATCCCCGGGGTCTCGGTGACCGGCATGACGGTCTTCCCGCCCTGGCTCTCGACTGTGTCGAGGTAGGCCTGCGGATTATCGACCGCGATGTAGAAGGTGACCTGATTGCGGCCGCCATCGCCGGCGCTGATGCCGCCGCCGATGCCTTCGCCCTGGTTATCGACCACGCCGTAGTTCATCGGGTTGTCGGCGTTGACCTTCCAGCCGAAGACGCCGGAGTAGAAGTCCTGGAGCTTCTTGCCGTCTTTGCCCGTGACTTCGAAGTGCACTACCGGGTTGGGCATGCATATTCCTCCTCTGAACGGCTTGTCCGCGTCGTGGGGACCGCCGAGTCAAACCGAGCGCGGCTCCCCACGACTCGGTTTTTATCGGTCTACTGCTGCTGCTGTTGTTGCTGGGGCTGGTAGGTCGAATCTAGAAGGCCAACGACGTTGCCTTCAGGGTCGGCGAACTGGGCGAAGGTCACGGTTCCCGGAATCTCGGTGACCGGGATGATCGTCTTGCCGCCCTGCGACTCAACCTTATCGAGGTAGGCCTGCGGGTTGTCGACGGCTATATAGAAGGTGACCTGATTGCGGCCGCCGTCGCCGGCGCTGATGCCGCCGCCGATGCCCTCACCCTGGTTATCGACCATGCCATAGTTCATCGGGTTGTTGGCGTCGATCTTCCAGCCGAATACCCCGGAATAGAAGTCCTGGAGCTTCCTGCCGTCTTTCCCCGTGATCTCGAACCAGGTGACTGCGTTTGCCATGGTTAGCGTCCTCCTTTGTTGATAATCGCGCTGCCCTCAATACAGTACAGTCGAAGCCTACCAGTCAATTGACAAGCCGATATCTGTGGCGTTTTGACTATTGCGACACGTTCTTCAGCTGCTGGACGTGGTCAGTGAGGTGAAAATTGATGACGCCGATGGCCCACTGTCCAAGCGTCGGATATTCTCCCAGAGGCGTTTCCTTGAGAAACGGAATGTGGGCCTTGCGGTTCAACTGCTCTTCGTTGAGACCTGCGAAGAAGTTGCCGATCGCGGAATAGTCTGACTCGACCTTCGAGAGCAGCTCGGGGATCGGTGCGTCCTTGCGGATGTCGCTGTACTGGCCGGGCGTAATCCCGAGCGGCGGCGTGTCCTCGCTCAGAAAGCGCTTGAATTCGTACATGCTGAGAGCGTCGTCCTGTCCGCAGAGGTGCGAGAGCACTTCCTTGGCGCTCCACTCGCCCTGGGCCGGGGGCCTGGCGGCCTGCTCTTCGCTGAGCCCCGAGACGGCCTGCTTGATTTCCTGGACCTTCTGGTCGAGTTGTTGTTTGAGCGATGGGCCTGAAACCATTGGTCGCTACCTCCTACTGGCTACTGCTGACTAATATTACGAATGACTAATATTACGAAGCTGCTGGACGTGGTCGTTCTGAAAGTTAATGAGCGCTCCCGCCAACTGGCCGAGAGTCGGGTATTCACCGAGAGGCGTTTCCTTGAGCAGCGGGACTTGCGCCTTGCGGCTGAGCTGCTCTTCACTGAGACCGGAGAGAAATGCGCCCATCCCGCCATAGGTGGATTCCACCCTGGAGGGATATCGATTTGCGGAGTGTCTTCCTTGATCACGCGGTCTAGAAGACTAACGGCGTCACTGCTCCCGTCGCCGCTCAGGTGAGATAGTACCTCTTTCACGCTCCACTCTTCGTCGCCCCGCTTCTTGGACGCCTCCTCCTCACTAAGTCCGGAGACCGCCTGCTTGATCTCCTGGACCTTCTGGTCCAGCTGCTGTTTGAGCGATGGGCCTGAAACCATTTGTCACTCCCTCCTTCTGAGCTACTGTTCGGCAATGTCACTGTTCGCGGAGTTGCATGAGCTCGTACAGCCCGAAGGTGTCGGCCAGGCGGTCGATGGCGTTGAACTGGCAGGCCACGAAGACGCCTTCGAGTATTTCGTCGTCGGAGAGGCCGGCTGCGCGAAGCTCATCGATGTCCTCATCTGTGACCTTATAGGCGTGCTCGGTAACTTTGACGCAGAGGCGGAGGAGCGCCTTGTGCTTCTCCTCGACTGGAAGCGCATCGATGTCTGCCGCTTCGGCGGCCACCGCCGCCTCCTGGCTGCCTCCTACAGACCGCAGGAGAAATGAATGCGCTTTCGTTCAGTAGGCGCATGAGTTCGCCTTCGAGACGACCGTCGCGATCATCTCCTTCACTTGCCGAGGCAGGTGCCCGCCGGAGAACATCGCCTTGTAGCCTTCGAGGAGGACGCGCAGAAAGTCGGGGCGGGTGCTGGCAAGCTTCATGATGTCGGGGACCATCGGGAAGCCGAAGACCGAACGGATTTCGCCATAGAGCGCGGCCGTCTCGCCGGTCGCTTTGGACTCCTGGACGATGCGGATGCGGGGGCCTTTCGGGGCGGTCAAGCGCGCAAACTCCTCCTTGACGTCCCTCAGTATACTTAGTACCCTCAGTGTGTCAACCCTCGCCGCAACTGAAAACGCAAACCGAAATGGCCCGGACCCAACCTTACGCTCAAGCTTGTCCTATCGCACGGACGCTCGATATTATCGGCGACCGCTGGACGCTGTTGATCATCCGCGACCTCTTTCTCGGCCGCAGCAGGTTCAACGAATTCCGCCAGTCGACGCCCCGCATCTCGCCCAGATTGCTCTCGGAGCGTCTGAAGCGCCTCGAGGAGGAGGAACTCGTCGAGCGCGACCTTCTCGCCGGCTATCCGCCGCGTGCCGAGTACCGGCTGACGGCGAAGGGCCGCTCCCTCTTTCCGGTGCTGTTCGCGATGGGAAGCTGGGGTTTCGAGCACCTCTTTGCGGACGAGCCCGAGCTGCGCGACCAGGTGGATGCGTACTTGCGCTCCGCCGTGCCGGAGTACGTTATGCTGAGCGATGCCGCCTCGCACGTGAAGGAAGGAGCGAAGTAGTGGAAGCGACCGAGACCACGGATCAAGCCCACGACCACCGCGCGCCCCAGCAGATCGTCCCTCAGCGCACCGGCGACTACCTGGAAGTGATGAGCAAGGCGATCTTCCAAACAGGCATCTCCTGGAAGGTCGTCGAGAACAAGTGGCCCGGCATCCACGATGCCTTTCGCGGCTTCGACCACCGGCTAGTCGCCTCGTTCAACGAGGCCGAGCTGGCAGAACTGAGCGCCGACCCGCGAGTCATCCGCAACAGGCGCAAGATTGAGGCGATCGTCGACAATGCCCGCACGATGCTGGACCTCGAGGAGCAGCACGGTGGCTTCCAGAACTACCTGCGCTCGCACGGTGACTTTGACGCGACGGTGGCCGAACTCCGGAAGCGGTTCAAGTTCCTGGGCGAGATGGGCTGCTTCTACTTCCTCTACGTCGTCGGCGAAGAGGTGCCATCGTACGAAGACTGGTGCCGCTCCCGCGGCCGCGAGCCGATGACGGCTGCTGCCCCTAAGGGCGCTTGACCGAAGTAACCCGCTGCACCTGGCCGGCGGCTCCGGTCCGCAATCACGACTCCGCTTCCGTTCGTGCTGAGCTTGTCGAAGCGTCCAATGCATTTGGCCAGCGAAGGCTGAGTGCATCGAAGCCATAGCGCGATGTCTGCATCAGAACCTCCAAGCCGCGGACCCACCCGCTGCAAGTGGGACCCCTGGGGCGACCTCATGCTCCGCTACCACGACGAGGAGTGGGGCGTCCCGTCCCACGATGACCGCCATCTCTTCGAGATGCTCATCCTCGAGGGCGCGCAGGCGGGACTGAGCTGGACGACGATCCTCAACAAGCGCGAGAACTACCGCCGCACCTTCGACGGCTTCGACTTCGAAAAGATCGCCCGTTACGGTGAGACCGACGTCGCGCGGCTGCTGGGCGACGCGGGGATCGTGCGCAACCGGGCGAAGATCGAGGCGGCAATCGGGAACGCGCGGGCGGTGCTCGCCTTGCGCGAGGAGCGCGGGTCATTCGATGCGTACATCTGGCGCTTCGTGGGCGGCGTTCCGAAGCGGAACGAGTTCCGATCGCTGCGCGACCTGCCGGCGAGCACGGCGGAGTCGGACGTGATGAGCAAGGAGCTGAAGAAGCGCGGCTTTCGCTTCGTCGGGTCAACGATCTGTTATGCGTTCATGCAGGCGGTGGGAATGGTGAATGACCATGAGGTGGGGTGTTTTCGGTATCCGGAAGTTTGACAGCGATTCGGATGTAGGGGCGAAGCAACGACAGCGAGCGATAGCAAGACGAGGTTCTCTGGCGACACCGCATTTCGCTTACCGATGTAGTCGTTGCCTCGCCCCTACGGGTGACCGGAGTTGACAGCCGCTAAACTGAGAGGGTGACGACGCCGGAAAAGTCCCTCATCACCCTCGAATACGACAAGGTCATCGCGCGGCTGGCGGCGCAGTGCCAGACGGCGCGCGGGCGGGCGCTGGCGCTCACGCTCAAGCCGTCGACCGAGTACGGCGAGGTGCTTCACCGTCAGCGGCTGACGGCGCAGGGGCGGAGACTGCGCGAGATGAAGCCGAACGTCGGGCTTGGCGCGGTGCGCGATATCGGGACGCTGGTGCACCAGGCGGGGCTCGGTCACTCGCTTGAGCCGGCGGAGCTGCTGGACGTGCAGGCGACGGTCGCGCACGCGCACACTGTCCGCGAGACGATCGACCGCCTGCGCGTCTACCTGCCGTTTCTCGCCGAGATCTCGGACCGCATCGGGGACTTCCGCGAGGTCAAGACGGAGATCGGGCGTTGCATCAACCAGCGCGCAGAGGTGGTGGACGCTGCGTCGCCCGTGCTGGCCCAGTTGCGGCGGGAATCGCGCATCGCGCACGACCGGCTCACGGCGCGGCTCAACCAGCTCTTGAGCTCCTCGCGCACGGCGATACAGGAGCCGATCGTCACCCTGCGGGACGGCCGCTACGTGATCCCGGTGAAGGCCGAGCAGCGCGCGCAGCTTCGAGGCATCGTCCACGATGTCTCGTCTTCCGGAGCGACGGTGTTTCTCGAGCCGCTCGAGACGGTCGAGATGGGCAACCGCTGGCGGGAGATGCTGGCGGAGGAGCAGCGAGAGATCGCTCGCATCCTGCGTGAGCTGTCGCGCCGGGTAGGTGCCCGCGACGCGGACGTTACGGAGATGATCGATGCGCTGGCCGAGATCGACCTGTCGCTGGCGAAAGCGCGTCTCGGCGAGGACATGAGCGCGAAGGATCTACCGCACGACGGCCACGAGCAGCCATGGCTCCACAAGGAGTCGGACGGGCTGTTCCTCGAGAACGCGCGGCACCCTCTGCTCACGGGGGACGTCGTTCCGGTAACAGTGTGGCTGGGCGCTGAACGCGAAAATCGGAAATCGGAAAGGCCGAACACGGGCGGGAAAACGGTCGCGCTGAAGACGGTGGGGCTGCTGTCGCTGATGGCGCAGGCAGGGCTGCCGGTGCCGGCGGGCGCGAACTCGCGACTGCCGATATTTGATGCCATGTACGCAGACATCGGCGACGAGCAGTCGATTGAGCAGTCGCTCTCGACGTTCAGCTCGCATATCGGGAACATCATCTCGATCCTCGAGAGCGCGTCGAGCGATTCGCTGGTGCTGTTAGACGAGCTGGGCGCCGGCACTGACCCGGTCGAAGGGGCAGCGCTGGCGAAGGCGATCCTCTCGCATTTGCTCGAGGTCGGTGCGCTGACCGTCGCAACGACGCACCACGGTGAGCTAAAGGCATTCGCGCACACAACACCCGGCATCGTCAACGCCTCGGTGGAGTTTGATGTCGAAACGCTTTCGCCCACTTACCGCCTGCACATCGGCCTGCCGGGGCAGTCGAATGCACTGGCCATCGCGCAGCGGCTGGGGATGCCCGAAGGAATCCTCGAGGACGCGCGCAGCGGTATCGACCCCGACCGCCTCGCCGTCGAGGCGCTGATCTCCGACTTGCACAGGGAGCGGGAAGCGGCGCAGAGCGCGAGTGCGGAGCAGAGATCGGCGGCGCGGGAGGCGGAGCGCGCGCGGGCAAGGGTCACGAAGGAACTTCAGTCGTTGGAAGCGAACCGCACGCGGCTCATTGACAAAACGCAGCGCGAGATGGAGGCAGAACTAACGCAGATGCGCTCGCGGCTGCGAGACGCGACGCGCGAGCTACAGAAGGCGGGGCGGCTAAACGTCGTCGAGCGCGCGCAGGCCGTCGAGGCGGCGAAAGAGGACGTGGCGGAAGCGGAGACGTCAGTCAAGGAAGTCGCGAAGCGCAAGCAGCGCCGGCGGCGGGTGCCACTCCCGCAGATCGCGGCCGGCGATCAGATCTTCTTGGTCGACGTGCCGACACCGGGCGAGGCGATCTCCCCGCTGGACGAACAGGGCGACCTCGATGTCAAGTTGGGTTCGCTGCGGGCGCGGATTAACGTGCGTCAGATCGAGAGAGTCGAAAAAGGGGAAATGGGAAATGGGGATGGGCGCGCCGCGGTCCCGCCTGCTTCGCGGCTGCCGATGCCGACGATCCCGCCCGAGCTCGATTTACGTGGCCTGACGGTGGACGAAGCGCTTCTGCTCATCGACCAGCGGCTGGACGACGCGGCGCGGGCGGGCGTGCGCGAGCTGCGGATCATCCACGGTAAGGGGACGGGGACATTGCGCCGCGCTGTGCGGAATATGCTGTCGAAGCACGCATTGGTACTGGGGCACGCGGGCGCCCCACCGCGCGGCGGAGGAGACGGAGTGACGGTGGTCGAGCTCGCGGGCTGATGGCGGCTGGCAAGCGCAGCCGCAATTCCATTCGGCGGCCGAACCGTCGCGCCGCCTCGATGTGGGCGCACTCCCGCAAGTTCCGCGAGATCGACCTCCACGGGATGATGGTCGAAGACGCCATCGCGCGCGTCTCAGTCGCGATCAACGAAGCTGTTAAGCGGCGCGAAGTCCGCATTCGCATCAATCACGGAAAAGGCACCGGCACCCTCCGTCACGAGGTGCGCGCGATGCTCCGAGCGCATCCGTCC
>VBJT01000177.1 GCA_005880075.1 Chloroflexota bacterium
CCGAGATCCTCGACGGGCGCGTCAAGACCCTGCATCCCGCCGTTCACGCTGGACTCCTCGCCCGTCGCGACAAGCCCGAGCACCTCGACGAACTGGCCCGCCAGAGCCTTTCGGCAATCGACCTCGTCGCCGTAAACCTTTACCCCTTCCGCGAGACGGTCTCTCGGCCGGAAGCCACCCTTGAAGACGCGCTCGAGAACATCGATATCGGCGGTCCAACCATGCTGCGCGCCGCCGCCAAAAACTTCCCGAGCGTTCTCGTCCTCGTCGACCCGGCGGATTACGACGAGGCTGTCGAGCGGCTGCGGAAGGAAAATACGCCGCTGGATTACCGGTGCCGCCTTGCCGAAAAAGCTTTCCAGCAGGTCGCCAGCTACGACACCGCGGTCGCCAACTACCTTCGGACCGCTCGTCCTGAGGCTCTCGTGGGACGAGCGGAGACACAACGGCCCGATTCGCCCGGCTTCGTGTTTTCCCAGCAATTAACCGTCGGTCTCGAGAAAGCCTCAGACCTGCGCTACGGCGAAAACCCGCATCAGAAGGCCGCTGTCTACCGGCTCGATACGACCGGTCCGCTGATCGGCCTGCTGGCGGCGGAGCAGCTCCACGGCGCCGCGATGTCGTATCTCAACTATCTTGACGCCGACGCCGCTTGGCGCGCCGCCGCGGAGTTCGACGAGCCGGCTGTCGTCATCGTCAAGCACGCCACTCCGTGCGGTGTCGCCTCGCACGAAGATATCGCCGTCGCCTACCAGCGTGCCTACGCCGGCGACGAGATCTCCCCCTTCGGCGGAATTATTGCGGCCAACCGTGAGGTCACCTGGGACATGACGGAGGCCATGAAGGGAAAGCGCTACGACATCATCGTCTCGCCCGGCTACGAAACCAGCGCTCGCGAGCGTCTTAAGAAGCGCCGTGACCTCCGCATCCTCCAGATCAGAGATGGCGCCGGCACCCGTACGGACAGAGCTTCAGCTCTGTCCGCAAACGGCCCGCAATCGCCAAACGCCCCGGAATACAGATCGATCGCGGGCGGAATGCTCGCCCAGACGGCCGACACCCGGCGCGCGTCCGAACTGGAGCTGCGCGTCATGACGAAGCGCGCGCCCACGGCCGGTGAGCTGGACGACCTGCGCTTCGCCTGGACCGCCCTCAAGCACGTCAAGTCGAACGCCATCGTCGTAGCGAAGGACCGCGCGACCGTCGGCATAGGTTGCGGCCAGCCGAACCGCCTCTGGGCGACACAGCACGCGCTCGAGCACGCCGGAGAGCGCGCGAGGGGCGCCGTGCTCGCGTCCGACGCCTTCTTTCCTTTCGCCCGCGGGGATGCCGTCGAAGACGCCTGCAAGGCTGGCGTAACCGCCATCATCCAGCCCGGCGGCGGCGTGCGCGATGAGGAGGCGGTCGAGGTCTGCAACGACTACGGCGTCGCGATGGTATTTTCTGGCACGCGCGCCTTCCGGCATTGAGGGCGGCCCAACTGGCGCTTGACGCTCATCCGAGCGCGGTGCTAGATTGGCGATTGCGAAAGCTTTCACAATCGCGCCCGAGAGCCGGATGTGATATAAGGACGCCGAGAAGATGCCCCCGCTCGACATACTCTTCCGCCACGTTCCCGAAGGTTACGAGTTTCTGGGTGCACTCTTTACGATTCTTGGCTCTCTAACCATCATGGTCATTCTGGGCGCCTGGTGGTCCCGATAGGAGGCGCATAGATGGCGCTCACCGAAGAGCCGGGAAAACCACGAAACTTCCAGGAACGGATCGGTATCCTCCAGGACCGCATCTACGACAAGATTTTCCACAATTACATCTGGCAGTCGATCTTCCGCTCCGGCTATCCCAACACGCCCCGCAACCAGATGCTGGTCGTGGCGACAAACGTCTTTCTGCACCTCCACCCGACGCGCCTCCATCGCACACACGTCAAGATCACTCATACTTACTGCCTGGGCGGACTTACCTTCTTCATGTTCCTCGTTCTCACGGTCACAGGCGTCTTGCTGATGTTCTACTACGTCCCATCGGTCGACCGCGCCTACCAGGACATCGCGGCGCTGGAGACGAACGTGAAGTTCGGCCTGCTGATGCGCAACCTGCATCGGTGGACTGCCCACGCGATGGTGATCCTCGTCTTCCTCCACATGATGCGCGTCTTCTACACCGGCGCATACAAGCCCCCGCGGGAATTCAACTGGGTCGTAGGCGTGATTCTCCTGGTACTCACCCTCGTCCTCTCCTTCACCGGCTACCTGCTGCCCTGGGACCAGCTGGCCCTCTGGGCGGTCACGGTAGGCCACGGCATCGCCGGCTCAGCGCCCTACTTCGGCGATGAGACGCAGCTCATCGTCTTCGGGGGCTATGAGATCGGCCCAAATGCTCTCATTCGCTTCTATACGCTTCATGTAATCGCGCTGCCGTTGCTGGCCGCCATCTTCATGGCCGTCCACTTCTGGCGTATCCGTCGTGACGGCGGCATGGCGAGGCCGCTCTAGGGGGCTGCTTCGCCAATGGCGATTGAAGCGCCTCCAGCACCCGGCCGCGCCCCCGGTGCCGCCCGACCCCGCCCCAAGCGGGAGCGTGAGGAGGAAGTGCTCGTTTGGCCGGATCTCGTCTTCGTCGAGTTCATCTCCGCCGTCCTCTTCACGATCACCTTCGTCATCCTTTCGGTGTTGATCAACGCGCCTCTCCTGAACCGCGCCAACACGGACGTTACGCCCAACCCCTCCAAGGCACCCTGGTACTTCCTCAACCTACAGGAGCTATTGCTGCACATGGACAAGGCGTGGGCGGGGGTCCTCCTGCCGACCATCGCCCTCGGCTTCTTCGCAGCCATCCCGTACTTAGACCGTAGCCGCGAAGCGCAGGGTATCTGGTTCGGCACGAAATACTCGGTTCGCATCACTATCATCACAGCGATCTACGCCATCTTCATCTGTGGCCTGCTCGTTGCGTTCGATGCCGGGGACCGCACGAAGTTCGAGTACGCCACCCGATGGATCCCGTCGTGTGACAACTCCGCTCAGCACGTCGGGGTTCCTTGTCTACGGGATGAGGCGGGGGCAAAGCACTTGGGCATCGTCACCACGAAGGACTTCTCCAAGCGGCTGCAATTCAGCATTCCCTGGCCGGATGCTCTGGGTACAGACGACGGCCATCTGGATTGGCCGCGCGACCTTGACCGTATACCGGTGCCGTTCAACAACGTTGATTGCTGCTATGGGAGCCTTCATCTGTGGAAGGGAATGAATCTGAATATCCCGGACATCATGGCCAACCAGGTAATCCCGCTCTCCACAATCGCGTTCTTCACGGTGCTGATCATCTACGTGCTATTCCGCCTTGGCTGGGTCCGGACGCGGCGCGATGTGTTCATTACAATGTTCACAGGCGTCTTGACGGCCTACCTGGTGCTGTCGCTGGTTGGCAGCTTCTTCCGCGGGCAGGGCCAGGCGCTGATCTGGCCGTGGGAGATCAAGGTCGATCCAGGATAGGCCGAGGAGGGATGCCGATTGGAAGCTGAAGCTGAAAGCGTAAGCGCGGCGCAGCCAACGCACGCTGCGGCTGCACCCGTACCCGCTCGCTCAATCGCTGTCGACACGCCTGTTGCCAAACCCGTTCCAAAACGAAACGTCATCACCCGCCTCGTCGGGATCCTCGGGTCCCCGCTGGACTTTATGTGGATCCGAAAAATTGTTGGCTTCGGCGGGCCGGTGCCTGTTTCACCGGACCGAGTGCCGGCTGCCGGTGCAGACCCAATCGTCATTGCGGAGGGACGCTTCTTCCTGCTGAACCTTGAGCCCGGCATTACGCCCAATGGCGAAACAACCCCCGGGGGCTTGCTGGCTCTTTGGCGCAAGTGCCCTCACTTGGGCTGTACGGTCCCCTGGCGCCCGGACTTTGTCTTTCAGGGACGCAAGGGCTGGTTCCGCTGTCCCTGCCACGGCTCAACCTACACGAAGGAGGGTGGAATCATTGTCGCCGGGCCTGCTCCCAGACCGTTGGATGTCTTTCCAATCGAAGTGCAGGGGGACCGCAGTCTCGTCGTGCAAACGGGCCGCGCTTTTGAAGGAAGCGGAAGTCTGCAAAACCCCACCCGCGCGGTGCCTTACGGACCCGGCAACAAGACCCCGGGCAAGAAATAAGCAAGCGTAAGAGACGCAGGTGAATACAAGCAAGCAGGTCAATGTCATTGTGGGCCTGCTCTTTGTCGGTGCGCTGGCTACTCTGCTGTACTTCATCTGGGATCCCTCGCGCCAGAGGGATGCGCAAGCCCGGCAGTTAATGGAGAACGCGCATTTCGGCGGGGCACTGTTCGCGCTCAATTGCAGCTCATGCCACGGATTGACCGGCAAGGGAGCGACGGAACGCGGCGGTCTGCCCGGCGCCGTTCTCAATGATGACAGCCGACGGTCCACAAGTCTCGGAGAGGTCAGTTCAAACGTCGCCCGCTTCCGGGACACAATCCACTGCGGCCGAGTCGGCACTCTGATGCCCGCCTGGTCGCAGTCAGAAGGGGGTTCTCTCAACGATTATCAGATCGAGCAGTTGGTTGCCTTGATTACGGGTGTCATGCCTGCACAGGGCGGCTCGGTCAGCCAGGGCGATATCCCGAGCGATCCGAATGCACTCGAGCAATCGAATCACAGGGCGGAATTCCAGCCGCTCAAGCATCTTCAGCAGGGTGTGACTGCCAGCGACAGTAAACTCGTGTTCGACGACGCGAGCGATTTGAAGGCAGAAAGCCGTGCTTCGCCCAGTGAGCGCCCGCTTGTGCGAATCGACGACGATCCGACAGATAGTGTTTACGAGCTGGCAAGCGTAATTGACGCTCCGGGTGGGACTCTGCTAACAAAGGAAACCGGCGCTCAGGACAATGAGCTCACGCTTGTCCAGGCATCCGTCTTTCAGGCCGGCGATGTCATAACCGTTGACTCTGAAACAATGCAGGTAGTCTCTGCGCCCTGGGTCACGACCCTCGCGGACGACGTCACGGCAGATGCCACTACCATCGCTGTGACCGACGCTGGCAGCCTGGCCGCCGGCGCTACGGTCAAGCTTGCGTCCGAGAAGGTTAAGGTCGTTTCGGTCAATGGTAACTCTTTGTCGATCGAACGTGCGGTAGAGAACACGACCGCGACCGGGCACCCGAAGGATACAACGGTAACGGAGCAAGGCGACACAATCCGGGTCGAGCGCGGACAGCGCGGCACTGTAGCCGGGAAGCATAACGTCAAGGCGGAGGCGGTAGAGCAAGGCAATGAGGCCATAGTCGAGCGCGGTGTGCAGGGCACCAAGGCATCTGAGCATCGCGCCGGCACCGAGGTCTTTCAGGGCCCCATTCTGCCGCCGACGGGTCCGCTAACCGGTGAGACAGGCACTCCGCCCTGCGGGCAGAAGTCCGCGCTGCCGGCAGCGACACCAGGCCCACCGGCCCCGATCACGGGCACCGTCGCAATTTCGCTAAACGATAACTTCTTCGACCTCAACGGTCAGCAGAACCCCACCATGGCCGCCAAGGCAGGCGACCCGATTACGGTCCAGCTGACCAACAAAGGCAGCCAGCCCCACAACATGCGCTTCGCCGGTGCTGACTCTCAGCTCGATAGCGGCGACGATGTTGTCTCCAGTCCAGAGCTGGTTCCCGGTGGCGCGACGGCCACTCTTTCCTTCACGACTGCACAGCCCGGTACGTATCCCTATCGCTGTGACTTCCACCCAGACCAGATGAAGGGCGAAATTACGGTCACGCAATGAGCCCGTCGGGCGGCTGGGCGACCTCGGGGAGGCCCGGGACGTAATACTATTGTGAAGGCACGAGCATCGGCCCTGGGAGTTGTTCTCGCGCTGGCCGTCCTACTCGTCGCCTGTGGTAGCGACGATAAGGCGGACACCCTCTCGACCGTGACTGTTACCCAGAACACGGCTCCTGCTCCCACGCCGCAGCTCCAGCGCCAGCCGGATCCGACCCAGGAACTGGATGGCACGGCCTCGAAGCCGTTGGACCGAGTCATCTCGATTGGCATCAGCGAGACGAAGTTCGCCCCCAACCGCTGGGCCGTGGCCGTCGATGAACCGATTACAATCCGCGTGACGAATAACGATAGCCAGCAGCATAACCTCCGCATTGCCGGCCTCGACGGCGAATACGAGACCATGGACGATGCAGTGACGGACCAACCTCTTCTGCCCGGACAGTCCGGCGAGCTAACGTTCGCGCCTCAGGTGCCTGGAAACTACACCTTCCGTTGCGATTTCCACCCCGCGAACATGGGTGGACGCATCGAGGTGAGCGCGGCTGCGCCTTAGCAGGCGAGTACAGGTTGGATCGCTGACTGTTGACGCTTCGAACGCGCTCGCGCTACCATTTTTGCGCTAGAAGAGGTGAACAAACTTGGCAAACCAGGTAGGCAAACGCTACCAATGCACGGTGTGTAATAGCGAGATGATCGTCACCAAGGGTGGCGACGGCGCGCTGGTTTGTTGCGGCCAGCCGATGCAGCAGAAGCAGTGACCGGGAGGCAGCTCAAATGCCCAATCAGCTAGGCAAGCGGTTCCAGTGCGAGACCTGCGGCACCGAAGTGCTGTGCATCAAAGCCGGCGACGGTCACGCAGAGTGCTGCGGCAAACCCATGGAACTGATGCAGCCGAAGGTGCTGCCCTCCGCGGATTAGTCCCTTTCGCGCGATTGCAGACAGGAAGCCGTCCACGCACGTTTCCTTGACAGCCTGAACACCAAAACATAGAATACGCGAGAACGCCAAAAACCCGGTGCATCCTAAGGGGAGTATTTTTGCCAGAAGTCCATATCAGTGGCAGCGATAGCTTTGACCAGGCCCTAAAGCGTTTCAACAAGCTCGTACAGCAGACCGGCATCCTGGCCGAAGCGCGCCGGCGAGAGCACTACGAACCGCCGAGCGTCCGTCGCAAGAAGAAGGCCGCGGCCAAGCGCCGTAAGAGCCTCAAGAACGCCCAGCGCGGCTAGCACCCGAACCATCTGCAGCCCCCTTCTTGAATCGTTTCTCTATGTCTCTAAAAGACTCACTCGCCGAGGACTTGAAGACTGCAATGCGCGCCGGCGATGAGGTCCGCAAATCTACGCTTCGTCTGCTGCTGACCGCCATCACGAAGGCCGAAGTGCCCGGCGA
>VBJT01000178.1:0-5210 GCA_005880075.1 Chloroflexota bacterium
CGCACCTTCGATGAAAGAGATGTGAATTTCTTGGAACGCCGTACGAGGCAGATGCCTGGGGTCTCCCGGAAGAGATCCGGAGGGATCGCGTTGACCGGACCATCGGCCCCCGGCAGGGACAGAGCTTGGAGCTACCTACTCCCGACGGCGCGGCTTGCGCCGACAGCCTGGCTTCTAGGCTGTCCAGGGACTATGCGAAGGTGACAGCTGGCAAGTGAAGTTTCAGATCACACCCGAAGCAGTCCCGCTTGCGTCATCGCGACATGTTGTGAGACCGGCACCCTACGGCCGCATGCCGCGGCTCTTCGGGCCGCGACCTTCAGCCTTAACGATCTCGTGCGCGCGGTGCGTGAACTCGATCAGTAGCGGGCGCGTGTCACGAGGATCGATGATCTCCTCCACGCCAAACGCCTCGGCGGTTAGTATCGGGTCGCGCAGGGTAGCGAGCTTCGCCTCCAGTTCCTCACGCAGCTTGTCCGGATCATCGGCGGCCTGGATCTGGCGCTTGTAGGCAGCCTCTACTCCTCCCTCGATCGGTAAGGAACCCCACTCGCCGGACGGCCAGGCGTAGCGCGGGCTCGAGCGGGAGTGGTTCGAATGGCCTGCGCCGGCAACGCCAAATGCCTTACGCACGATGATTGAGCACCAGGGGTTCGTCGCCTGGTATACGGCGGCCAGCGCCCGGACACCGTTCCGGATCGTCCCTTGCTTTTCAGCGCCGATACCCACGAGGAAGCCGGGGTTATCGACGAAGTTTACCAGCGGCAGGCGAAACGTGTCGCAAAGGTCGACGAACCGCGTCATCTTTTCAGCGGCGGCCGCATCGATCGCGCCGGCGTAAAACGCCGGGTCGTTGGCCATCACCCCGACCGGGATTCCATCTAATCGCGCGAGGCCTGTGATGAGTGAAGGGCCGAAGTAGCGTGCGATCTCAAAGAACCATCCGACGTCCATGACGAGCGTGATGATTCGCCGCATCGGGTAGACGCGCCTTCGGTCCCGAGGCACAACGAAAATCAGATCCTCCTCCCGGCGCTCCGGGTCGTCTGAAGTCGCGATAACCGGCGGTGTCTCCCAGACGGACGAGGGGAGATAGGAAAGGAACCGGCGGATATGATCGAACGCCTCCTGCTCGCTCTGGACTTCATTGTCGACCGCCCCGCTGCCGTGCGCGTGTATGTGCGAGCCGCCGAGCTCCTCCTTCTCGACTTCTCCGCCGAAGGCCCTGTTCACGACCGGTGGCCCCGCAACGAACAGCTGACTGGACCCGCGCACCATCACCGAGAAGTGCGAAGCCGCAACCCGCGCCGCCCCGAGCCCGGCGACGGGACCCAGCGCCGCCGCAACGACGGGCACCTGCGAGAGCAGGCCGACCGAGACATCCCAGTCGGGGTTGGCCGGCACGTACGACCGCTTGAGCGCGGCGTTCGTCCGAACGCTGCCTCCGCCACCGGTGCCATCAACGAGACGAACGATCGGCAGGCGAAGCTCCCTGGCCGTTCGTTCGCTCCAGCCCATTTTGTTTCCGATGGCGCCGTCGGCAGCGCCACCTCGGACGGTGAAATCGTCGCATCCGATGATGACCGGCCGCCCGTCGATTGTGCCCCGCCCGGTAATGAAGTTAGAGGGAATGTAGCCCCTTATTTGGCCGGTCTCGTCGTAATCGACCTTGCCGGTCAGCGAGCCGATCTCCCGGAACGACCCATCGTCCAGCAGCTGATCGATCCGCTCTCGCACCGGGGTCCGGCCTTCGGCCACGTGGCGCGCGACGCGCTCGGTGCCGCCCATCTCTCTGGCCAGCTCGCGGCGGCGGCGGATCTCTTCGAGTTCAACTTCCCAAGTCATGTTTGCGTAGTGATTATAGCGGAGCGGTGTGGCCCACCGGGCTCCGCAGGACTCTGTTCCTTTCAAGGATGAAGCTCCTAGCGGAATCCCTTGTTGACGCCGGTATGCTTGCTTATACTCAAACACGCCCAGCCGCATTACTCTTGAGAATAGGAGCGGGGAATGGCTCCTCACTTGACGTATTTCAAGATCCGCGCAAAGCCTGGTCAGCGCCAGAAGGTGATTGACCATTTCGATGTGTGGCAACGTGGCCGCCGCCATCAGGCCGCCGGCTTCGTCCGGTTTGTCCTCTGCTCGAACATAAACGATCCTGACGAGTTCATGGCTTACGCTATGTTCGCCGACAAAAAGGCATATGACGCCAACTCGAATCACCCCGATCAAGACCAGTGGTACCAGACGCTCCGCTCGTACCTTGCCTCCGACCCGGAGTGGTTCGGCCCATACGCTAAGACTCCTCTGCATTCTCGCCCACCCGGATGACGAATCGCTGGGCGTAGGAGGCATCCTCGCCAAATACGCCGCCGAGGGCATTGAGACCTACCTGGTCACCGCGACCCGCGGCGAGAAGGGCTGGTTCGGGCCTCCGGAAGAGAATCCAGGGCCGGCGGAGCTGGGGAAAATCCGCGAGGGCGAGCTGAAGGAAGCGGCGAAGGTCCTGGGCCTTCGAGAGGTCAACCTTCTCGACTATCACGACGGCGAACTCGATAAAGCTGACCAGTGCGTTCTTACGCAGCAGCTGGTCCGGCACATCCGGCGCATCCGACCTCATGTCATGGTCACATTTGACCAAAACGGCGTGTACGGCCACCCGGACCATATAGCGGCCACCCGCGCGGCGACAGCGGCGACCCTTGCCGCCGCAGATGCCGGTTTCGATGAGCCGGGTGGACTGGCCCCCCACACCGTCTCAAAGCTCTACTACTTTGCGTGGACGGACGAGGTAAGGCAGGCTTACGAGGCGGCGTTCGGTGAGCTGGTAATGCAAATCGACGGCGTTGAACGCCGCGCGGTGCCCTGGCCGCATTGGGCGATTTCGACATGGATCGACACCTCGGCGCACTGGGAGACCGTCTGGGAGGCGATTAAGTACCACTGCTCCCAGCTACCCGGCTATCAAAAGCTCCTCGACCTGCCGGCGGAGTACCACCGCGTCCTTTGGGGACGGGGCACTTTCCACCGAGTCTTGTCGCTCGTGCCTACGCGGGATCCGGAGGATGACATGTTCGCAGGCATACGCGTTTCGGATTCCGCGTGAGCGATCGCCTTACGGCGCTCCGTCGTAGCGTCGACCAGCCCCCTGCCGGGTTTGATTGGGACGAGAACGCGTGGAGAGAGGCGGGCGAGCGTGTGCTTCGTCTGGTTGCTGCGGCCTCGACGGATTGGGAGAGCAGGCGCCCGTCTCCGGACCACCCGGACGATGCGCTAAAGCTCTTCAGTGGTCCGACACCGCAGGACGGCGTTGCCTTCGAAGAACTCATGACCCGTATCGAGCGCGAGGTGTTGCCGACGAGCGCCTACAACGGGCACCCGCGCTGGCTCGCGTACATCATGGGCGCGCCGGCGCCGGTCTCAGTGCTCGGCGATCTCATCGCGTCTTCGCTGAATCAGAACAGCGGGCTCTGGCGAGTCACTCCGTCCTCTACAGCGATCGAAGTCCAGACGCTGTCCTGGATAGCGGAAATGCTTGGGTTTCCAAGCGCAGCCGAAGGCATCTTCCTGAGCGGAGGCCAGATGGCAAACATCGTGGCGCACGCGGTGATTCGTGATGCCAAGGTTCCCTGGGACGCGCGGGCTTTCGGCGTACGCGGATTTAACGGAAACGCACCGCAGCTTCGCATTTATGCCAGCTCCGAACTTCACTATTGCCACGAGCAGGCTGCCGAGATTCTAGGCATGGGACGCCAGGCGGTACGCAAGGTTCCCGTCGACGAGAGCTACCGCATGCGGCTGGACTTGCTGGCGCAGATGATCGCGGAGGACCGGTCGCGAGGTGACCTGCCGATCGCCATCGTAGGCACGGCCGGCACGGTTGGGACGGGAGCAATCGACCCTATCCCCGAACTTGTCAGCGCGGCGCGAGATGAAGGCCTCTGGTTACACATCGATGGCGCCTACGGCGCTTTCGCAACCCTGGCGGACAATTGTTCCATTGGGCTTCGGGCGCTGAGCGATGCGAACTCGGTCGTATGCGATCCCCACAAGTGGCTCTTCTCAGCGATTGACGCCGGCGTCCTGCTCGTCCGCGAAGCGGGCAGGCTCGAACGATCGTTCGCGTTCCACGCTTCTTATCTCGAGACGGCAGATCGCGGCGCGCGAGTTGATTTCCTGGAACGCGGCCCCGAGAACTCGCGTCCTCAGCGGGCGTTCAAGGTCTGGTTGAGCATCCAGGCGTTCGGCAGGGACGGGTACGCTGCCATGATCGACTACAACATCCGGCTTGCTGCTTACCTGGAAGAACTGGTGCGGGCAACTCCGGGACTCGCCCTCGCTGCCCCGCGCGAACTCTCGATCGTGTGCTGGCGCGTGGAGCTGGAGGGCCTCGACCGCCCCGCGCTTGAGGAACTTCAGGTCGCGGTTATTGAAGAGATCGAGCGACGGGGCATCGCTATGCTCTCCAACGCCCGGTTGCAGGACGGGCGCACCGCCATCCGGGCATGCATCACGAACTTCCGCACGCGGGCGGAGGACATGGAGAAGATTGTCAAGGCGAGCGCGCAGATCGGGTCGGAGCTCGCGGCGAAATCTCGCCGCTAAAAGGCGGCGCCCTCTGGCACCAACTTCGACTGGGCCGCTTCGTCCACCCTCCGGGGTTCGTCAGCCGCCCGACTCGTGGCCGCCCCGCGGAGCCACCACGCAGTCCTTCACAGCTCCGGCAAAGCGCGGGAAGCTCGGGATATCACGCGCCAGGACGAGGATCGCGAGAACGCTGTAGACGACAGCATAGACGAGCCGCACCGTCTCGTCCGTGATGAAGAACTGGCTCAGGAAGAGGCCTCCGAGGAGCAGCGCCTCCCCTCGGCCCATCGAGAGGCTGATCAGGATCGCGACGGCAAACAACGACTGGGCTGCGGTCAAGAACACCTCTTCGGACTGCCTCGAATCGAAGTGCAGCGGGTCCAGTGTCCCGCCGGAGATGCTGAACGCCAGCGGCAGGCTGCCAATCAGGAGCGTCCACTGGTTCACTTTCGAAGAGATCAATATCGTCATGCCTGCATCGTGCCGCCCGCGCAGCGCCAGCAGCCCCGCGAGGATGAACTCCGGCGCTTCCGAGGCCAGCGGCGCCAGCCACTGGACCAGGACAAACTCATCGATTCCGGCACTTCTGCCGGTCCTCACCAGGCTTTGGGCGAACGGCTCTGCAG
>VBJT01000178.1:5344-8616 GCA_005880075.1 Chloroflexota bacterium
AGCGAGAGGTGACTACGAAGCGGGATGGTGAAACTATACAGAGTGGCAGCGCCCAGGAAGAAAATACCGATCGAGTTCCCGCGAACGACCGGCATTTCCTTACGCTTCGTCCTCAGATAGAAGATCAGGAAGACCACCGGCCATGCGAGGCCAACAAGCAAACGATTTCCGCCGGTCATGTTCGCGACGGCGAAGTGAGCGTTCTCCGGCGTGTCGGGCGCTGTCCAGGCGAAATAGATATCGACCGCGTACTCCGGCAGGACGGCGATGAGTGCCAGCGCGACGAGCGCCAGGCCGGCTGATACCTCCGTCTCCGCAACCTCCGAAGCCCACGTGAGCAGTGTCGCCGCAGCAAATATGCCTAGCCCGAAGATCAGGGCTTCGATCACGTTCGGAATATCCGGATGGGCGAAGCCCGTCACATCCAGAAGCCGCAGCACGGGCGCGGGTGCTGCGGCCGCCGTCGTCAAGCCGATGATCGCCCACTGCCGGAATCCCGCGGGCGGTTTTGTCGCGTTGCGTTCATCTTTTGAGCGCATATACGCGCCAGTATACCGACGCCGCCTCGTACCTCGTAGCTCGTTGTCGACCCGTCGTTCGTTTGACACCCTCGTTCGCGAAAGATACACTCGCCTCATCACCATGCGGAGCCGCCCAGACTCCGCGCTGAGCGAACTTATGTCCGAGCCCAACGGCAGCAAGAGCAAGTCAGACTGGCTCGAAAGCACCTACGCCAAGAGCGTCGCCAAGGCGCCCGAGCGCGATTACCCCTTGGATACCTCCGACGGCGCCCTCGTCGAGCCCCTCTATACGCCCGACGACATGGACGGTTGGGACTATCTCTCCCAGCTCGGCTTTCCCGGTGAATTCCCCTACACCCGCGGCGTCCAGCCCACAATGTACCGCGGCCGGCTATGGACGATGCGCCAGTACGCGGGCTTCGGCGACGCGGAGGAGTCGAACGCCCGCTACCGCTATCTGCTAGAGCACGGGCAGACCGGTCTATCGGTCGCCTTCGACCTGCCGACCCAGATCGGCTACGACTCCGACCACCCGATGGCCGAAGGCGAGGTCGGCAAGGTCGGCGTCGCGATCGCCTCTCTCGCGGACATGGAGCTCCTGATGAAGGACATTCCGCTCGAGAAAGTCACGACGTCTATGACCATCAATGCCACCGGCTCGATCCTGCTGGCCTTCTACGTCGCCCTCGCCAAAAAGCAAGGCGCCGACCTGTCGAAGATAGGTGGCACAACCCAGAACGACATCCTCAAGGAATACATCGCCCGCGGCACCTACATCTTCCCGCCCGAAGGCTCGATGCGCCTCATTACGGACGTATTCGGCTGGTGCAGGGACGACCTTCCTGCTTGGAACACAATCAGCATCAGCGGCTACCACATGCGAGAGGCCGGTTGCACCGCCATCCAGGAGGTAGCCTTCACGTTCGCCAACGCCATCGCGTACGTGGAAGCCGCGCTCAAGGCTGGCCTCGAATTCGACGAATTCGCTCCGCGCCTCTCCTTCTTCTACGCGTCCTTCACGAATCTCGTCGAAGAGGTCGCGAAGTTCCGCGCCGCCCGTCGCATGTGGGCTCGCCTCGCCCAGGAACGCTTTGGCGCGAAGGACCCGCGGTCGATGATGCTCCGCTTCCACACGCAGACCGGAGGCTCCACGCTGACCGCCCAGCAGCCGGAGAACAACATCGTCCGCACGGCCATCCAGGCGCTTGCGGCCGTCCTCGGCGGGACGCAGTCCCTGCACACCAACTCGATGGACGAGGCGCTTGCGCTGCCCACGGAGAAGGCGGTCCAGATCGCTCTTCGCACGCAGCAGATCATCGCCTACGAAAGCGGTGTGGCTGACGTCATCGACCCCTTCGGAGGCGCCTACTACGTCGAGAAGCTGACCGACCACATCGAAGAAGAGGCGACGAGGTACCTCGACCGCATCGAGGACATCGGGGGCGCGCTTCGGGCCATCGAAATGGGCTACCAGCAGCGCGAGATCCAGGAAGCGTCCTACCGTTACCAGATGTCCGTCGACAACGGCCATCGCACCGTCGTCGGCGTGAACCAGTTCCGCAGCGACGGAGAGGAGCACCCTGAAATCCTGCGCGTGCGCCAAGAGGTCGTGCGCCGCCAGGTCGAGCGCCTCAACCGCGTCCGCGCCGAGCGGGACAATGCGAAAGCCGAAAGCCTGCTCAAGCTGCTCGAAGACTCCGCCCGCTCCGAGACCAACCTGATGCCCGTATTCATTGAATGCGTAGAGAACTACGTCACGATCGGCGAGATCTGCCGGGTCCTCCGCGGCGTCTTCGGCGAGCAGCGCGAGTTTCACGTATTCTAGATGGGCATATTCGTCGTTCCGATCGCTGTTTCCGACGATTCCGGGTCTCGTTTTGAGTCCGTCGAAGCCATGGTTGACACCGGTGCTAGTTACACATGGATACCACGACCGACGTTGGAGGCGCTCGGTCATACTCCCGAAGACGACAGGGAATTCGAACTAGCGAATGGCCGAAGGATCAGTTACGGGGTGAAATCTATCCGCGTTCGCATCGATAGCAAGTCGACGCCTACTTGGGTCGTTTTCGGTGAGCCAGGAACCGATCCACTCTTAGGCGCCGTGACTCTGCAGGAGATGGGTCTTGGCGTGGATACCTTAAACGAGCGACTCATTCCCGTCCCTGGCCGGCTCGGTGGACCACGGCGCGTGTGTTAGCGTTGCCGGGGCAACACCAGGCCTGATATGAGAGTTGGCACCACCCGCGACCAGCTTCTCCTCGAGATGGATGCGGCAGGAGATCGCGTCAGCGAAGCGATCGCCGGGCTCAGCGACGAGCAGATGTCGCGCCCTGATCTCGACGGCTGGTCGATCAAGGACCACCTGACGCATCTCACACTCTGGCACGAGCTGCGCTTCTTCGAGCTCAGCCGCATCGCCCGTGGCGGCCGCGCCGGCTTCCCGGTAACTGACGAATCCGGCGTCGAGCACATCAACCAACAGTTCGCCGCCAACCGCCGCCCCCTCCCCTTCGCCCAGGTCCTCGCCGACCTCGACTTCGCCCGCGAGATGATCCGCCAGGCAATCGCCAACTGCCCGGAAGAGCGGCTCGACCCCCGCCTCTTCGAAGAGCTCGGCCCGCACGGCGCCGGCCACGACACCGCACACGCCGAAATGATCACCGCTTGGCGACGGAGAGAAGGCATATGAATACTGTCATTCTGAGCCCCGACATCCCTAACCCGCACGGCTAATGATGCCCTTCGTAG
>VBJT01000179.1 GCA_005880075.1 Chloroflexota bacterium
CTGTACCTCCGCCGCCCGATGCTATTCCTGCGGATATTCCGGTGCCAGTGCCGTCGCCGCAACCGACCCCGCCAACAGGAACGCCCACGCCGGGGCCAACATATCCGCCGACTCCGACATCGCCGCCCACAGCAGCGCCGCCGCCTCCTCCGCCACCTCCTCCTCCCCCGCCGCCGCCGACTCCGGCACCCACGCCTCCTCCAACTCCACCGCCGACGCCGGAGCCTACTCCGCCGCCCACACCCGAGCCTACGCCCCCACCCACTCCGGAGCCCACGCCCCCGCCAACGCCGGAGCCTACTCCGCCGCCAACGCCGAACCCCACTCCGACACCGTGATCCGCTGACAGCCCGCCCGAGGCCGGTACCCCATCCATAACACCGCGCGATATTCAGGACGAACGGATGCCGTGATGCGCGCGCCCGGAAAGGACCGAACGCCGGTTGGCCAACGACCGAATGTTTGCTGGTGGCTAAGGGGAAACGCGCCCGTAAGCGGATCTAGTAACGGAAGAGGTTCTTGCTCGCCGCAAGGCTTCGAGCCGCTGGAGCATGGCCAGACCCTTGCGCGTGTCGCTGGCGACGCGCGCGGGTTCGCTGCCGTTTACGCGGCGGCGGAAGAGCCAGTAGGTGAACTCCGTGAGTTCGGCGAGGGAAATTCCCAGCTCTGCGGAGTGGCCGTTAGTGCGCCCGTCTTCCCCGTGTCCGGTAAAAGGAACGTCAACTTGCGAGTGACGTGACTTACTCGCTCTTTTCGTCTTCGATTCACGAAACTCGTCGAGTAGCTCTGTCCGCGAGGAATCGTACAGGCGGTGGAAGACCTCGTCGTCGCCGTGGCCGTTCTCCCACATGCGGGAGGCGAACCGCTCTTTGTGGACCTCGTCGGCGATCGTCAATTGCAGCGCTTCTTCAACGCGCACGCCGTAGACGAAGTTGAGGTGCGCGCGGTGCTTCGCGCCTAGCAGGCGCTCCACGTCGTGTTCGTCCACCTCTTCTGGGAGGCAGCCGTGGAAGAGTAGCGCTTCCCGCTCTTCGTCCGGGATCAGACTCTCGATTTCGTCGCAAAGGCGCTCGGCGAGCAGCAGCCAGTCGAAGGCTTCGCCACCGACGAGATAGCGGTAGGTGCGGCCGTCGACGCTTTCCTCCGGCAAAGGCCAGTCGCGAATCGCCTGCATTAGCGCTAGGAACCAGTGCATCTCACCGGCTGACACGCAGCGCTTGAGTTCAGTGACGATCAGGCCGGCTTCGGTCTTGAGGGAGGCGGTCGCTTCGGCTCGGGGGCTCATTTCGCTTCTAGACGAGAGCGGCGGAGCCGTGGCACTTCTTGTACTTCTTGCCGCTGCCGCAGGGGCAAGGGTCGTTGCGGCCGACTTTGCCGCTAACCGCTGCCGGCGTGGGTGTCGGATCCCCGGCGCCGTTCCCGGCCTGCGCGGCCGCCTGCCGCCGGGCCCGGCGCCCGTTGCGGGTGCGCGCGGGAACGGCGGCGCCTTCAACGTCATCCGACGGTCCGCTCTCGGTCGCATTAACGGCGACCGGCGGGGCCGGCTGCTGCTGCATCGGTGTGAGGGTGACGTGGAAGATGCGGCGCGTGACCTGCTGCTGGATATGCTCGGTGAGCTGCGTATACATGTCATGAGCCTCGCGCTTGTACTCGACAAGCGGGTCGCGGCCGCCGTAGCCGGTGAGGCCGATGCCCTGTCGCATTTCGTCGAGGGCCGTGAGGTGGTAAACCCACAGGCGGTCGATCGTGCCGAGCAGGACGAGGCGCTCGAGCGTCCGCATCTTGTCTTCACCCAGGGTTCGTTCCTTCTCCTCGTACGTCTTGTGCGCGTGCTCCGTGATCTCTTCGATCAGTTCGCTCGGATCACCCTGGAAGATGTGCTGCTCCGTGAAAGCGGCGGGCAGGAGGACGATGGTCTTGAGCTCAGCGATAAGGCTTGGCACATCCCAACCGTCGCTCCGCTCTCCCGGTGCGAAGGCATCAAAGGCGCGCTCGATCTCCTGATCAACCATCTCGAGGACGTTCTTCCGAAGGTCAACGGTGCCTTCGAGGATCCTGCGCCGCTGCTCGTAGATCTTGTCGCGGTGCTGGTTCATGACGTCGTCGTATTGAACGACGTGTTTGCGAATGTCGAAGTTGTGGCCCTCTACTTTGGTCTGCGCCTGTTCGATCGCCTTGGAGACCATGTTGCTCTCCAGCGGCGTGTTCTCGTCCATGCCCAACCGGCCGAGCATGCCGCCGATCCACTCCGGAGCGAAGCGGCGCATCACCTCGTCGCCGAACGACACGAAGAAGCGCGAGCTTCCCGGGTCGCCCTGTCGCCCGGAACGGCCGCGTAGCTGGTTGTCGATGCGGCGCGCCTCGTGGCGCTCTGTGCCGACGATGTGTAGACCGCCTGCGGCCACGACGCGGTCGTGCTCGACCTGCCAGAGGTCGCGTACCTCGCTGCGGATCTTCGCCGCCTCTTCTTCGGATACGGACATGATGTCCTGACCACGCTTGCGTGCGATGTCTTCGGCCAAGCGGTCGGGGTTGCCGCCGAGGATGATGTCGGTCCCGCGGCCCGCCATATTGGTTGCGATCGTGACGGCGCCGTACACACCCGCCTGCGCGACGATGTAAGCCTCCCGTTCGTGCTGCTTGGCGTTGAGCACCTGCGGCTCCTTGAGCGGACAGACCTGATGGTGCTCAGCGCAGTCCTTCAGTTCGCAGCGGGAGAGGCGCTTCAGCATGTCGGCCAGCTTCTCCGAATTCTCGATCGAGACCGTGCCGACGAGGGACGGGCGGCCCAGGGCATGCTCCTGCTCGATTTCATAGACGACGGCGTGGAACTTGCCTTCCTCGGAGCGAAAGATGATGTCGGAGTTGTCCGCGCGGACCATGTCCTTGGCCGTCGGGATAACGAGCACGTCTAGGCCGTAGATCTGGTGGAACTCCTCGCGTTCCGTCCAGGCGGTGCCGGTCATGCCGGCCAGTTTCTGGTAGAGGCGGAAGTAGTTCTGAAGGGTGATCGTCGCGTAGGTTACGCTTTAGCGCTGGACCTTCACGCCTTCCTTGGCCTCGACGGCTTGGTGCAGGCCGTCTGACCAGCGGCGCCCGTACATCAGCCGCCCGGTGAACTCATCGACGATGATCACCTCGCCGTCCTTAACGACGTACTGCTGGTCGAGATGATAGAGGGCATGCGCCTTGAGAGCGGCGTCGACGAAGCGCGTGAGGCGGAAGTTTTCCGGGTCGTACAGGTTCTTGATCCCAATCGCCTTTTCAACCTTTGATGCGCCTTCGTCCGTGAGCGAGACGCTCTTGTGCTTGATGTCGACGATGTAGTCTATCTCTTGCTGGAGCCGGGGAACGATGCGGGCGAAGGTGCGGTACACCTCCTCGGTCTCCTCGGCTGGGCCGCTGATGATTAGCGGCGTGCGGGCCTCGTCGATCAGGATCGAGTCGACCTCGTCGACAATGGCATACGTATGCGGGGCGTCTTCTCGCTGCACCGCCTGCGACAGATCCTGGACCATGTTGTCGCGGAGGTAGTCGAAGCCGAACTCGTTGTTGGTGCCGTAGGTGATATCGGCGCCATAAGCCTCGCGACGCGAGGCAGGCCGAAGGTAGCGGAGGCTCGCGTTATCGAGGTTCGCGGTCGGGTCGTATATATAGGCGGTGTCGTGCTGAAGGACGCCGATCGAGAGACCGAGACTGTGGAAGATCGGCCCCATCCACTGCGCGTCGCGCTTAGCAAGGTAGTCGTTTACCGTGACGAGGTGAGCGCCCTTGCCGGCGAGCCCGTTGAGGTAAAGGGGAAGCGTGGCGACAAGCGTCTTTCCTTCACCAGTCTTCATCTCGGAGATCTTGCCCTTGTGAAGGACGATCCCGCCCAGTATCTGAACATCAAAGTGGCGCAGGCCGATGCGGCGTTCGGAGACCTCCCGAACGGCCGCGAACGCTTCCGGCAGGATGTCGTCGAGCATCTCGCCCGCGGCTAAACGCTCCCGGAAGTCGACTGAAAGCTCGGCCAGCTCTTCGTCGGTCAGCCGCGCCATGTCTTCGGCGAGTTCGTTGACCTCCGCAACGGCCGGCCAGAGCTTCTTAAGCTCCTTCTCGTTGTATTCGCCGCCGAGGAGGCGGTTGATGAATCCCATAACGGATTAATGATAGCAGGAAGAACGGTGGTTAGATGGTCGCTTGCCAGCGATCCAGGGCCCGCTCGATTGCGTCATCGAGCCAGGTTCGGAACCCTGACTCGGGATCACGATGGCTAGTCGAGTAAGTGAACGCATTGTCTGCGGCTGGAATCACTTCCCAAACTGCGAGCGACTCACCTCCCTCAAGGTCGATGGCCGTCGTCGATGACAGAAAGCAGGTTCCTGCCATCAGGCCAGCAGTTGTACCCTTATGGTGGAGAGACACAACAAGGTTCGCTTGGGCTTCGCTCAGATCAGGAAGCCTCAACCGAAGCTTGGTCCACCGGCGAAACCGGCTTAAGTCGGCCCAGTATCCATACTTTTGCGCGAGTTCGACGATCTGTCGATTCCAGTACCCCTCGGCGTCCGGAGTATTAGAGGCCACCAAGGTCTGAAGCCGGATACCCTGGTGTTCAAACTGAAGTAGGAGCTCGCCTTCAACCTCAGTCAGTCGATCTTGCGCGATGGATAGTAGACGCTCGGTGAGTTGCCTCGCTTCTTCCTCACTGGTTCGTTGGCGTAATTTCACACGCTCGGCCGCAGAAGCAGCAATTCGCTGAATGCCAGCCCCTCTCAGGCTACGAAGGAAATCAATTGCTTCATTCAAGTCTCGAGTTTCTACATCGGCAAACAGATTGACCAAGCTGGATAAATTCCCCATGTCAGCGTCCGCTAATGCATCGAGATACCGCTCTCGATGTTCAACATCACGGATGACAAGGGGCAGGTAATCCTTCTGGAGGAAGATCATTGTGGCGAGAGCTCTTGCGACTCTCCCGTTACCGTCCTGGAACGGATGAATCTGGGTGAATCGATGGTGCAACCACGCCGCTTCAACTTCTACATCTACACCTTGTGATTCATGTTCGCGATGCCACTTCAGTAGCTGATCCATCTCGTCCTGGACGAAGTCTGGAGGGCAATATTCGTGTATCCGCCCGTCTGGCAGAGTGGGGTTGTTCGGAAGCTTCTTCCATTCGCCCTTCACCAGCGGGGCTTGCAATTTCGTCCCGAATTGATCGACGGCCTCGGACGACTCTTGGTGTCTCGTTAGAAGCTGGTGAAGCTCTCGGATGTAACTGAGGCTAAGTTCACGGTCCTGCTTGATCACTTGAAAGACAAAATCCAAGGTTTCGTGCTGGTCCTCGATGAGCTGTAGGGCATCCTTCGATATCTGGCCTTTTTCGTGAGCCTGTCGAATATGTTCGAAGCCTAGATCGATAAGCGTCTCGGTGACGCCGCGGTCGACCGTGTACAGTCGTTCGATGATACCGGTCTCAATTGCCCATTCCGTACTCAGGCGGTCTTCCAGCCTCTTGATCTTCATGGGATCTTTTAGGATTGACTTTTCGGTTTGCCATTGCTCATGTACCAAGTGCAAGTCCTCGCGGCGGAGGTCCTGCCAACCATTAGGTAAGTCAGCAATGGGTTCCCAC
>VBJT01000180.1 GCA_005880075.1 Chloroflexota bacterium
GTCTCCGAGATCCGCCGCACCCCCGAAGACCGAACGCAGGGCGGGGTCGTCATCCGCGACGGCAAGCTGGAGCGCATCAAGACTATCAACCTCGACTCAGCCTTCGAGGACGAACGCATTCACCACCAGCGGATGACCGCGAAGCTCGACCTCGAAAGCGGTGAGCAGGTCGCCCTGGAGGGCTTGGTGAAGGGCTATATCCCCCTGCGCAACCGCCGCGCCGGCATGACCACGCACATCGGAGAGGGTATGACGGAGTACCGCTGCCTCGGCCGCACCGCGCTCGGCATCTCGGAGTACCTGGACCAGGTCTGACAAACCCGGCCTCTCTTGGGACCAGCGTCCATTCCCGTTCGCGCTGAGGCTCTCGAAGCATGAGCGGAGCGATCATTTCCCCGACTAAGCAGCGCTCAACACAACGATGACGCTTCTTTCCGCTCATCCTGAGGTATCGAAGGAATGAGCGGAGCCATCACGCCGGGCTCCTCCGAAGACCTTTCCTCCCGCCTCTGCTCCTTCCTACAACGCACCCACAACGCCCGCTCCGTCAGAATCGACGACTTTCGCCTCCTGACGGGCGGCGCTTCTCGCCAGACGTGGTCATTCGACGCCGTAATCGAGCACGCAGACGGGAAGAGCGAGATGCTCTCGCTTGTGCTGCGGATGGACCCGCGCACGGAGGCGGGCCAGATGTCCCGCGAGACCGAGTTCGCGCTGCTGAAGGCGGCCCACGAGGAAGGCGTACCGGTCGCGAAGGTGCGGCTGATGGGCGATGAATCGCTCGGCGCGCCCGGCTTTCTCATGGAGCGAGTCGAAGGCGAGACGATCGCCCGAAAACTGCTTCGGGACGAGGAGTACGCCGACGCACGGCAGGTGATGACGGGGCAGCTTGGTGCGATTCTCGCCCGCATCCACGCCATCCCCGTCGCGAAGCATAGTCTCGATGCGCTGCCAACCCCTCTTCCCGGCAAATCGCCGGCCGAGACGGAAGTCGACCGCTTCGAGGCCACCTACCGCGCGATCACGCCTGAGCCGCATCCTGCCCTTGAGCTGGCCTTCCGCTGGCTGCGGCAGAACATGCCGCCGGCCCCCGTAGAGCCCACGCTGGTGCACGGCGACTACCGCATCGGCAACGTAATCTTCGGGCCGGAAGGCGTTCGCGCCATCCTTGACTGGGAGCTCGCGCATCTCGGCGATCCGATGGAAGACCTCGGCTGGATCTGCGTCCGCTCCTGGCGCTTCGGCAACGACGACAGGCCCGTAGGTGGCCTCGGACCGCGTGGAGAGCTCTGGGCATCTTATGAGGCGGCAGGCGGGCGGAAGGTGGACCGCGAGGCGGTGCGCTGGTGGGAAGTCTTCGGCAGCCTGCGCTGGGGCATCATTTGCATCGGTCAAGCCCGCCGGGCGATGGAGAGCCCGCCGAAGGAAGGGCACGCCGGATCACACCTCGAGCTTCTAACGATTGGCCGCCGGACCGCGGAGACCGAATGGGAGCTGCTAAACCTGATGGAAGAGGCGTAACCGATGCGTCATTCTGAGCGACGACCACGATCGCTCGCGGAAGACCGCATCTCCGCGAAGGAATCCGGAGAGGGGCAGTCGCCCGCTCGCTGTCTGCGTCCCACTCCCACGCGCAGAGGACTGGAACGCGAGGTCGGGGCTGATGCAGGATAGGCCAACCTACGACGAACTCCTCGCCGCGATCGAACGCTTCCTTGACGAGGAGATCGTCCCGAACACGCCCGGCTCACGCGGCTTCCACGCACGCGTAGCCGCGAACGCCGTCCGCACGATACGCCGGGAGCTAGAGGCGGAGGACGATCAGCTCACCGCCGAGTGGGCTGGTCTCGACGCGCTGCTGGGCGCCGTCGACCGGCCGCCTGCGCGGGCGCAACTCCGCGCGGAAATCGCCGAGCGAAATGCCGCGCTCTCCGAACGCGTTCGCCGTGGGGAGGCGGATGCCGGCCCCTTCGCCGAACAGGTGCGACAGCACCTCCGCACTACCGTCCGCGACAAGCTACACGTGAGCAACCCCCGCTGGCTTGGCGAATAGGGCCTACTCCATTAAGTAGCTGCAGGTCTTCAGACCTGCACGGCTCGCTCTCCAGAGCTGATTCGAGTGCCATTTCCCACTTAGACATCAGCCGGCAATTCTTTACGCTTGGATCATGCCAAAAGCGTTTATCGTAGACCGGTTGTCAGCGTTTGATTGGGTGCACCGCCCAAAACTTTGCCCGTCGCACAATCAACCGGAAGCTGTCAAAAGCCGGTATGGCAAACACGGCCGTCTCGGCGAAGCGAAAAAGCTTCGAACACTCAATCAAACGAGACGAGCGAATCGCGGCAATCAATCCAGATATAGCTACGAAAACGTCCTTGATTGCCCGCAGCAAGGCCCCCTCAGGATGGTATAATTGGCGATGAAGGCCCGGCTGTAAGGTCGGGCCTCGTGCTTGCCCGGCTTTCAGCCGGATCGCTAAGATAGTCGGTGCTGCCGAGGTGGTGGAATAGGTAGACACGCCGTCTTGAGGGGGCGGTGCCCGTAAGGGCGTAGGGGTTCAAATCCCCTCCTCGGCACCAGCGTGAAGGCGACGTAGCCAAGTGGTTAAGGCAGGGGTCTGCAAAACCCTGATCGGGGGTTCACGGACTCCGGCCATAGGCCGTCAGTGCCTTCGCCGCGATCCGAGGAGCTGTGCCGCAAGGGCCAAAATGCCCACCAGCAGCAGATAGAGGTAGCGACCGTCGTCGGCTCGCCGGTCTGGCGCTGCCCATCTCGGGAGGCGACTGCCGGGACCGGCAACGGACGCTCGCGCGGGCGCCGGCGACGTCGTCAGCACCGTGAGCGCCCCACCGCCCACGGCGAGGAAGCCAACCGCAAGCATTAATACCAGCAACGTCTGGGAGGAGGGAGCCGGCGGACCGCCCCCGAGCGGCACGACGCCGACAGGCGCCGGAGTTGGCGCGGGAATGGCCGCGCGCGTGGGAACGCTCGTTGGCACAGCGGTCGGCGCGCTGGTCGGTGCCGCCGTCGCTGCAGCACTCGCGGATGGGCTGATCCCCTGGCAGTTGACTTCGTGGACCACCGCGCCGGTATTGTCCAGGATTCGCACAAAGTCAGTCGAGTCGCCGTCGCGAAAGATAAAATTCTGCGACCAGACGAACGTGCCGCTCGCGGCCGGACCGCTCTCGACAAAAACGGTGACACCGGCGGCGAGAGCGCCAACGGGGGTCAGATCATAGGTCTCTGTTGCCACCGGGTCGCTCTGAAGAGACCAGCCGGTCAGGTCTTGGGCGTTGATGTCCTGATTCGAGATCGCCACTGTTTCTGGGTCGCGGCTGCACTGAAGTTCAGTCACTCGTACCTGAGCGGCCTGAGCCGAGACCAGTGAGGAGTGCAGCGTAAAGCCACCCGCAAATCCTAGGAGGAAGAGTGGCGCGAACAAACCGATCCAGCGGGCTGTAGCAAGGAGACGACGAGACAAATTGTTCATGGGGACCCGCTTTCCGTTTCGTCTGGCATCGGCTGCTACTCGATTAGGCAAATTATAGGTTCCGAGGGCGAGGCCGACTATCGCGAATTTGTGGATAACCGCCAAGAGCCCGACAGATCAAATGAGGTCCGGAGCGGGAGGTTGTACGTGGCCTAAGCTTACGGAAGCCGAGGCAGAGCGGTATCGACTGCTACAATTACGATTGCGAGCCGGGGTGGCGGAACGGTAGACGCCGCGGACTTAAAATCCGCTGTCCGCAAGGGCGTGTGGGTTCGAATCCCGCCCCCGGCACCACTTCCTTCTTCCGCCTTGGCCACGTGCGATGCCGTTTTTATTGCACGGCGTCAGGCCTTCACGCAGGTGATACGGCCGTCAACTCAAAATGAATATCACTAATGCATGATTTCGTGAAGGTGACGTAGTGGGGGACACAGGTGCATCTTGGCCGCCCGGCGAGTGACGCCGTTGAGGCAGCTCGCAGCGCCGCGTTGCGGTACGTCACGGACGCTGTCCCCGGGATTTGCCGGAAACACGCTGGCAACTCGTTCGCTTATTCGGGACCCGACGGGGAACGCATTCGCGACCGAGAGATGCTCGGGCGCATCCGCAGCCTCGCTATTCCGCCGGCCTGGAGAGACGTCTGGATCTGCCCGCTCCCCAACGGGCATCTTCAGGCCACCGGCCGTGACGCTCGCGGGCGCAAGCAATACCGCTGCCACCCCCGCTGGCGCCAAGTACGCGACGAGAACAAATACGAGCATCTGATTGCCTTTGGGCGGGCGCTTCCTCGCATACGCAGGCGCGTTCGTCGCGACTTAGCACGACCTGGCGTGCCTCGCGAAAAGGCCCTCGCGGCCGTCGTCCGCCTGCTCGAGACGACTCTTATCCGTATCGGGAACCAGGAGTACGCGAGGGAGAACAACTCCTTCGGATTGACGACGATGCGCGACCGTCACGTACGCGTAAACGGCTCGAAGGTGGTCTTTCAGTTCGCCGGCAAGTCACAGAAAAAGCATGTCGTCCACCTGACAGACGCCCAGCTCGCGCGGGTGATAAAGACATGCCGCGATATTCCAGGCTATCCCCTCTTCCAATACATCGACGATACCGGCGAGAGGCGCAATCTAGAGTCGGGCGATGTCAACGAGTACCTTCGCGAAGTTTCGGGTCAGGACTGCACGGCCAAAGACTTCCGAACCTGGGCCGGCACAGTTCTCGCCGCTTACGCCCTTCAGGAGTTCGAAGCCTTCGATTCAGATGCGCAGGCGAAGAAGAACGTCGTGCGGGCGATAGAAAGCGTTGCCGAACGCTTGGGGAATACTGCCACCGTCTGCCGCAACTGTTACGTCCATCCAGAGGTCATCAGCGCCTATCTTGATGGCTCTCTCGTCGAGATACTACAGGCACGCGCCGAAAGCGAGCTCGCCTCTTCGCTACGCGGCCTTCGCGCTGAGGAGGCGGCGGTCCTTGCCCTGCTCCAGCAGCGGCTGGCCCGAGAAGCGCGAAAGAGCTAGCCAGTTCCGTCGGACACGGCGTGGCAATCGCTCTTCGGAGCTACCGAATTGTGCTGATGGCCCCGCGCTGCTATTATGGCGTGCGTTAGTTCGGACGAAGGAGACACCTACAATGGCTGACCTCCGGACCGAAGGCGTTGAATTCCCCGCGAACGGCGAGACCGGACGAGGCTATCTCGCTCTTCCTGCAGGCGATGAACCGTTTCCGGGCGTCATCGTAGCCCAGGAATGGTGGGGCCTGGATGAGCACATCAAGGATGTGGCCCGCCGGTTTGCCGCGGCAGGCTTTGTCGCCCTCGCACCGGATCTTTACCACGGAACCGTCACCAAAGAGCCGGGCGAAGCTCAAAAGCTGATGATGTCTCTAAACATGGGAGAGGCGGTTAAAGAGCTGGTCAAAGCGACAGACTACCTCGCATCAAGGCCGGAGGTAGCAGGACGCGGAATCGGCGCCATCGGGTTCTGCATGGGCGGCGGCCTCGCTCTGAACCTCGCCTGCGAGAGCTCGAGAATCCGTGCGGCAGCCCCTTTCTACGGAGTCAATCCGACGCCGATTGACAAGGTGAGTAAGCTAAACGGGCCCTTGCTGGCAATTTACGCGGAGAACGACGCGTTCGCGGGCGAACCGGTACGCCGGGAGCTAGAGCAAGCGCTCGAGGCCAGCAACATCGACCACGAGATTGTCGTCTACCCGGGCGCCCAGCACGCTTTCTTTAATGACACTCGCCCCGAGGTCTATGATCGCGAAGCGGCCGTCGATGCCTGGCACCGCGCGCTTTCCCACTTCCGGCGTCACCTGTGATCGCCTTGTCAATCGCTCTACCGAAAGCAGTCGCCTCGCCGTGACGATTACCGGAGTCAAGTATGAGACCGTCATCGGCCTGGAAGTTCATGCTCAGCTTCTCACCCAGAGCAAAATGTTCTGCGCTTGCCCCTGCCCCTCACTGCAGTCGCTACCTAACTCCACCGTCTGCCCTGTATGCCTCGGTATGCCCGGCGTGCTTCCGGTGATCAACCGGCGCGCGGTCGAGCTGACGATCATGACAGGCCTTGCGCTGAATTGCCAGATCCCGGATGAGGCCAAATTTGACCGGAAGAATTACCACTATCCGGACCTCATGAAGGGCTATCAGATTTCTCAGTATGACCTCCCGTTGTGCCGGGACGGATGGCTGGAGATCGATGTCCAAGGCAGGACGCAACGGATAGGAATAACGCGCGTCCATCTTGAAG
>VBJT01000044.1 GCA_005880075.1 Chloroflexota bacterium
CCATCGCGGAGCTGCGCGAGGGCGAAACTGTCCTCGACCTCGGCTCCGGCGGCGGTATTGACGTACTGCTCTCGGCACGGCGAGTCGGCCCGGCGGGCAAGGCATACGGCCTGGATATGACGGACGAGATGCTGGAGCTGGCGCGGGAGAACGCGCGCAAGTCCGGCGTCGCGAATGTCGAGTTCCTAAAGGGCGAGATGGAAGACATGCCGCTGCCGGACGCGTCCGTTGATGTGATTATCAGCAACTGCGTGGTGAACCTGTCGCCGGACAAGGACGCCGTGCTGCACGAAGCTCAGCGCGTGCTGAAGCCGGGCGGGCGGTTCGCGGTGGCCGACATCGTGACGCGTGGCAAGATGCCGTCCGCTCTCAAGCAGAGCCTCGAGCTGTGGGCGGGCTGCGTCGCGGGCGCACTTTCGGAGGACGAGTACCGCAGCAAGCTCAGCGCGGCGGGCTTCGGCGAGATCGCGATTGAGGCGGTCCGCGAGTACACGGCTGATGATGCCGCAAGCGGCGGTCTCGGCGCGTTGGTCCAGCGCTACGCGAAGGAGGGGGCGGATAAGCTCGGCTTCATTAGCGCGATAGTGCGGGCGCGGAAGCCCGGCGGTGCGGACACCAAGCCTTTCGAGCCGATCCCGGTCGTGGCTTCGCAGGGCTCGGTCTGCGGGCCGGCCGAGTGCTGCTAGTCAGCGAATCTGAGAGCGAATAAGCGAAACGGGCGGACGAGGAGGCGGGTGTCAGGCCCGCCTCCTTCGCTATTGGGCGGCCTGCTGCCGGTGGGCGGCTGCTGCGTTGACGGGCTTGCGGGATGCCGCCTAGCATAAATTCGAAATATGTGCCGAAGCATCAAGACGCTGCGCGGCGATCAGATCGCCGGTGAAGAAGAGGTCCATGCGGCTGCCCTTCAGTTCGTGCGCAAAGTGAGCGGCTACCGCAAGCCCTCTCGCGCCAACGAGGAGGCCTTCGAGGCGGCGGTGAACGAGATCAGCGCCGCGTCTCAACGGCTGCTCGAATCGCTGCAAGCTAAGTAGAAGCGACATTCATTGCGTGACCGGCCGGACCGTTACGGCGTTCCGCTGATCTCGATCGCGCCCTCGCTGAAATTGGGTGTGTACTTGTGCTGCAGCGTCAGGTCGCCGAGCTGATCGTTGATCATGTTCTCGACCTGGCCTCTCAGGCGGTCGGCGGCCGAGCTTGGTAGATTGCCGGCCTCAAACTTCGTGAAGGTGATCTTCGGGTGCGGGCTGCTAAAGTCAATCGTCCCCCGCGCCATCATCCGGCTCTCGAAGGCTCCGCCGACACCGGGAAGGTCGCCGAGGACAGGCAGCTTCACCTTGCCGGATGCTTCGGCCTCGCCGTTATGGAAGCAGATGACGAGGTCGTCTACGGGCGCCTCTTTGGCATTGAGGTAGCGAGCTGCCCTGGATGTCGATTCGCTCTCGGTAAAAGCAACGCTCGCCGGCTGACCGGCGTCGAGCTGCTGGCCGAACGCCGACCACTTCGCCTGCCAGGCGGTGGCGAGGACGTCCTCGTTGTTTACGCCACGTACTTCGTTCTGGCCCGAAGGGCTCGCCTGGTCGCTCCGGCAGCCGTTGGTATCGCTCGGGCCGCCCGTTGCTGCCAACGCTGTCAGAGTGATGGCGCCAATAATTGCGGCGACGACACACAAGCCGATGAGAGTCGTGATTACCGTCAAAATCTTTTCCGTCATAGGTTACTCCCTGTCCGGACCGCTCTAGTTGCGCTCCAAAGGCGGGTCTTCGGGCCATTTGCCCGAGATATGCAACTTTAACGACGAACGAGACCAGCGCCTCGTTACGGATGCCGAGCGACAAGCGGCGCTATCCGGGCGTCTTGGCGCGCTCCTGCTCGATGAGTTCACGACGGAGGATCTTCCCAGAGGGCGTCTTGGGGATCGCCGCGACGAACTCGATCTCGCGGACCTTCTTATACGGCGCTACCCGCTCCTCGACGAAGCGCATTAGCTCTTCCGAGCTCGCTTCCTGGCCCTGCCGGAGCAGGATGAATGCCTTCGGCACCTCGCCCGAGTCGGCGTCGCGCTTCGGGATGACGGCCGAGTCCATGACAGCGGGGTGTTCCATGAGGAGCGCCTCGAGCTCCGCCGGAGCGATCTGGTAGCCCTTGTACTTGATCATCTCCTTCTTGCGGTCGAGGATCGTAACGTACCCTTCCTCGTCGCACTGCACGATATCCCCGGTCCTGATCCCGCCGCCGCGAAGAAGCGTTTCGGCCGTGTCTTCGGGGCGCTGCCAATAGCCCTGCATCACCTGCGGGCCGAACGCCAGGAGCTCTCCGACTTCACCAACGTCTAGCTCTCGGCCGTCATCGAGCGAGACCACCTTCTCAACGGTGTCTGCGATTGGCGGGCCGACGGTCGCGTCTTTGATACGGTTCATCGGGTTTACGTTCGTGACGGGGCTTGTCTCCGTCATCCCGTACCCCTGGAGCACGATGGTGCGAAGGGCGCGCGCGGAGGCCTGGGCGACCTCCGGCGGAAGGGGAGCGGCGCCGCTCATGATCATCTTGAGGCTTGAAGTGTCGTAGTTGTCCGTGCTCGGGAAGTTGGCGAGGGCCAGCAGGGCCGGCGGGACGGCGAAGAGGTTGGTCACCTTGTGCTTCTGGACGAGCTCGAGGCAGAGGGTCGGGTCGAAGCGGCTCATGATCACCTGCGTGGCGCCGGCCGCGAAGCCGCAGGCCATGAGGACGACCATACCGTAGATGTGATAGAAGGGCAGGAAATCCAGCAGCACCGAGTACGAGCTGCTCATGCCGGTCGAAAGCGTCTGGCGGACGTTACAGACCAGGTTGTAATGGCTCAGCATGACGCCTTTAGGCAGGCCGGTAGTGCCGCTGGAATAGGGTAGAGCGGCGAGGTCCTCCTTCGGATTGAATGCGATGGGGTTTGGGTCGCCCGTCGCTTCGGCGGCGAGCGACCAGACATCTTCGATGGCGAAGACGTGGCGAAGCTCCGGCAAGTGCTCGCGGACGCCGTGGACGAGCGGCTGGAGCGGGCCCATCGCGAAGGCGGCGCGGGCGCCGCAGTCCTCGAGCTGGTGGAGCACTTCCCGTTCCTTGTAGAGCGGGTTAAGGGTGGTGACAACGCCGCCGGCGAACAGAGTGCCATAGAAGGCGACAAAGTATTCCGGGCAGTTCGCGGAGAGGATGGCGATGCGGTCGCCTTTCTGGATCCCGGCGTCTTGGAGGTGGCGGCCGAGCCGGCGGCTGGCCTGCCAGGCCTCGCCGAAGGTGTAGCCATTCCCTTCCGGAGTGATTAAGGCTGGCTTATCGCGAAAGCGCTCGGCGGAAGGCGCAAGGAGGTCTGTCAGCGGGACCTCCGCGTAGGGTTGAAGGCTGAACCAGGGGCTGTGGAAGAGCATCTCAGTCGCTCCTTTCAGGGGCCGTGTTGGCGCCGAACAGTCTAACAGCAGTCTCGGCGACGCGCTGCCCCAGCGCCCGCGCCTGGTGGCGGTCGTCCTCGGTGACCTGCCCATGAGCCGTTGCGCCGTAGTAGGAGCCCGACACGCGCATCTTCTCGGACCAGGGAAGGCCGATGACGAGCATGCCATGGGCGAGGAGGAGGTGCAGAAGCTGCAGAAGCGTCGCCTCGGTGCCGGCGGAGCGTGAATATCCAGCCGTGAAGGCAGCGCCCACTTTGCCCACCAGCTCCCCGGTCTCCCAGAGGTCGCCGGAGTGGTCGACCCAGTCCTTCAGCTTGCCGGTCATTCCGCTCCAGTTCGGCGAGCCGAGGATCAGCGCATCGCATTCCTTCAGTTCTTCGATGGCTGCATCGTCCACGCGGCGAGACTTGAGTGTCGCGCCCGCGACGCTGCTGATGCCCGATGCTATCTCTTCGGCCAGCTGTTCGGTGAATCCGCCGCGGGAGTCGAAGAGCAAGAGGACGTTGGCCAAGAGGAGGGGCTAGTCGCCGAGTGCGGTAGGGTAGCCGAGCGCCACGATATCCTCAACGTATTCGGAGCGCCAGCCGGGGTTCGGAAGGGGCGTGTGGCGTTCGCGGAACCAGGCGTGGATCTTGAGATATTGCTCTTCGAGGTAACGGCGCCAGTTGTTTTCCTCTTCGAAGAGATCCGGGTCGACTTCTTCCAGCCGCTTTTCCATCTCTTCTGGATCGATGTCCAGGTCTTCGCGCCAGAAGTCAGCGAGATAGTCGAGAGTCTCTTCGAGGTTACGGCGGCACTCCTCGAGCAGCGAGTGCATGAAGCCGTCCTCGTCCACCCGGCGGCCGCGTAGACGGACCTCCGTCGAACAGTTCTCGCAGAGCAGGACGAACTTGCGCGCGTCACAATTCTCGCGCTTGGTGCAGCCCTCGCAGAGCGGCGCCCATTCGGATGCCTCAGGTGTACGGAGGTAGCCCACGAAAACATCGTCCGTGAAGCTGCCGCAACGCGGGCACGACAGCTTCTTGGCAAGGATGTCGTTGATGGCGCGCTGCCAGTCGATCTGCATGTAAGCGGTTAACCCCCGAATCAGCCTCTTCGGCAGGATACATGATATGGTATTTGGCCGAAGTGTCAACCGAACCTCCGCGCCGTCTCCGGTGATGACTTATCGCATAACCCTCGAACGGAACACTCTGCGCTTTGCCGCGGCACACTTCACCACGTTTGGCGGGGAATGCGAGCCCATCCACGGCCATAACTATGACGTATTCGTGGAGGTTGAGGGGGACCTCACCGCTGACTCGTGGGTGCTCGACTTCAGCGAGACGAAGCGCACGGTGGCCGCGATCTGCAAGCAGCTGGACCACCGCTTTCTGCTGCCAAGAAAGAGCAGGTCCCTCGAAATCGAGGAGCGTGACGGTGAATACGAGATCGCATTCCGTGACCGGCGCTACGTACTCCCCGAGAGCGACGTAGCGGCGCTGCCGATCGACAACTCGACCGCTGAGCGGCTGGCCGAGTGGCTCAACGGGCGTATCCGGGCTGCGCTTTCGGCGTCAGGCGCTTCGAATATCGGGCGCGTCACGGTCGGAGTGGAGGAAGCACCGGGGCAGGTGGGCTGGTTCACGAGCGACACGCCATGAGGCTAACCTATCTTGCAAAAACATTACATATTCATTTCCTACCCATTTCTATTGCAATTTCTCCGCTGCGTGATATATGCTTTCGCTCGCAACACGCCCAAAGGGGGAGATAGATGACTGACGTAGCTACCGTCCAGAGAACTTACCCTTGGACAACCAACGTGGACGGAGTGCGCCTCACGTTTCGGCTCATGGAGCCAACTGACCGCGAGGCTATTCTGGACTTCGCCCGGGCGCTGCCCAACGACGACCTGATGTTCCTACGGACGGACATCACCCAGCCGAAGACTGTGGACGCCTGGATTAACTACATCAAGGCCGGCCGCACGATAACGGTCGTCGCGGAAGCCGACGGCAAGATAGGCGGCTACGCGAGCATCCATCTGAACGATGCCCTCTGGACTCGCCACGTCGGCGAGCTGCGGGTCCTCGTGGCTCGGGATTACCGCGGACTTGGCCTTGGCAAGCGGCTGACGAATGAAGCCTTCGCGATCGCCAAAGATCTGTCCCTGAAGAAGATCACTGCCCAGATGCCGACGGATCAACGCGGCGCCCGCCAAGTGTTCGAGCGGCTCGGCTTCCGGCCCGAGGCGCTGCTCGCCGACCACGTGATGTCCCGCGATGGGCAGACACGCGACCTACTCATCATGTCATACGACGTTGCCGGTTTCAGCAACGACGCCCACGGCAGGTCTCGGAACTAGACGGCGGGGCCGTAGCCAGTACGAGGCCGCGTGCTATCGGCTGGCGTTCTCGTTCGAGCCTTAGCCCGCGTCCGCCGCCATGCGCTCTCCGGCAGCGTGTGCCGCGGAGCCACGCCGACGCCCGCTTCCCCTAGCGATCTGTGGCGCGGCGCCGACCTGCGGAAGGTCGGACTTATCGACGCCAGCGGCCGACCGAAGCTCAACGAACGCCTGGTCCAGGAACTCCTTTAGCCTGGCGACGTCGGGAGCAGCGTTAGGGTCGGCCATCAAGCCGAAGTAGAGCTTCTGGTCGTAACTGGTGACTCCGCAGCCGACGCCCATCTCCCAGGCGAGCGGCATCATTGGGTAATGGGCTTGCAGGCGATGACCGATGCTGTAGAGGGGGATCATCGGCCCGGGAATGTTCGTGCAGACGAGGTTCGCCAGATTATTCGGTGGCGGTGGTAGCAGCCCCGTAAGCGACTGAATGGCGGGCGGTACGGCGCCGAGCAAGTCGCCGAGAATCTCCGTGCCTGAAGCGACGTTCTGCCGCTTCAGCTTCTCAGTCGTTTCGGTTAACGTCTTGAGGCGAGTAACAGGGTCGCGCTCGCCGGCCGGCGCTTCAATCAGCAGCATCGAAACGCGGTTTCCGAGGTTCCCGCGCTCGTCCTCACGCCGAACGTTGACTGGGGCCAGTATTCGCACCTTCCGGTCCTGAGTAGTCTCGCCGTGCATTTCCAGGTAGCGACCGAGCGCACCCGCGAGGACCGTAATCACGACGTCGTTGACAGTCCCGCCGCATGAGGCGCGAATACCACGTATCTCCGCGAATGAGAACTCGCTGCAGGCCATTCGGCGCTCTCGTGTCAAGGGCTTATTGAACGGCGCGCGGGCGACCGGGTTCGTCATGTAAGGTTGAGTCGCCTCAAGGCTGCGCAGCGCGGTACGCGCGCGGCTTTCGCCGATGAGCATCGAATCGACCGTGCTCTTCTGGAGATCGCTCAGGCGGTCAAGACGCTCGGTCATGTTATCGAAGATCGCATCGATGAAGCGCGTGGGCGCCGGGGGAATCGGTGGGTGAGGTTCGACGACAGCCGGCGGAGGAGGAGGCGCCGGATTCGACGACACGTCTAAGACAATCATAAGAAGCTCGATGCCCGAGACGCCGTCCACGAGGCAGTGGTGAACCTTGGAGACCATCGCTGTTCGGTTACCTTCGAGCCCTTCGACTTGGTATATCTCCCACAACGGCTTGTTGCGGTCGAGCATGCCCTCGAAGAGGCGCGCCGAGAGCTCCATGAGCTGGGCTTCTGTTCCCGGGGGATCGAGCTTGGCGCGCATCACATGGCGGTGCAAGTCAAAGTCGGGGTCCCACTCCCATGTGGGATGGCCGATGTTGAACGGCGCCGGGACGGCACGCTGCTGGTAGCGCGGAATCAGGTGGATCTTGGAAGCGATGTTCTGAACGAAGCGCTCATAGGGGACAGCCCCATCGAAAATGGCTACGGAGCCGATATGCAAGGGCGCTTCCGGTCGCTCCATGTAAAGGAACGACGCGTCCTGCGCACTGAAGCGCCTTCTGTCATTGTGTTGGGACATCGTCGCTTCCCTTCACCCGGACGGGCTTTCATGATGGGCTGACAACCTGCCGGTCCGGTTGACCCCCGCAAGCGATAAAGGCATTATATACCGTCATTACCGAAGGGGAACCTCTAAATGAGACTTTTCTAAGCGGGAAAAGCGCGCTCTGTTAATATAGAACCACGGTACGTCTATTAGCGGTGCTATATGGCCAAAATCCGTAAGTACCTCGAAGAAGAGTTCGAAGCCAGCGCCTCTCTCCCGCTCTGGCGAGAGGCGTTACTGGGTATCGACTGGCTTTCGCTGCGGATTTCTGCCGTCTATTTGGGGATTGGCATCCCGCATGGCGATAATTCAGCCGTCCTCATAATCCCCGGGTTTATGGGCTCTGATCAATACTTAGGTGACATGTACGGCTGGCTCGGCCGCATCGGCTACCAGCCGTACCTTTCGGGCATCGGCCGCAACGCCGACTGCCCGGAAGTACTGACAATGCGTCTACGCGAGACGATCGACCGCGCCTACGAGGAATCCGGAGGCAAGGTTCATCTGGTCGGGCACAGCCTCGGCGGTGTGATCGCACGCGGTGCGGCCACCCGCTGGCCGCACTTGATCGCCTCCGTGACCACGATGGCCTCCCCTTTCCGCGGCGTGCGCGTTCATCCATTCGTGCTCCAGACAGCCTACCTTGTAAGAGGCCGCATTCGGCAGAGGCGGAACGGGCCATCCGTCATGCCCAACTGTTACAGTGGCGAGTGCGCCTGTGAGTTTGTCACCTCGGTGCGCGCCAACTTCCCAGCGTCAATGCCGAAGCTTGCCATCTACACGACGACCGACGGCGTTGTCGACTGGCGGTGCTGCATCAACGAAGACGGGACCGACGTCGAAGTGCCCGGCACTCACGTTGGCCTCGCCTTCAACCCGCAAGTCTACCGCCACATCGCGAACTTCCTCGCCGCCCCGGAAAGCTATAATCGCAAGCGCCGTGGCGCTGCTTAGCACCGCCTCCAACCCGGGTGTGATCCAGCGTTTTACACCTCGATTCGAGCTGCTTCCATTCGTCGACCTGATCTGGCAGTACAACGGGCTGGTGCAGGCGCATGCCCTTGAGCGAGTCCTACCGACCGGCAATATGCAGATGATCATCAACCTGGCGGAGGACAGGACGCGGAAGTACGACGCCGGCGACCTCACCCGAGTGGAGAGGCACCCTGGAAGCATCATCAGCGGGCCTCACAGCGGGGTTTTCGTGATCGATACTCAACAGGCCTCTGTGCTGGGCGTCGCCTTCGCGCCCGGCGGCGCGGCGCCCTTCCTGGGCATGCCCGCCAGCGAGGTGCGTGATCTTCACGTCTCACTCGAAGATATCTGGGGCACTTCAGCAGCCGGTCTCCGTGAGCGCCTCGTCGAAGCCGAGCCGCATGATCGCTTTGGCCTGCTCGAACATTGGCTAATCCAGCAGGCGTTCGGCGATCTCAGCCGGCATCCAGCGGTGACCTACGCTCTCACAGAGTTCAGTGGCGTCCCCCACACGCGAACCGTCTCGGCCGTCACCGATCGGGTAGGCCTTAGCTCGCGCCGCTTTATAGAGGTATTCAACGATGAGGTTGGCCTCACCCCCAAGCTCTATTGCCGCATTCAGCGCTTCCAGCACGCGATCAGGCTGGCCCATCAGAATGAAGACGTCGACTGGGCAGACCTGGCCGCCCGAGTGGGCTACTACGATCAATCGCACTTGATCCGGGAGTTCCAGGAGTTCTCCGGGCTCAGCCCGAGCGCTTACCTCAAAGACCGTGGCATACATCTGAACCACGTGCCGCTGTCCGCCTGATCCGCCGACGGGGTCAATTTCTTACAATACGCGCTGCTATCGATCGTTAGACAATTGGGCCGGAAAGGAGGAGCGTCATGTCAAGCGTTCGGTACATGGTTGATGATGTGAAGGAGGCGCTGGACTTCTACCGCGAGTACCTCGGATTCACCGTTGAGTGGGACATGGGCCCGAACTTCGCGTCCGTTCGCCTCGACGACCTCTCGCTTTGGCTGGCCGGACCGGGCAGCTCCGCCGGCCGGCCGATGCCGGACGGCGCGAAGCCTGAAGCGGGCGGCTGGAATCGGTTCGTGATCGAAGTCGATGATATCGAGGCGCGTGTTCAGCGACTCAAGGATGCCGGAGCCTCTTTCAGAAACGAGATCGTGCGGGGCCCGGGAGGCGCGCAGATTCTCATCCAGGACCCTTCCGGCAACGTTGTGGAGTTGTTTCAACGGGCGTCCTAGGCCCATCTCTGGAAATACGGCGAATGCGAGCCCGGACTTTAGGAGAAAGGAGGAATCTATCGTGCAAAACACCGAGACATCCACCCAGGTCCTGTTCCCATTTCTCAGGTATCGTGATGCCCCGGCCGCAGTCGATTGGCTGGTTAAGGCCTTCGGCTTCGAGGAGCAGATGGTGGTGCCCGGCGGAAATGGCACTGTTGCCCACGCGCAGCTGAGCTTCGGCCCAGGCGTGATCATGCTGGGCACGGCGCGTGAGGATGAGCTGCGGATCAAGAGCCCGCGTGACCTCGGAGCGGTGAGCGGCGGCATCTACGTGTACGTCGAAGATGTAGAGGCGCACTGCGCGCGAGCACGGGCCGCCGGGGCCGAGATTGTGCGAGGTCCCGAGAATACCGAGTACGGCTCGTGGGAATATACGGCGCGCGATCTCGAGGACCACCTCTGGGGCTTCGGCACCTACAGGCCGAACGCGGACCATTAGTGGTGGCCGGAAGTGCGCTCGATCGCCTTCGCGAGATCTGTCTCGCCCTTCCTGAGGCGACGGAGAAGCCATTCGGCGGCCATACCGATCCGACCCGGCGGGTGCGTGAAAGATCTTCGCCATGTACAGCGATAACCATCACGGCGACGGCATGGTCTCGCTCCAATGCAAAGCGCCACCGGGAGCGCAAGAAGTGTTGGTTAGCGCCGAGCCGAGGCGCTTCTTCGAACCGCCATACGTGGGTCATATCGGCTGGGTACGCGTCCGGCTAGACGTCCCGCCGGTCGATTGGGATGTCCTCGCAAGCCTCATCCACGACAGCTACCGGATGACCGCGCCGAAACGCCTGCTCAGGCAGCTCGAGGAGCCCGCTCCAAAGTGTAATAAGCCAAATCAGCCAGAAGCACAGAAGGAGGAGAAAGAATGGCAGTCAAATGGATTCCCGAGGGTTACCACGTCGTCACCCCGTATTTCGTCGTCCCCGGGGCGGCGGATTTCATCGAATTTCTGAAAGAAGCATTCGGCGCGCAGGAGAGGGAGCGCTTCGGGAGGCCCGACGGCCAGATCATGCACGCTGAAGTGAGCATCGGCGACTCCGTCATTATGTTGGGCGACGCGTCCGCTGAGTTAGAGGCGACGCGCTCCTCCACCCATCTCTACGTCGACGATGTGGATGCGGCCTACGAGCGGGCACTCCGGGTTGGAGGTGAGTCTCTACGCGAACCGCAGGACCAGTTTTACGGCGACCGAAGCGCCGGCATTAAAGACCGCTTCGGCAACCAGTGGTGGCTTGCGACGCACATCGAGGACGTCTCGATTGAGGAGATGGAGAGGCGTCAGGCGGCGATGGCCCAAGCCTGATGACGTCCCGTCAGGTGCTGAGCTTTCGCGCCTGGGCGGCGCGGGCGGCGACGCTTTCGGCGCTGAGCCAGACGGCGGCCGTGCGCTGCGCTTCCTCGGGCTTCTCGGACTCGATGCGGGCGATCGATTCGGCGACGAGGGCGGCTTTCGTGTGCGCGTAGGCGTCGCGGGGGAAGGAGCCAAGGCGGGCGGCACGGCGCAATACAGTCTCTTCGAACGAATCGGCTGGCAGCAGTTGGTCGACGACGCCGAGGCGGGCGGCCTGGGCGGCCGAGTAGAGTGCGGCGCCGAGAAGGAGCTCGCTCGCCTGCTGGTGGGTCAAGCGCAGGCGGACGATCTCGAAGGCGGCTTTCGGCAAGGAGGCGCCGATTGCGACTTCGTTCAGCCCGACGCGGTAGTCGCCATCGACGCCGAGGCGGTAATCGCAGGCAAGCACGAGAATGAGGCCGCCGGCGATGGCGTGGCCTCCGAGCATCGCGACGGTCGGCTTGGGGAAGGCGAGGAAGTTCAGCAGGCAGTTGCGAAGCGGGAGAAACGGGTCCGTCGGGGTGCCTGTCGAACTCACCGCTTGGAAGTCGACCCCGCCGCGCAGGTCGAGGCCGGCACTGAAGAAGCTTCCCTCTCCCCTGAGCACGACCGCGCGCACAGCAGCGTCGTCGCGCGCCGCGTCCAGCGCTTTCTGATAGGTCGAGGAGGAGCGCCGGTGTGATAGCGTTGGCCGGCGGCCGGTCGAGCGTGAGGAGCCGGACGCCTTCTTCGTCGTCCTCGCTTCGGACCGTCGTCATGCGAAGAGCTGACCGTAGCGGTTGTGGCTCGCCACTTCGCCGAGCGGCTTGCGCTCCTTCTTGCCCTGGCCGACGGGGCGGGCGGGATAGCCGAACGGTATGATGCAAAGGACATCGAGGCCGTCGGGAATGCCGAGGATCGGCTTCGCGCCTTCCAAGCCGCCGAAACCAGCCCAGTTCGACCCGCTGCCTTCCGACCAGGCCGTTAGCATCATCGACTGAGCCGCCCGGCTCGCGTCCGACACCGAAAAGCGGGTGTCCTCGATGCACACGACAACTGCGAACGGCGCCTGGGCGATGTAGGGCCCCGTCTGGGCGACTGAGCCCAGCTGCCGGAGCGTCTCGCCGTCGTCGACGGCGATGAAATGCCAGGGCTGGCGGTTCATGCTGCTGGCGCTCAGGTGTGCCGCCTCCACTATGCGCCGCATAGTGTCCGCCGGGATTGGCTTGTCCTGGTATTCACGGACGGCAAGGATGGTTCGGACGGCTTCGAACACTTCCATAGGTCGCCTCCTTCAGGCTTCGGATTATAGCGTGAATCCTTCCTGGTTGGCCGCCCGAGTGACCAAACGCATCGGCGTGCGTTTAAGCTTAAGGTAGACATCTTTCCTGAGGGGCGAAAATCTGTGTTCCGAAAATACATTCTCAAGCCTCTGACGTCGCCCGAGAAAAGGCGGCCGCTGATAGCAGCCGGCGTGGCATCGCTGCTTGCGCTAGGCGTTCTCGGCTACGCCCTGCTTCCCAGCGGCGGCGAACAGGAAGCGGCTCTGGTCGTCGCGTCGCCTTCACCGCAGGCAAGCGCTACGCCCGCGCCAACTGTCGCGCCAGCGCCGCCTCCGGCTCCTCCGCCACCGCTGCCACCCCCGCTGTCCGAAACGCAGTCGATGATCATCGACCGGATCGGCGTCAACGCACCGGTCGTCGTCTATGGGCTCGACGAGAACAGG
>VBJT01000045.1:0-12775 GCA_005880075.1 Chloroflexota bacterium
GTTCGATGCGAAGCAAGGATTCGTCTACGTGACCGATGGCCTGGCTGGTCACATCCGGCGCTTCCCGTTCACGGACTTCGCTTTGCGCTAGAGCGCGGATGTTCGATGCTACGATGTGCCTCCTGTATGCTATGTGACGGTTGGCACAATGTTCTCGCAGGCCAGTCATAACTCGCGGTTGACGCCGGTAGAGCCGGTAGCGGGCAGCACCGAGCTGCTTGCCCGCCTCAGTGAGTTGATCGAGGACCTGTCGCCGGACCGAGTCGACCTTTTGAAGGCGTTTCACCGCATTCAGCACGAGTTTGGCTATGTGCCCCGCGAAGCCGTGCCGCTCCTCGCCGGGAAGTTCCGGACCACGCCGGCGATCATTTTCGGGACCATCGATTTCTATTCCGAGCTGCGGATGGCGCCGGCCGCCGAGACGACGGTCGACTGGTGCAGCGGGCCGGCCTGTCTGCTGAAGGGGTCGCTGAACATCCGGCGCGCGCTCGAAGCGACCTTTGAGTGCGAGATGAACCGGACGAGCGCCGACGGTAGGTTCGGCCTCCGGCTGGTGCAGTGTGACGGCACCTGCCACCTCGCCCCGCTTGTCCGGCACCACGGACGCTACATTGGCCCCCTCACCGTGAGCGAGTCGATAGAGTGGGCGAGGCGGCTCACAGGCGATGACCGACGAGCGCCACCGGAGGATGGGGCGCGCCCGGCTGCCGACGAGGCATCCCCCGAGCTGGCCGAACCGGTGGAGGCCGAATGACGCTGCCGAGGTACGAGGAGATGTGGCACCGCGCGGACGACGCCTGGGCGCGCGCGGCGCGGCCGGCCCGCACTCTGATAAAGGTCGGGGTGGCCACTTGCTCTCGGGTCGTCGGGGCCGAGGAGACGCTTTCGGCGCTCAGGAGGGAGGTCGAGGCGCGCGGGCTCGATGCCGACTTCATGGTCACCGGCTGTCTGGGTCTGTGCTACGTCGAACCGCTTGTCGAGGTGGTCCGGCCTAATGCGCCGGGCGTGCTGTATCAGAGCGTAACGGCTGACAAAGTGGCCTCCCTTCTAGAGGCCGTAGCCGCGGGCGGCATCGCGCGGGAGTACGCGCTGGCTGTGATTGGCGACAGGGAATCGGGCGGTCTACCAGCTCTCAACTCGCTTGAGTTCGTCCTTGGACAGGTGCGCCGGTTGATGGCGAATTGCGGCGTGACCGACCCCGAAAACATCGATCACTACGTCGCGCGGGGCGGTTACGAGGGGTTAGTCCGCGCGCTGCAGATGAAGCCCGTGAACGTCATCGACGAGGTCAAGAAGTCGGGGCTGTGGGGTCGCGGCGGCGCCGCGTTCTCGACCGGATTGAAGTGGGAATTTCTGTACAACGCCAAGCGGCAGCCGAAGTACCTGATCTGCAATGCAGACGAGGGCGACCCGGGCTCGTTCGTCAACCGCAACCTGATGGAGAGCGACCCGCAGTTGCTGGTGGAAGGGATGGTCATCGCCGGTTACGCAACCGATGCGCAGCAGGGCTACATCTACATCCGGGACGAGTACCCGCTGCCCGTCGAGAGGATGGAGCTGGCCGTGCAGCAAGCCCGCGAGCGGGGACTAGTGGGCGAAAACATCCTGGGAAGCAACTTCTCTTTCGAGCTGGAGGTCGTCCGCGGGGCGGGGAGCTATGTCTGCGGGGACGAGACCGGGCTGCTGTCATCGCTCGAGGACCGGCGCGGGATGCCGAAGATCAAGCCGCCGTTCCCCGCTCAGGCCGGCGTCTTCGCGATGCCGTCGAACATCAATAACGTCGAATCTTACACGAACGTCCCGCTGATCATGCGCCACGGAGCCGACTGGTGGGCGGAGATGGGCTCCGAGAAGCACAAGGGCACGAAGATGTTCTCGCTTTCCGGCCAGGTCCAGCGGGTGGGCATCGTCGAGGTGCCGCTGGGCACATCGACGAGCGACGTCGTCATGCGCATGGGCGGAGGCCCGCCGGAAGGCCGGAAACTTAAGGCCGTCCAGCCGGGCGGACCGCTCTCGGGGGTGATACCAGCGAGCGATGTGGATATCCCGCTGGAGCCGGACCCCTATCGCGAGCGCGGAGTGCTGATGGGGTCCGGCGGACTCGTCATTCTGGACGACACCAACTGCATCGTCGATCTGTGCATATACTTCGAGTGGTTCGCGGAGGACGAGTCGTGCGGGCGGTGCACGACCTGCTTCGCCGGGACGCGGCGGATGCTGGAGATCCTACGCCGGATCAGCAGCGGGCGCGGGCGGCTGGCCGACCTGGAGCTGATCAAGCTCTTGGGTAGCATCGCGCAGAACGCGAACTGTTTTCACGGTCAGGGGGCGCCGACAGCGGTCATGTCGATGTTCCGCTTCTTCGAGGACGAGCTTCTGGAACACGTCGAGCGAAAGCGCTGCCCGGCCAAGGTATGCCGTGGTCTGGTGCGCTACGAGGTAGTTCATTATTCGGACCGCCTTCCGGCGGCTGAGGCGATCTGTCCCACTGATGCAGTCGTGCGCGACAATGGGAAGTACCGAATCGACCAGCTGAAGTGCATCAAGTGCGACGCCTGCCGGGAGCAGGTGCCATATGCTATCGCGGTCGTGGACGAGTTCCAACCGGCTGCTCCAACGGTCACCCGCTAAGGATCTCGCGCTTCTAGTTAAATGGGCCGCCTGTTTGGTCGCGCACGTGCTATAATCGGCCTGCAAAACAAGGGTGCGCCGTTCGATCCGGGGCGTGTCGAGACGGCTTTCGGAGCCTTCGCAGCTTTGCTCACCCGTTTCGCCTCTGCCTTACCGGGGCTGTCCAATGAGCGTAGTTGAAGGCGCCGGGCGCCGGCCCGGCGCGGAGACGACAAGAGCCGGCTTGCAGACCGGTGCGCCCGGTATGGATCGGCCCGCGCAGCCGAGCGCTATCGATTACCGGGAGCCCCCCTCCGCTCTGCCGGGAGATTCGCCCTTCGAATGGGCAGCCGCGCTCTACCGTAGCATCGTTGACATATCCCCGGACGCGATCACCGTTACGACGATCGAGGGCAAGATAATCCTCTGCAACCAGCAGGCGGCGACGCTGTACGGTGTGCAGCGGGCGGACGAGATGATTGGCCGCTCGGCCTGGGACTTTGTGGCGGCGGAAGACCTCGACCGCGCCTCGCGTGACCTGCTACGCATATTCAGCGAAGGCACGATTAGGAACGTTGAATATTCGCTATTGCGCTCCGATGGAGGGCGAGTGCCAGTCGAATTGAGCGCGTCGGCCATCACGGCAGGAGACGGCAACCCGCGAGCGCTTATCGGCGTCGTTCGGGACGTGAGCGAGCGGCGGACGGCCGAGGAGGCGCTGCGACGGAGCGAGGAGCACTTCCGCCACCTGATCGAGAACGCGCCAGACCTCATCACCGTCATCGAGCCGAGCGGTGAGCTGCGCTACCAGAGCCCGTCGGTGCGCAGGACATTGGGCTATACGCCGGACGAGCTTGTCGGCACAAACATCTGGCGGATCATTCACCCCGACGACAGGCGGACCGTGGGCGATGCGATCGCGCGGGGCCTGCTCGAGGCACAATCGGCGGAATCGACGATGCCGCACAAATTGCTTGTCTTCCGGGCGCAGCATAAGGACGGCCGCTGGCGCTACCTGGAAGGTTCGGGCAAGGTGATCACCGAGGAAGGCCGCGCGTATGGGTTGATCAACTCGCGCGACATTACGGATAGCGTCGAGGCGGAACGGGCGCTGGAGGCGAGCGAGCGACGCAAGGCGGCGATCCTCGAGACCGCGCTTGACGCGATCATCACGATCGATAGCGAGAGCAAGATCCTCGAATTCAACCCGGCCGCAGAAGTGATGTTCGGCCGCCGGCCCGAGGAAGCCATCGGCCAGCGACTCGACGAGCTGATCGTACCGCCGTCGCTCCGCGGCAAGCACCAACGCGGAATGCATCGCTACCTCACGACCGGCAAGGGTCCGGTCCTTGGAAAGCGGATTGAGCTGGCGGGGATGCGCGCGGATGGAAGTGAATTTCCGGTGGAACTGGCGATCGTGCCGATCGAGATGGGCGAGACGACTATCTTTACGGGTCACGTGCGCGATTTGACGGAGCGCAAACGAGCGGAAGAGGAACTTCAGCAGGCGAGAGAGGAACTGGAGAGCAGAGTCGAGCAGCGGCTGGGGGTGGCAGGGGCCTACGGACTGACCTTCCGCGAGCTGACAGTGCTGCATCTGGTGTCGAGCGGACGGGCGGACAAGGAGATCGCGGCAACGCTGGGGATTAGGCCGAAGACGGTGAACAAGCACGTGCAGCGAATACTGCATAAGATGGGAGCGTCGTCGCGGACCGAGGTCGGAGTGCGGGCGATAAGGGAGAGGATCGTAGGTTAGGGGAGTCCGGCCGTACGTAATAATAGGTATTGACTGGCGGGCAGACCCTAGCCGACGATAGGAGCATCGCACCCTCCCTTGGGCAGCGGGCGGCCCGTTCCGGTATGGGTACGCCCAAATATGGCAGCGGGCGAGAACGGTTCCGGTATCGTTCTCGCCCAACTCTTTTCAAGCCCGCGCAATCGCCTTTGATTCATTGTCTCCGTCGCTTTTCCCGGCCGTCATCGAGGGGTTGATTTTCTTAGCCGGGAGAGATAAGTTAACGGCGCGGTAAGGTAACTGCCGCGCTGCCAACAACCCCGAGCGCACGGCCGGAGCAGTGACGCCTCGGGTAGTAATAGGGTGCGACTTTCCAGCGGCTCGCTGGAAATTGTCACGTCGCAGACCGGAGCGACGAAATGAAAGAGCCAGGGCGGGCGCGCTCGCATAGGATGCAGGCTGCGAACGGTCAGCTCCAGCAGTTGATCGATATCATCGCGCTTCGGGCGTCGACCGCGGGCGTGGCCGAAGTTCAGGGCGTTGAAGACGCCCTGCGATTCGTAGTGGACCGCATATGCAGCCACACCGGCTGGCCGGTCGGGCACGTCTACATGCCGGCCCCAGATTCTGAGGATGAGTACGTGAGCGCAGGCATCTGGCATCTCGAGGACGCCGCGGCCCTGGAGCAATTCCGCAAAGCGACGGAACAGACGCGTCTCAATGGAGACGTGGGATTACCCGGCCGGATGCTGTCGTCGGGCCGACCTGCCTGGGTGGTTGACGTAGCGCAGGAGCCGGGCTTCCCGAGAGCCGCAGCCGCCAAGAGCGCGGGCCTGAAGTCCGCGGTCGCGTTCCCAATTCAGGCCGGCGAACGGACCGGGGCGGTGGTCGAGTTCTTCTCGCGGGAGGTAATGGAGGCCGATGAGCAATTGATGGAGGCGATGGTCAGCATCGGCACAGAGCTCGGAAGGGCGTTCGAGCGCAGCCGGGAGAAATCGATGGCGCAGCAGGCGGCGGAGCTATACCGGAGCGTTGTGGAGACATCGCCGGACGCCATTATGGTTACGGACCTGAATGGCAGGGTGCTGATGTGCAACCAGCCGGCGGCGACCCACCACGGCGCGGAAGGGCCCGAGGCCATGCTGGGGCTGAGCGGGTTTGACTTCGTGGCCCCGGAGGACCGGGAGCGCGCCGTCGAGAATGCGCGGCGCACCCTGGAGACGGGCAGCGTCCGTAACGTTGAATACACATTGGTCCGGCGGGACGGCTCGCGCATTCCCGCCGAATTGAGCGCCTCACTCATCCGGGACCCGGAAGGGCAGCCGCGGGCGTTCATTGCCGTCGTGCGAAACATTTCCGAACGCAAACAGTCCGAGGACGCGCTGAGGAAGTCGGAAGAAAAGTTCCGAACGCTGACTGAGATGAACGCGGCGGCCACCTTCGTGTTTAAGCGGGGCCGGCTCGTGTATGCCAACTCAGCGGCCGGGGCGATGACTGGATACACCGTCGAGGAGCTTCTCGCTGTTGACCCATGGAAAACGGTGCATCCCGACTTCCGCGAGAGGCTGCAACGGGCGTGGCGCGCCACGTTTGAGCACACTGACCAGCCGCCGCCGAGCGGTTTCGAGGTGAAGATCGTAAGGAAGGGCGGTGAGGAGCGCTGGGTCGAATACAGCGCGGACCTCGTGGAGTGGGAAGGCAGCAGGGCAGTACTGGGTACGGCGTACGATGTGACAGAACGCAAGGAGGCAGAGAAGGCCCTGCGCGACAGCGAGGAACGTTACCGGGTGTTGTACCAGGACAACCCGTCTATGTACTTTACCGTGGACGCAACCGGCAGTGTGCTCTCCGTGAATCAGTTTGGCGCAGAGCAGCTGGGCTATACGCCGGAAGAGCTGGCCGGCACACCCGTGCTCGAGGTGTTCTACGAAGAAGACAAGGAGGAGGTAGCCCGCCAACTCCAGCTGTGCATTGAGACGCCCGGGAAGATGGCGCACTGGGAATTCCGCAAAGTGAGGAAGGACGGGGAGGTGATCTGGGTCAAGGAGGCGGCCCGTGCGACCTTAGACGCAAACGGCGAGTTGATCGTGCTGATAGTCTGTGAAGACATTACGGAGCGCCGGCGGATGGAAGAAGAGCTGCGGAAGGCAAGGGAGGAGCTGGAGGGCAAGGTTGAGCGGCAGATGCAGCTGGGACGCGCCTACGGTCTTACCTTCCGCGAGCTGACGGTCCTGCACCTGGTAGCGGCGGGAAACTCCGACCGGGAGATGGCCGACAAGCTCGGCATCAGCCCGTTGACGGTGAGCAAGCACGTCGCAAACATTCTCTCGAAGATGAGCGCTTCGTCGCGCAGTGAGGCGAGCGCGCGCGCCGTTCGCGAAGCGCTTCTCGTGTAGGGTTATCCACGCGGGCGCACGTTTTTTAAATAAGCGAAAAAAATACTAGAAATCAGGTATTTACCTGCCTCTGCATTCCTCTAAATAATGAAGGTACCCTCTTTTTGGGCTCCGCGGGCCGGGCGAGCCGCAACGCCCGGCCCGCTCCCTTTTTGCGACCTGTCCAGTGATTTAGTGACAACTGGCCCTTCGCGCCCGCCTCGAGCGAGGCTATAATCACGTCACAGCCGTCCTTCCCCAGCCGCTTCGAGGTGCAGCCGGCCGCGTGACAACCCCGCTCAGACGTCAGTACCTGGACATCAAGCGCCGCTATCCCCACGCCTTACTCTTCTTCCGCCTCGGCGACTTTTACGAAACGTTCGATGAGGACGCAGAGACGGTGGCGCGGGAGCTCGAGATCACGCTGACCTCGCGGCCCGTGAGCAAGGGCCAGCGGGTGCCGCTCGCGGGAATTCCACACCACTCGCTCGATTCCCACCTCGGCAAGCTGATCGCGCGGGGCTATAAGGTCGCCATCTGCGAACAGATGGAGCCGCCGAAAGGAGGCAACCTCGTCGACCGCCAGGTGGTGCGGGTGGTGACACCGGGCACGCTTGTCGAGGAGAATCTGCTGGCTGGCGTGGCCAACAACTTTCTCGCCGCATACGTTCCGGAGGGCGGGCTGGCGGGCCTCGCACATGTCGACGTCTCGACCGGCGAGTTCGGCTGCCTTCAGGCCGAGCTGGCCGAGGCGGCCCTCGAGATCGAGCGGCTGGCGCCTGCGGAGTTGCTTTTGCCGCCAGGAATCACGCCGCCGCTGGATTCGACCGGGACGCTGACACGACTGGAGCGGCATCTCTTTGCAACGGAGCTGGCCGAAGCCCGGCTGCTTTCGCACTTCGGGACAGCTTCGCTGGACGGGCTGGGCCTCGCCGGGCAGGGCCTAGCGGCGCGCGCTGCGGGAGCGATTCTGGATTACCTCGAGGAGAACCAACGAGCGGTGCTGAACCACATCACACGGCTTCGTTGCCAGAGCAATGGGGGCTTCATGACCGTCGACGCCAACACGGCGCGCAATCTCGAGCTCTACGAGCCGTTGAGACTCGGTTCCGAGGGTTCGTCGCTGCTAAGGGTTCTCGACCGGACGAAGACGGCGATGGGCGCGCGGCTGCTGCGGCGCTGGCTCGCGCGGCCGTTGCTCGACATAACAGCGATACGCCGACGGCAGGACCAGATCCAGCTATTTGTAGACTCGGCGGTGCGGCGGGGAAGGACGACGGCCCTCCTCGCCAAGGTTCCCGACATCGAGCGTCTCCTGGCACGCGTCTCAACAGCAGCAGCTGGTTCACCGGCGGCGAGCGCGCCGCGGGACCTCGTCGCGCTGGGGCGCGGCCTTGATGCGGTAGAAAAGCTGCGCGACACGGTGGAACATGATCCTTCATCGGGCGCCGGTAAGCACGTCGTGCGGGAGGAAATGATCGCGGGGCTTCACCCCTGCCGGGAGGTCGTCGAGCTTATAGCGGCGGCGGTGACGGACGATCCTTCTACGGAAGGGCAGATCATCCGGCAGGGCTTCTCGAAGGAGCTGGACTCGCTTCGTACGACTGCGCGGGATGCCCGGCAGTACCTGGCCGAATTGGAGCGCCGGGAACGGGAGAGGACTGGAATCAAGGCACTCAAGGTCGGCTACAACCGCGTCTTCGGCTACTACATCGAAGTTTCGAAAGCGAATGCGCGCGTGGTCCCAGAGGATTATCAGCGCAAGCAAACGCTGGTTGCTGGCGAACGTTATACGACGCCTGAGCTGCAGGAGCATGAGTACAAGGTGCTGCACGCACAGGAGCAGCAGGCTGAGCTTGAGCAATCGCTGCTGCGGCAGGTCTGCACGCAGGTGGCTGCGCACGGACAGCGTATCCTCGAGACTGCAGCGGCCGTGGCGCTTGTGGACGTTTCATGTGCGCTGGCCGAGGCCGCCTGCAGCTACGGATACGCGCGCCCGGCCGTCGACGACAGTGACCAGATCGTGATCCGCGACGGCAGGCACCCGGCCGTCGAGCGAATGCTGCCTGAAGGCACGTTCGTGCCGAACGACACGCAGCTTTCTTGCTCGGACGCGCAGGTGGTGCTGCTAACGGGGCCCAACATGGCCGGGAAATCAACGTACCTGCGCCAGGTGGCGTTGATCGTACTGATAGCGCAGATCGGTTCGTTCGTACCGGCCGCGGAAGCCCGTATCGGCGTGGTGGACCGCATCTTCAGCCGCATCGGCGCGCTGGATGACATTGCGACGGGGCGCTCGACGTTCATGGTGGAAATGCTGGAGACGGCAGCAATGCTGCACAACGCGACGCCGCGCTCGCTGCTGATCTTCGACGAAATCGGGCGCGGGACGAGCACTTACGACGGAATGGCGATCGCGCGGGCGGTTGTCGAGTACATTCACAACCGGCCGGAGGCGGCGGCGAAGACGCTCTTCGCGACGCACTACCACGAGCTGACCGAGTTGGCGTCGTTTCTGCCGCGCATGCGCAACTACAACGTCGCCGTGGCGGAAGAGGAGGGCCGCGTAGTCTTCTTGCACCGCATCCTGCCGGGCGGCGCCGACCGCTCGTACGGTGTGCACGTGGCGCAGCTGGCAGGGCTGCCGCGCCCGGTGATCGTGCGGGCGCAGGAGATACTGGAGGAGTTGGAGACGGCGAGAACGCCCCCGATGTCGTCCGCCGGGGAAGGGGAGCGGCCGGCGCAGCTATCGCTGTTCGGGCGCGAGCGCGGGCTTCGCAAGGAGCTTTTGGCGTTAGAGATGGACGGGATGACGCCACTCGAGGCGATGACGAAGCTTTATGAGTTGGCGGAGAAAGCGCGAGAGACGGAAGCAGGCACAACGAAGTAGATGAAGGCCCTATGCGGTGGTTGCAGACGGAACGGTGTAATCGCAGACCTGGTTCTTGCCGGTCAGTTTCGCCTTGCGCAGGGCTGCTTCGGAGCGGTCGAGCAGCGTTGTCGGGCGTACTTGGTTCATCGTGGCCGGCGAAAAGACGCCGATGCTGACGGTAATCCTGGCCGAGCGGCTACCCGCCCTGACCTCCATGGCCGCAACGGCGAAGCGAAGCCGTTCCGCCAGCTGCATCGCTCCCTCGAGGCCGGTCTCCGGAGCGAGTATGCAGAATTCGTCCCCGCCGTAGCGGGCCGCGATGTCGATCTCTCGCACAGAGTTGCCGATCGCGATCGCCACCTGGCGCAGCACCGAGTCGCCCTCGAGGTGGCCGTGCTTGTCGTTGAGGACCTGAAAGTCGTCGAGATCAAGTAGCAGGCAGGAGAGCGGGCTGCCGTAGCGCTTGGCGCGGCGGCATTCCTTCTCGAGGGCATCCGCGAGATAGTTGCGGTTGTAAAGCCCGGTGAGCGGGTCGGTTACCGCGCGCCTGTCCGCCTCCTCGCGCTGGCGCTCCTCTTCGGCTTCCAGACGGGCCTTCTCAAGCGCCTCAAGAATCGCGCGCGAGAGCGTCGTCGAGTCGATACGACCCTTGGCGCAGTAATCGCTGGCGCCGTTTCGGATGGCATCCTTGGCGATCAGCTCATCGCCCTGGCCGGTAAGCATAATGATCGGCGGGACGTTCCTCTTTCCGCTAATTGAGCGTAGGAGGTCCAACCCGTTCTCGCCCGGCAACGAGTAATCGAGAAGAATAATGTCGTACCTGTCGGTCTGGAGGGCACGCCGGCAGGATTGCGAGGACGTCACGTTGTCGACTTCGAAGCTGGTCGTACTTTCCTCGAGAGCCGCTCGGACCAAGCCGACGTCGCCGGGATTGTCCTCAACGATGAGAACGCGCAGCGTATTCTTGGTCAATTGTTCCTCCCTCACATTGCAGCGGCGCGGTGTGGTGGCTGTCCGCGAACGCGGTTTTTGCCTTCGACCTTTGCTTGCCTGAGCGCACGGTCAGCGCAGGCGAGCATCGTATCGGGCGTCATCTCGTGATCATCGTTGGAGGTGCAAGCGCCGATGCTGACGGTGATCGCCACGGCGCCATCGCCAATGGCGAGGCCCTGCCCGGCGATCGAGTCGCAGATGCGTTCGGCAGCGAGCATCGCGGCGGTCTGGTTGGCTTCCGGCATGATTACGACGAACTCCTCGCCGCCGAAGCGCACTACGACGTCCGTCTCGCGGACGCACTGACTGATGGTCGCGGCGACCTGTTTCAGCACGACGTCGCCGATGAGATGGCCGTGAGTGTCGTTGTAGTTCTTGAAGTCGTCCAGGTCGATCATCAGGCAAGCGAGATCGCGGCGGTAGCGACGCGCGCGGTTGCACTCGCGGTCGAGTGCCTGCGCCATGTAGCGGCGGTTATAGACGGCGGTCAACTCATCTGTGATCGCGAGGCGCTCAAGTTCCTCTCGCAGGCGCTTCTCCTCTCGACCCCAGCGGTAGTTCTCGAGCGCCTGGTGGATCGCGTGCGCGAGGATCTGGGAGTTGATAGCGTTCTTGGGGAAGTAGTCGTAAGCGCCGCTGTGCATGGCCTCCGCGGCGACGCGCCCGTCTCCCCAGCCGGTCAGCATGATGACGGGCGGCTGGTCACCGTTGTTGTTCAGGCGGCGGAGAAAGGTGAGGCCATCCTCGCCCGGGAGGCTGTAGTCGAGGAGGAGCAGATCGAACGGTACTGCGGCCATCCTCTCGAGACATTCGGCCGTCGAGCGGACACGCTCGAGGGCGTAGTTGACGGCGGTATACTTGCCGAGCATTCTCTTGACGATCTCGGCGTCGTGGTCGTTGTCCTCGACGAGGAGGACGCGCACAGATTTTTTGGACATCACGCCACCCCACCAGACGTCGTCGTCGGCAGCGTAGCGATTACGATCCAGTACTCTTGAATTGCGGTCACAACCTTGATGAAATCCTCGAAGCGGACGGGCTTCGAGATGAATGTGTTCACGCCCAGGTCGTAGGTGCGCACGACATCCTCCTCGCGCGTCGAGGTAGTGAGCACGATGACGGGGATGCGTCTGAGCTCCGAATCGCCCTTGATGCGCGAGAGCACCTCCCGCCCATCGACGCGCGGGAGGTTTAGGTCGAGGAGAATCAGGCCGGGAAGGGATCTCTTGCTGCGGGAGCCGAACAGTATGTCGAGTGCCTCCTGACCGTCGCGGGCGACCGTCAGCTCGTTCTTAACCTGCCCCTTTGCCAGAGCGCGCCGGGTGATCTCGATGTCGTTCGGGTTGTCCTCGACGAGCAGGATCCTAAACGGCGCGAGCGTAGTTTCCATCCTGGTGTTCCTCCTCTGGCGGTTGCCTGGCCGCGCTGCGCGGTATGGTGACAAGAAAGACGGTGCCCTTGCCGGGGACAGACTCTAACCAGATGCGTCCTCCGTGCGCCTCCACCACCTTCTTGCAGATAGCGAGGCCCACACCGGTGCCCTCGTATTCTTCGCGGTGATGCAGGCGCTGGAAGATCTTGAAGATTTTTTCGTGAAACTCCGGCGCGATGCCTATGCCGTTGTCGCGAACGGCGAAGGTAAATGCTCCGTCGTCCGAGCGGCAGCCGATCTCGATCTTTGGCTGTGGCTTGTCGTTGTACTTGATAGCGTTCGATATGAGGTTCTTGAAGACCTCTCGCATGCGCCCACGGTCGCAGGCGACGGTCGGCATATCTGGATCGATGAACAGCCGAACTTGCTTCTCCTCAAGGGCGAAGGCGAGTTCTACACTGACATCCTGCACGAGTGAGCTCATGGAGACGGGGGCTTGCTCGAGGCGCGCCCGGCCGATGCGAGAAAGTTGGAGCAGGTCGTCGATGAGGTCCTTCATGCGGACGGCGCTCTCGCGCAGCACGTTGACGTAGCGCTGGCCCTGCTCGTCAAGCTTCTCGGCGTAGTCTTCGGCGATGAATCCCGCGAAGGCCTCAATCCCGCGCAGCGGCTCCTTCAGGTCATGCGAGACGCTGTGCGTGAAGTCCTCGAGCTCCGAATTAATGCGCGTCAGCTCCTGTGTTTGGTGCGCTAGCGCCTCTTCCGCTTGCTTGCGCTCGGTGATATCCCGCACGAAGGCGCTGAAGACGTGGCTGCGC
>VBJT01000045.1:12789-17609 GCA_005880075.1 Chloroflexota bacterium
GACCCGGCGGTTGAGCATCGGACCCTCTCCGGTGAGGACGTAGCGGTGCAGGCCTTCTAGATGGGCCTCCCGATGGACCGGCGGGATGATCGTTTCCGCAAGCGTTCGTCCGATTACTTCCTGTCGCTTCCAACCGAAGATCAGTTCCGCCTGCGGGTTCCAGTCCTTGATGACGTCTGCAGCATCGATGGCAACGAAAGCGTCGTTAGCGGTGTCGATGATCGAGCGCGTCCGCGTCTCGTTCTGGCGGAGCGCATGTTCTATCTGCTTGCGTTCCGTGATGTCTTGAGCGGTGCCCAAAAGCCGCGCCGGCTCACCGGCCTCATCGCGCACAACCTTGCCTTCACCGTGGGCTATGCGGATTGCGCCGTCGGGCCGGACGATCCGGTAGTCGAAAGCGAACGGATCCCCCGTGCGGAGCGTGTGAGCGATGTTCTGCTCGACCTCCTTGCGGTCGTCCGGGTGGACCCTTTGTAAAAAAGGCTCGTAGCCCGGCTGTACTTCGCTGGGCTCGTAGCCGAACATACGAAACATCTCGTCTGACCATGTGACCTCGTTCGAAGCCACATCCCACTCGGCGCTGCCCACCCGCGCGATCCGCTGGGCCTCAGCCAGCTTTGCCTCGCCCGCCTTCAGCTCGTCTTGCGCGCGTTGGCGCTCGACATCAAGACGGTAAAGGGAGCCGGAGTTCCACCATGTGAGCGCGGCGAAGCTGACGATGCTCCAGATGACGACAAGGAAGACGCCGAAGGCGGGCCCGTGCAGGCCTGCTTCTTCATCGAGTACCGTGACCCAGCCCAGCAGCAGGGGTATGAGGATGGCGGCGGGCAGCAGCCTGCGTGCCATAACGCCGCCGGCGGCATCGCTCGTGACAATAGCAAACAGGCCGTGGTCCTGGCGGGTGAGGAGTATGCCTGAAGAAAGGAGGAGGAAACAGAGCGAGGAGTGGAGCGCCATCGCCGTAGATGAGCCACCCTGATAGAGCGAGCCGACCCCGTATACGTAGCCGATAAAGGCGGTGAGCGAAACTAGCGCCGCGAAGAGAGTGAGGATTTGGGCGACCGGATAGCAGCGCCGGACGTCGAGCACCAGAAGCGATACGCCGATGAGAAAGAGGCAGAGGGCGGACGTGGGCGCCATCCGAGCGGCGGCCGATGTTCCGATCTGGCTCGGCGCTTCGCTGAAGAGCAGGCGGTCGATATTGAGGTTCCAGCCGTAGAGGTACTCGCTGAGAGTGAGGAGGCCGATCACGCTCACGACGAAGGAGGAAGCGAGCGCCACGAAGCGCAGCCGCCGGTTCGCGGGACCGGCTGAAAGGATATTTAAGCTCGCGCCGGCAAGCACGAACGCTAACGCCGCGTTTGGCTTCATCGAAACGAAACCTGCAGAGATGCTCTTCAGAACAGTCACGTCCAACGCCCAGCCGGCGAGGACCAGCGCGCCGGCGGCGCCGACGGTGAGGCTTGCCGCCTTAGCGAAAGACTGTAGCGCCGAGACCGCCCTTGGGTTGGTCGTAACGAACGGGAAGAGGTCGAATCGCTCCCACGACGTTGTCGTGAGGCGACCCCCTTTCGCTGCCGATTGCTGGCTCGCATTAGCCGATGAGGAAGGGTCGCGACGGCCGTCCCCGCTAGCCGCCCGGTTTCCAGTGGCGGCGGGCACGCGGCCGCGCTCCAAGATGGCAGCTGCCTGTTCGAGGTAAGTCATGCGCTTGACGCGCGATTCCGCTTCGGCCAAGCGGGAGTCCTTTCCGGTCTCTTAGCTTCGTTATTGGTGCGTAAATGGGCCGCACTCTACATATAAGAGTCCCGAAGGACGGCGCCCGTTACAGAATGAGCGAGACGCGCGCACAGGAGCTTCTGCAGGCGGGAGTTCAAGCAAAGAGCGGGGTGCACGAGCCGTTCCATCAGGCGAACGCGTGTGCTAGAATCGGCGGCGAGGAAGCCGTTTGCCGATACGCGTCCTGCCGCCTGAAGTCGCCGCCCGCATCGCCGCCGGCGAAGTGGTGGAGCGCCCCGCCTCCGTCGTCAAGGAGCTCGTCGAAAACGCGCTTGACGCTGGCGCCTCGCGCATCATTATTGAAGTAGCCGCCGGCGGGCTCGATTCAATACGAGTGAGTGATGACGGCTCGGGCATCGAGGCGGCGGAGCTCGAGGCAGCTTTTCAGCGTCACGCCACGAGCAAGCTCGCCGATGACGCGGACCTCGACAAGGTCTTGACCCTCGGCTTTCGCGGGGAGGCGCTCCCTTCCATCGCGGCGGTCGCCGAGGTCGAGATGGTATCGCGCCCGGCCGCGAGCGATTCGGCCGCGAAGCTCCGGCTAGCGCCCGAAGCGCCGCCTGAGATTTCGACGTGTGGCGCTCCGGTCGGCACATCAGTTACCGTCCGGTGCCTGTTCGCGCGCCTTCCCGCGCGCCGGAAGTTCTTGCGCTCCGTAGCGAGCGAAACGAACGCCGTTGCGGCGGTCGTCAGCCACTACGCGCTAGCATATCCGGAGGTCCGCTTCACTCTGACCATCGATGGCAGGCCGGCGCTGCAGACGCCGGGAAGCGGCGACCCACGCGATGCTCTCGTGGACGTATACGGTGCGGAAACGGCGGCGGCGATGCTGGAGGTGAGGAACCAGGGAACGGCTAGCGACATCCTTGTCGACGGGCTCGTGGGGCCGCCGCATGTCTCCCGCGCGGGAAGGCAGTACATCAGCCTCTTCGTGAACCGACGGTGGGTCCAGAACCGGCGGCTCGCCTTCGCGGTGGAGGACGCGTATCAGGGCTTGCTCATGACGGCCCGCCATCCGATCGCCGTTCTCCATTTGCGGGTGCCTCCCGAGCAAGTGGATGTCAACGTCCACCCGACAAAGGCTCAGGTGCGCTTCCGCGACGAAGGCGCGGTCTTCGGCGCCATCCAGCGGGCCGTGCGCGCAGCGCTGCTCGCCGACGCGCCCGTGCGGGCTGCATCTCCTGCCGCACCAGCGCTCGTGCTGTCAGCCCAGCCGGCCCCGCTACTATGGGAGCATGGCGTGCGTGTCGCCGCTGCGGCGGTTACCGCTCCAGACGCAGTCAGTCCCGGGCCGAACGGCGGGCCGCAAGCAGTCCCAGCTACGCCGTCGCAGGCGCTGCCGGTGCTGCGGGTTATCGGCCAGATGGGTGGCACCTACATCATCGCTGAAGGGCCAGAGGGAATGTACCTGATCGACCAGCACGCAGCGCACGAGCGGGTTCTTTACGAGCGCTTCTGGGGGCAGCGGCAGGAGCGCGCGCCGGAGGTCCAGGGTCTGCTCGAGCCGCTGTCGCTCGAGCTGTCGCCGCGCCAGCGGACGCTGATCGCGGAGCAGGCGGAGCCCCTTGCTGCCCACGGCTTCGAGATCGAGCCGTTCGGCCAAGGCGCCTGCGTCCTCCGAGCTCTCCCCAGGTCGCTTGTGGGCGGAGACGTCAGACATGCGGTGGTCGAGTTCCTCGACCTGATGTTCGAAGAGGGCGAGGGCGACCGGCGCGACCGCGTGGCGATGTCGCTGGCCTGCCATGCGGCGGTCCGTGCCGGGAAGACGCTCTCGGTGGACGAGATGCGCGAGTTGCGCCGAACACCTGCCCACATGGGCGGCCGACGATGATCCACCTGAGCGCGGATACGCTGGCGCGGGAGTTCGGCCGAAGGTAGGCGTCCTCAGACTGAGCGCCTGCGCGTCCAGCGAAGGACTTTGGCGATAGCGTTCGCGGCCCGTGGGATCGTCGGAAAGACGGGGAAGCCCGCCTGCCAGCATTTCTCCTGGAAGGCGGCTGTGCGCTCCATGCTCTCCACGTCGAGGGGCGGTCGCAGGACGACGACGATCGGCGTCCCGGAAGCCTCGCGCGCTTTCACCATCTGCTGGACCTGCATCTGCATGTAGTGGACGGGGTCGGCGCCGAGCATTGCCATGGAGCGGCGGCCGCGGCCCCAGCTGAAGCTCGTGTGATAGAGGATGGCGTCGATGTTCTCCGCCTCGCCTATGATGCGCAGGGTCTGCTCAAGCTTCGGCGGCTCGAAGATCGCGATCGTGTCGACGGGGTTACGGACGCTGGTGCCTGCGACCGGGTTGATTTCGCTGAGCGCCCTCTGGGTGTTCTGCGGCAGGACCGGGCAGTTGAGGCCGGCGTCGTCGATCTCGTCGGCGGCGAAGACGCTGAAGCCGCCCCCGCCACCGACCACAGCTACGCCGGGGCCGGCAGGCGCGCTCATGTAGCGGAAGGCGACGGCCAGGTCGGCCATCTCCTCGACGCTATTGACGCGCACGGCATTGACCTGGCGGCAGAGGGAGTCGAATACGTCCAGCGACCCGGCGAGGCTGGCGGTATGCGACATAACGGCACGGGTGCCCGAAGCAGTGCGCCCGCCCTTGAGGACGACCACGGGCTTGGCGCGCGCGGCTTCGCGCATGGCCTGAAAAAAGCGCCGGCCGTGCTTCACGCCTTCAATGTAGGCGCAGACCGCATCCGTCTGAGGGTCGGTTGCCAGGTAAGAGAGCAGTTCGCTCTCGTCGATATCGGAAGCGTTGCCATAGGAGACGACTTTCGAGAAACGGATGCCCCGCACGGCAGAGGTGTAGACCATCTCCCCGGCGTTGCCGCCGCTCTGCGAGATGAAGCCGACGGGGCCGGTCTCGGCGGGAAAGCCGGGCATGAAGGCGAGCTTGGACTCCGGAACGTATAGCCCCATGCAGTTCGGGCCGAAGACGCGGATGCCGGCGCCGGTGAGGCGTCCCACGACCTGCATTTCGAGGTCGGCCATTTCGTCATCGCCGGTCTCCCGGAAGCCTGCGGTGAAGAAGTGGACGCTGCGCACTC
>VBJT01000203.1 GCA_005880075.1 Chloroflexota bacterium
GGTCGGCGGCGAGATCACCGTCACAAGGGGGGGCCGTCTCTGGGGAAAGAAGCGCCGCACGCTCCGCACGAACGAGGTGCGCCGCCTGGAGCTCGGGTACGACGTCGCCGGGCCGATCGAGACGTTCACGGTCTGGGCTGTTGTTGGACCCGACGAGGAGAAGATTCCGCTGGCCTCGTATTCCGGCTACGAGGGCTGGGCCGAACCGGAGGAATGGCGGGAGTTCACGCGCGATTTGGGGCGGTCACTCGGTGTGGAAGCGAGGGTGTAGACGTCTCAACTAGGCATCTCCATGACGGGCCTTTAACGTGAAAAGCCGGCGATACGCTCCAGCCGGTCGATCTTGACGGTGGCCGGGTCGAAGACCGAGCCGAAGTAGCCGCGGAAGGCGCCCATGTGCTCGGTGCCGCCGTGGGCCTGGAAGGCCTCGTCGTCTTTGTAGATCTCGAAGACGGTGATCTCAGTCGGGTTTTTGCGTTTGCGGTAGAAGATGTACGTTAGCGCACCCGGCTCGGCGGACTCGACAGATGCCGCCTGCTTCTTCATCGCCTCCTCGGCCTCGGCCTCTTTACCGGCGATAACCTTGAACCGCGCCAAAATCGTATTCATCAGGCCTCCTTGTGAATCACAATCATGTTGAGATGCCTTCGTGAGGCGCCTCCGGCATCGCGCCTGAGTATACCAGCGCGCTAATCGGCCGCGAGCGGGTCGATCTTCGTCCAGCTCGTCTCGCAGGGCGGCCGGATCGAGAGATGGGCGAAGTCGCTGTCCGGCGCGGCGCCGTGCCAGTGCATTTCGCCGGCCGGCACGTGGACAATGTCGCCCGGGCCGACCTCGTTCCGCTCGCTCTCTGTCGCGAGGATGCCGCGGCCCTCGATGCAGTGCAGGACCTGTGGGCCCTCGTGCGAGTGAAGGTAGGTCCGAGCGCCCGGGCTGAAGCGAACGATGATGATGTCGATGCCTTCCGTGCCTGACACGATCGGCTGCACGCGCACCTCGCCGACGAAGAACTGCTCGCCGGCGGGAACGGCGGCTGCGGGATCGACTCGATGTACCTTCATGCCCTCCTACAGTTCAAAGCGCGTCCCCACGCTGTTCTGAATGAAGGCGTCCGGGAAGCGGGCGGCGAGGGCGTGAACAGCCTTCCATCCTGTGCAGTGTGCCGGAACAATGACCTGTGGGTCTAGTTCCGCAAGCGAATCACAGACGTGAGGGATGATCGCCTCAAAGGGCCCGCCGAGGTGGAATCCGCCGAGGACCGCGTATACCCGCTCGGTTCCGGTCAGTTTGCGGGCGTATCGGAGGATGTTGATGATGCCCGCGTGGCCGCATCCCGTGATGACCACGAGTCCCTTGTGGCGGACGTTGACGATCGCCGCCTGGTCATCTAGGACCAGCGGGTCGGGCTGCCATTCGCCGTCGCGCCAGGCCTGCTGGATCGGCATGCCTTTCTCAAACTCTGTCGTGCGGTCTACCTCGCCGGTGATGAGAAGCGACCGGTCGAGCAAGAATGACGGCTGCTTTTCCTCGATGACCTCGAAGCCCGCGCCTTTGATCGCCGACTTGCTGGGCGTAGGTAGCTCGAACGGCTCGCGGCCCGGGAGGAGGAGGCGGCGCTTCCTCCACGCCTCGGGGTGCAGGAACACCGGAAGGTTGGCGCGGCCAAGCGTCCGCATCAGGCCGTCCATGCCGGTCGTGTGGTCGAGATGGCCGTGGCTGAGGACGATCGCCTCGAGGTCCTTCGGCGAGTGGCCCAGCCGGCGCATGTTCTCGACGAGGCCATCCGGCGACATTCCCGTGTCGAAGAGTACGCGGTGCTCGCGTCCGCCCGAAGTCACGCTGATCATCACGGAGAAGCCGTGTTCAGCCAGCGGAGTGTCGGGAGTCTGCCCCTCCTCGAGGGCGGAGGCGGCGACGCGTGGCGTCTCGGTCGTCGGGAGGCCGAGGCGCTTCGCCGGCCCCTGGTCCATGAGGAGCATGTCGACGTAGTTGTCAACGAGCGTCGCGATGGTGACGGATTCGACGGGCTCGAGGGCGAGCTGCATCGAGGCGGAGTTTACAACAGAAACCCTAAGGCGTGGAGGCGGGTTAATCGGGCTCCGCGCGCCTACCCGCAGCGGTTGTAGCCGCAAGAGCGGCAGACCAGGCAGCCCTCCTGGTAGGCGAGGAGCGCGCCGCAGTCCGGGCAACCTATGCCGGAGTCGCCGCTGTGAGTGGGGTCCGCGGGCGACAGGCCTGTCGCCTCTACAGCGGGAGGCTCGTTCCCGAAGCGGAGCTGGAGCCAGTGGAAGATGTAGTCGATGACGCTGGTGGCCCACGGCACCTGCGGGTTGCCCGTCGGGCCGTATGGCTCGAAGCGGGTGTTGCGCATCTTCGGCGCCAGCTCTTCCAGCGGCACGCCGTACTGTAAGGCGATCGAGGCGAGCTTGGCGACGGCGTCGGTGAGGCCGGAAACGGTCGAGCCTTCCTTGTTGATCTTGACGAAGATCTCGCCGGGGCGGCCGTCGTCGTAGAGGCCGACAGTGATGTAGCCTTCCTGGTCGCCGACGCGGAACTTGTGCGTGACCGACTTGCGCTCGTCCGGGAGGAACTCGCGCCGAGGGAGTGGGCGCACAACGGCTGCGAGCCGGCCTGTGATCTCCTCCAGAGCCTCGGCGGTCTCCTGTTCCGGGCCCTTCACGTTGGCAGTCGTGTGCGAGAGGACCGAAAAATCGCGGGAGCCTTCGCGGTAGACGGTGATGCCCTTGCAGCCCTCGCGGTAGGCGAGCCAGTAGGCTGCGGCGACATCTGCCTCGCTCGCTGAATGCGGGAAGTTGATCGTCTTCGAGACGGCATTGTCGCTGTGACGCTGAAACGCGGCCTGCATTCGGACGTGCCACTCGGGAGTGATCTCGTGTGCCGTGACGAACAGCTGCTTCGCCCAGTCGGGCACCTCGTCTCGTTCAACGAGGGTTCCGCCGGCGGCGACATGGTCCATCAGTTCTTCGCTGTAGAAGCTGCCCTCTTTCGCCGCCTGCATGAAATAGCGGTTCGCCTCCCGGAGCGTCGTCAGCTTGGACGCATCGTCCGGGTCTAGATAGTGCTGTCGCGTGTAGGCGAGCGCGAACACGGGCTCGATGCCGGACGAGCAGTCGGCGATGATTGAGATTGTTCCAGTCGGCGCGACAGTTGTTCGCGTCGCGTTGCGGTAGGGGCTGTCCGGGTCGTAACGGGAACCCTTGAAGGCCGGGAAGGCGCCGCGCTCGCGTGCAAGCTCGAGGGACGCCTCGTTCGCCTTTTCCTGGATGAAGCGCGCGATCTCCTCCGCCAGCGTCAGCGCCTCTTCGGAGTCGTATGGTACGCCGAGCTGCATGAGTGCGTCGTGCCAGCCCATCACGCCGAGGCCGATCTTGCGCGTGAGCTTGGTGGCGCGGTCGATTTCTTCGATCGGGTAGCGGTTCATTTCGATAACGTCGTCGAGAAAGCGGGCGCAGTCGGGGATGACGCGGGCGAGCCGCTCCCAGTCGAAGCGCGGCTTATCGCCTTCGGCCGTGACGAAGCGGCCGAGGTTGAGCGAGCCGAGATTGCAG
>VBJT01000046.1 GCA_005880075.1 Chloroflexota bacterium
TGCCCCCCTAGGGCAGTCGCGCTTGTATAGCGGCGCTTAGTCGCCGCCGCGACAAGTGCTTGTCTTCGCTCTGCGAACTCGCACTCGGCTGGCTCTTGCGCGGCATCAGGTTCAAGATCCTCAAACGCCCGCTTGTTCAACTTGGGTTCCTCTATTAGCTCAGGACGTTTCTGGCCATGGTCTTTCGCTCCGTGCTCGATCAGTTTTCGAGCCCCGCAGGTAGCGAGCGCTCGTTTGGAGTGATATAGCGACACAACTAGATGGTCGCGCGCTCGTGTGGTCGCAACATAGAGCAAACGACCGTATTCGGCGTCCGTGTGCCTGTTTTCGAATTCGATCAGCCGATCGACCGGGCCCAACATAAACCGGCGGTTTGCATATTTGCTGCCGATGCAGACGCCAGTTTCACCTGTAGACCGGTCAATTAAATACGCACCCGGCCGGTTGGTCGGCGCTGTCCCCAACCCGGCGACGAATACGATCGGGAATTCCAGCCCCTTCGCCCCGTGGATAGTCAGAACGCGAACGGCGTCCTCGTCGTCATCCAGCCCGGCCCCTTCGTTGTCCAGTATCGCTTCGCCGGCGCGGCTTTCCATCCAATTGACAAACGCCCTCAGGCTCGCCGGCTCGGCCGCTTCGAATGCGCGCGCCTGCTCCACGACGAACCGCGCTCGCCGGAAGCTATTCCGATTGCCGGCATCGAGCATGCCAATGACGACCTGCTCTGTCTTCGCCACGAACCGGTCGACAAGGGCCGCGACTGAGCATTCGTGTCGCTCCCTGTGATAGGAGGCGAGGGCCCGCAGTCCATCGGCGACCCTCCCCTGCATCCCCTCCAGACGCGGCGAGAGGTAATTCCACGGCCCGCCCGTCGCCTTATACTCAGCCAGCTCGACATCGGAGCAGGCAAAGGCCACGCTTCGCAGCGAGGCAACGATCGCCACTTCGTCGGCCGGGTCATCAATAGCGGTCAGGCAGTTCAGGAGGTCACGCACTTCCTGCGTCCTGTAAATCAGGCTCCCGCTTTCGACCCGATACGGAAGCCCCGCCTCGGAAAATGCCCGCTCCAGTGCCGGAAGCACCGCACGCGTTGGCATGAGCACGGCAATATCGCTAAAGGCAGCCGGCCGGACGGTATCGTTATGCTCGGCCACTTGCCATCCTTCTTCCACTGCCGCGAGACAATTTGCCACCACCTGACCCGCCTCGATCTCTCGCACCTGCCGCGCATTCGCCTCTCCAGCGTCTCCACCGATCCAGGCGACGCCCGGCCCGGCGAGATCGCCACTCCGCCGCCCGTCATAGATCGACCGGTATCCGGGCTGGATATCTTGCTTCCAGCCCGGGCCGATCAGCGTCGAGAACACGTTGTTGATCCAATCGAGCAGGATGCCACGTGAACGCCGGTTGAGCGCCAGCACCGGAAAGACGGCGCCGCCGGTCTCTACTGCCTCTCGAGTCTGTGAGTAGATGGCCATGTCAGCTCTCCGGAAGCGGTAGATCGATTGCTTTGGATCGCCGACGAGAAACAAACGCCCGGGCTCGAGGGCGCCGCTTTCCGGGTCGGTCGCGAACGCCAGCGCGATCTCCACCTGGAGCGGGTCGGTGTCCTGGAATTCGTCGATTAGCATCACCTCGTAGCGGGCGCGCAGGCTTCGCACAGCCTCCCGATTGTCCTTCAGTAGATCGCGGACCAGGACGATGAGGTCATCGAAGGTAAGGGCACCATCACGAGCCCGCTGATGCGCATCCTCTATCACGAACCGGACGACCACCGGCAGCACCGCGGCGAGGGCCTGGGAGCGGCACGCCTGAAGCGTCTCGTTCAGGCGGCACGCGACGTCTGCCCCGACCGCAAGCACTCGGTCCATGTTCTCTTTGCCTCCCCAGGCTAGTTGAGTGCTAATACGCCATGGGGGCTCGAGCACCTCCGCCGCAGCCGCCAGCGTGGATTCGCGGTCGGTCTCGTTCAGCAACAGTTCATTTACGAGCGAAACAAGCCTCTTCACCTTCGCAACGAGCCGGTCGTCGGGCGGAGGCATCTGGAGCGGCAGGCCTTCCAACAAAGCGCTCATCTCCTTAAGGTCCGGCCATACAGGCACATCGGCTGGGGGGCAGCCAGCTTGAAGGAGCGTAGCGAGGTCCGGTCGCCTGCTCAGCTCGACGGTTAGCGCTTCGATATGCCGCGTCGAGAGCCCCAGTCCAAGCGCCCGGTCGATGGCGCTGCCCGCCTCCTGATCCTCCGCCAGGTTCTCGAGATAAATGCGCCATCGCTCCTGAAAGCGCCGCTCCGCCATGACTTCATCCTGGACGCGGAAGGATGGGTCGATGCCCGCCTCCGCCGCGTAGGAATACAGCAGGCTCTGGCCGAACGAATGGATCGTCGATATTTGTGCCCGGTCCAGCGACGCCAGCGCTTCCGTGATGGTTGTCTCGCTTGCCGTGTATTTCTCCCTCGCGGCCTCGAGTCCTGCACGAACGCGGTCGCGCAGTTCGGCGGCGGCCTTCTCCGTGAATGTAATGGCCACAATTCGCTCAATCGCCCGTCCGCCCAGAACAAGCGCCACGACGCGGTCTACCAGAGCGCTTGTCTTGCCCGTGCCGGCTCCCGCCTCTACAAAAAGCGTATCCCGGAGCGATGTACGTATCAGCTCGCGTGTGGCGCCGTCTTCCGCCTCGTGGTCCTCCGCTGCCAACCTATGCCTCCCCCAACGCGGCTTTCTCGACTCTTCGCCACGGCGCGACAGCCGGGTCCTCTTCTTTTGCCGCCATCTCTATATCGCGCCGACGGGAGCAGATTCGGTCGTAGTCACAATAACGGCAGTTCGCGAACTTCCCGTAAAACTCCTCGTCCTCACCTGAGACCGCCGGGAAGGACCCCGCCTTGATCCCCGTCATGATCGCCTCTAGCGTGCGTTCAAATGCATGGCGTTGCTCGGGCCCAGGCTCGTATCCGACGAATTCGAAGCCGCCGCGCTTCGTGATGAACCAATACACGGCATGCACCTCTTCCGCTTCCGGTGCCGCCCTCACATAGACTGGTAGCTGCAACTTCGTGCCGCCCGCTAGGGGGTTCTCGGGCTTGATTGCCTTGTATTCCTCGTTGCTTCCAGACTTATAGTCGATGACCCAGGCCTGCTTGCCATCCATCGTCTCGTCGACGCGGTCGACTATACCCTTCAGCGTGACGCCCGCGACCTCTACTTCGGGAATGTTAGTCTCAAATCTTTTCGGCAGAGCACCGGTCCGTTGCCGGAACAAAGTGTCTTCATCCAGGAAGCGGCGGAGGTCCGCCTTAATTGTCCGCGCCTCATGCATGCTATAAACGCTGAGGCCCGTCACGCCCCGCTCTTCCGCCTGCGCCAATTCTTCGTCGGCCAGGCGCATGAGCGATTCTCTATCGTCGCCCGTCCACGCCTCGTATTGTTTGGGCCGTCCCCGGAGCTGCTGCGCCTGAAAGAACCGCTCGAGAATCTTGTGGATGAGGCTGCCACGCGAGGCGGCGTCCATCATATCCCGCTCTTCGGGCTCGTCGACCGGATACAGTCCAAGGACTGACTTCGCGAAGTACCGAAATCCGCATACACCGTAGTTTTCCAGCGACGTCGGCGACACGCTACGCTGAAGTTCAAGCCGAGACCGTTCTTGCAGCTCCGCTAGGTTGCCGTCCCACGCCGTGAACTGGCGGCTCCTCCGTGCACGGAGCATCGAGACGGCCGGCCACAGCCGGTGTTTGGGCTCCAGCCAATCACCTCCGCGGCGTCGTCCGATCGCCCAGCGATACCCGGCTTCTTCGGGCGTCACAACCGGCCCGCTAAGCGCAACCGATATCGGCGAGCGCTCCCTTCGCAACCAGCCATCCGATGACGAATGGGCGCGCAATTGGGATGAAGTGAGTATGCGCGGGTCACGCTTGGCAGCTTCCGCGCGCATAACTGGAGACGGGTAATACTCTCGCGTGCCGCCGGGCTCGTGTCTTGGAGCTGTCCAGATGACGGTACCATCGCCGGCGGCGTGTACCGCCCGTCCGGCTGCTTCTTGGTTGCGCCCTACTCGCAATTCCACGTCCTCGACATAGGGGTGATCCCTTCGCAGCGCAGCCCACGTCTTATCTTCCACCAGAGCGTCGCTGCCCGGCCCCGCTGGGAGTGATCCTTCATAGGCGCCGCACAGGATCACCCGCTCGAAACGCAACCCCGCTGCTGACCGGTACTCCAGGGTCGCCACTCCGCTCCCCAAACTCTCCGGCCGCAAATAGGCAGCCTCTAGGTTCGCCCGCAGCGCCTCGCTGAATGCAGCTAGACTAAAGTTGCCGCCCACCGCTCCCACGGTCCCTAACTGCTGAATTTCTGATAGAACGTTGTCCAGCGCTTCCGCCGAAGGGTCCAAATACTCCTCGACCATCTCGCTGAATCTTCGGATGAATTCAGCGGCCGGCAGCGGTTCTTGGAGCTGCTCGAGCCGCGCGATTAGCACTTCCATCACCTCGCCAAGCTCCCGCGCTTGCTCTTTTGCCTTCGCGTCGGACCGGGCCCGAGAATCGTTTCCTCCCGCTGCTTGATACATTGAAGACGCCTCCATGTCGCGCATGAACGCGTCCAGCCCTCGCCTCCACCGGTCGGCACCCTTCGTGATCCCCGCCTGTCTCGACACCCGGTCCCACGCAGCCGGCAACGCCACTGCTCGACCGTCGCCGGCAGGCAGATGGCTACGAAGTGGTGCTATGCTGAAGAACTCTAGGGCGGAGGTCCGTGAAAAGTTGTTTTGGGGCAACAGAGCCAACTGCAGCACCGCCCGCCCGGTCCGCGTCTCGATAAGTGGGATTCCGGGTAGCGGGACCGCCGGCACCCGAGCTCCAGCGAATGCCTCACGCAGCAAACGGCGGTATGCCCGGTCCGCTCCATGAAATACCGCGATTTCATCGATCTGGACGCCCTCTGCCAAAGCAGACACCACTTCCCGGACCGTTTCCCGCGCTTCGCTTGCGGGGTCGGGAGCAAGGACGAACATTCGCTCCGGGTCGCATACGGGCTCGTCTAGCGCCGCGTATTCTTCTGCTCGCTCCTGAAATGCTGCCAGAAGCTCAGCGGCGCCCGCCGACTCGGCGCCCGGAGAAACGACGAACACTTGCCCAAACTCGGCTGGCCGCCATCTCCCCTTACAAACAACAGCGGCCGCCTCATCCAGCAAGTCCTCTTCGTCGTAAAAGCTCCCGCATTCTTCCCGAAACCGCTCGTATAGGCGAAGGATCTCGGCAAATTGGTCGCTATAACCCGATGCTCGAGTGTCTGATAAAGTGCGAATCCCCCCGCGGCGCAAACGCCGAAAAATCCGGCGCAGGGCACGGGCGTATCCGGGTAGTTCTCCCACTTTACCCAGCGCCCCGCGCGATTCCCGAGCCACCATCTCGGCGACGTAATCGCCGATAGGCCGGGCCAGCGGCGCACGTCCTGCCGCTGCCAAATGGCCCGCCGCGAGTAGTTCCGCAACTCGTGGAAGCGTCTCGAAGCGGACGCCCGCGAAAGGCGCCAACTCCGCCAGCCTCCGTCGCAACTGAAGCCCCGCCGCGTGTGATGGCACTATCACCGTCACCGGCGCCAGCGGGTCGAGACGCCGAGCGGCCGCCAGCGACTTCAGCGTGGAAAAAACGTCCGGCATTCAACACTCACAATCCTTCACGCGAGCACCCCTGTCAAGGAGCATGCGTCACGATCGACATCGCTCCTCGACCGCAGCCCGGCCGGACGATTGGCCGCTTGTTTACCGTTTCCGGGGAGAGTTTGGCGAGACATGCCTGCGACACTGGCGTCGAGGGAGGAAAATTGCGCGTAACCTGAGGAGGTAATGGCTAATGTCCGAACAGGTAATGGTCGTCGTTGCCGATCTTGACGACCCGAAACACGGCGAAATCAACGTGGTCGAAAGCGTCCAGAAGGGCGCCAGGCTCGTCGAAACCCTGCTCGAAGCGGGCTTCGATCGCGAGCGCATTCGCGTTTTCTCCGGCGGCGAGATGGATATGCAGGTGAGGCACCGGCCCGTCGTTGCCCTTATCAGTGGCGATCAGAAGGAACAGGGTGAGGCCGCGCCCGGCGAGGCATCAGATAAACAGGGTGGTAACAGCGAGGACTCAAGCAAGAGGAGCATGGCCTCAGCCGCCCGAGCCGAATCACGCAAGGAAGAAGTGGCGACCGAGCACTACGAACGCAACGGCGTCCGCTTCTCGACGGCTTTCCGGCCCGCCTGAACGACAGCCAAATCTGCGCCCCCCGAACCGTGGCGACGCCGAGCGCTTCACGGCTATTATAGGCCTGTGACCTCCGCACTCATCTCTTTACAGAACGCCGAATTGGCTTGCAAGGCGCTAGATGTCGATGCGGCCAACCTCGCCCTCGGGCACGAGACATTCGAGGCGTGTGGGGCGAGCTTCGTGCGTAATCGCACCTACCCGCTCATCTATGACGCGAACCACGTGGCCCAGATACGCGCGTCGACGCCCGAGGAGATTGACGGCCTCCTCGCGCGGGTTGAACGAGAGTACGATTACGCGGCCCATCGCGAGTTCGGTGTCGACTTTCGGACTCCGCCTGCCTTCGTCGCCCGCCTTCTGCTCGATGGCTACGAGCGCCGCGATTCGCTGGTGATGGTCCTCGATAGAGACCTGGACGCGCGCCCTTCCGACATCGAGATCAGGCCGGTGCAGACCGAGGACGATTGGCGGAAGTACGCTGCCCTCAAGAAGCTGGACTGGCTCGAGCATGAGCGCCGGATCAAGAATTCGTCGGAGCCGGCGGTCGGCGACGCGCTATACGCGGTGGCGCGGCTCACGCAGCCGCCGGTCCAGTACTGGTTCGCCTGCCTGAAGGGCCGACCACTCGCTTATTTCAATTCATGGGCCGGCATCGATGGGGTAGGCCAGGTCGAGGATCTGTTCACTCATCCTAAGTTTCGCCATCGCGGCCTGGCGACGGCGCTAATCCACCATTGCGTGCTCGAATGCCGGCGCAACGGCGCGGGCCCCGTTGTTATCGTTGCTGACCCGACGGATACGCCGAAAGAGATCTACGCCGCCATGGAGTTTCGGCCGGTCGCTGTCTACTCGCATTACCTCAAGCGGCTCCCAAAGGCCGCGCGCTCTCCTTAATCCCGGCTCGCGGATTCAGCACAAATATATCGGTCTGAGCTGTCACGCTAAGCAGCGCCGCGTTTCGCTCCGTTTGTCTGAATGCTATAGTGAAACGCAAATATGGCCCAGCGAACTCGACGCAAACAGGACGGCGAGCCGGCCGCGGTCTCCTTCCCCAAGCTTCCCCCCGGCATGACCATTGAGGCCATGCTCGCACATCGTTACGATGCTCCGGCCGGTCGTGACATCTTCTCCAAGGCCAACGAGTTCGCGCTCGCGGACCAGGCGCGCGATCACCAGCTATATCCCTTCTTCCAGCCTCTCGACAATAATGATGGCCCGCAGGCCCAGATCTATGGGAAGCGGGTGCTAATGTTCGGCTCCAACAACTACCTTGGACTTACCCGCCACCCTTACGTCGTCGATTCAGCGGCGCGTGCTGTCCTCAAATATGGCACCTCGATGACCGGCTCGCGCCTGCTCAACGGCAGCATCCATATGCACGAAGAGCTTGAGCGCCGCATCGCCCAGTTCGTCAAGAAAGAAGCTGCCCTCGTTTTCACGACCGGCTACCAGACGAATCTGGGCGTGATTTCTTCGCTTGTTAGCCGGCGCTCCGTCGCCGTCGTTGATAAGTCCGATCATGCCAGTATCTATGACGGATGCCGCCTCGCAGACGGTGAAATGCTGCGCTTCAACCACAATAGTGCCGCGCATCTCGATTCAGTCCTCAGCAGGATAGGCGAGGACAAGCCCTGCCTTGTCGTGATCGACGGAGTCTTCAGTATGGGCGGCGACATCGCCGACCTGCCCGGCATTGTCGATGTCTGCCGCAAATACCGGGCGCGCTTGCTTGTAGATGATGCCCACGCCATCGGCGTGATCGGTGAAGGTGGCCGCGGGACAGGTAGCCACTTTGACTTGGAGAATGAGGTCGATCTCGTTATGGGCACCTTCTCCAAGTCGCTCGCTTCTATCGGTGGCTTCATCGCCGGCCCCCGCAAGGTGCTAGACTGGGTCAAGCACTTCGGCCGTACGCTAATCTTCAGCGCCAGCCTCCCACCCGCCTCCACGGCCGCTGCCCTCGCCGCTCTCGATATCTTGGAGCGCGAGCCAGAGATGGTTGACCACTTGCATAAGCTGGCGGCTCAATGGCGCCAGGGGCTGAGCGACATAGGATTCGATGTGGGCCGCTCCGAAACGCCGATCGTTCCCATAAATGTCGGCGACGAGTACAGCACCGTCATGTTCTGGAAATCCCTCATCGAGGACGGCGTCTATACCAACCCGGTGACCTACCCAGCAGTCCCGATGGGCAGGGCGATGCTGCGGACCAGCTGCATGGCCACCCATACCTCCGAGCAGATCGAGCAAGCCCTGGAGCGCTTCCGCACTGTCGGCCGCAGACAAGGTATCCTCCCCTAGCCCCGAAATCGCGTCCGCCGTTTCGGTAAGCCCCGTGGCCTCCAAACGCGACCTCGAAGAGTTCATCCGCCTGCCCTGGCGCCTCTACCGTGAAAGCCAGTACTGGGTGCCCCCGCTCCTCCGCCTCCAGCGGGAGCTTCTCTCACCGAAGCAGAACCCCTTTTTCGAGCACGCGGACGTCCAACTCTTCCTGGCCCGCCGCGACGGCCGAGTTGTCGGCCGCATCTCGTCTCAGATCGATCACGAGCACAACCGCTACCACAACGAACGAACCGGCTTCTTCGGCTTCTTCGAGTGCGAGAAGGACGCTTTGATCGCCTCAACCCTGCTCGATAAAGCTGCCAATTGGCTTCGCGACCGAGGGATGGATCGGATTCGTGGCCCGCTCAACTTCTCCGTCAATGGCGAAGTCGGCTTTCTGGTCGAAGGATTCGATTCCCCACCGCAAATCCTGATGCCATACACCCACGCTTACTACCTGGAGCTTCTGGAGACGTCCGGTTACGCCAAGGTCCAGGACCTCTACGCCTGGCGATGGGAAAGCCAGCCGGTACCCGAAGGCCCTGCTCGCATGGTGCGTGAACTACGCTCACGGCCGGAGCTTCGGGTGCGCATTGCCAACATGAAGCGCTTTGACGAAGAAGTTCGGACGATCCTCCAACTCTACAACGAGGCGTGGAGCGAGAACTGGGGGTTCGTCCCGGCAACTGAGGCGGAGGCCCGCCAGATGTCGCGCGACCTCAAGTTCATCGCCGATCCTCATCTCGTACCGTTCATCGAGATCGATGGGCAACCCGCCGCCTTCGCTTTAGCGGTCCCTAATCTCAACGACGCCATCCGTGACCTCGACGGCCGGCTTTTCCCGTTCGGCTTCCTTAAGCTGCTCTGGCGGCTCAAGGTCCGCCGCCCACGCAACGGCCGTCTCCTTCTGCTTGGCGTCCGCAAGGAGTTTCGGACCCGCCGCTACGCAGGCCTCGCCTATCTTCTCTGCGACGAAATCTACCGTCGGGCGAGTCGGCGCGGCTACGAATGGGCGGAATTCTCCTGGACCCTCGAGGACAACCACTTGATCAACTCGCTCATCACAAAAATCGGTTGCCGCCACTACAAGACATACCGCATCTATGAGAAGCCGCTTTAGGCTGCCAGGGATGCTGCTTCTCCATGAAGTCCGGGCTTCCAGTCTGGCCGCGCTCCATCGCAGCTACAGCCTCCCCCCATGAAGATCCTCATCACGGGCGCCAGCGGCTTCCTTGGCTCTCACATCGCTGAACAACTCGCGGGCCAAGGGCATGGCGGCCGCCTCCTCCTCCGTAAGACCAGCAGCCGCCGATTCATCTCAGGCCTCGTTTACGAGGAGGTCGCTGGCGACGTCATTGACGCCGCCACGCTGCGGGCGGCGGTAGAAGGCGTCGATGCAGTCGTCCACGCTGCGGGTCTCGTCAAAGCGCGCAACGAAGCGGAGTTTCAGGCAGTCAATGCTGAGGGCACGGCAAATCTGGTCCGTGCCGCAGAGCAATCAGCCTCGGTCAAGCGGTTCGTATACATCTCCAGTCTCGCCGCCCATGGCCCTAGCCCCGACGGCGGTCCGCGTCCCCCTGACGCGCCTGCAAGCCCGGTTAGCGCCTACGGCCGCAGCAAGCTCGCCGGCGAGGATGCCGTCCGCGAATCCAGCCTCGCCTCGCGAGCCGTTATCTTCCGCCCGCCCGTGATCTACGGTCCGCGCGACCCGGCCCTGGCACCCTTCTTCCGGCTCGCCCGCCTGAGGATCGCGCCGCTGCTCATGGGCGGCCACAACCGTATCTCTGTCGTCTACGGCCCAGACGCCGCGCGCGCGATCTGCCTCGCGCTGACTGCCGAAGCGGATGTCGGCGGTAAGATCTATTCTCCGGAGGACGGCCGCGTCCATACCTGGCGCGACGTCCTCGCCGCCATCGAAGAGGCCGTGGGCGGGCGCGCCTTCCGCCTAAGCGCCCCGCGCTGGACCTTCTCCGCTGCGGCTCTCGCAAGTGAGGCCTTCGCGTTTGCTGCCCGCCGCGCCGTATCACTCACTCGCGACAAGGTGCGCGAAATCGCGCAGCGACATTGGGTCTGTTCCAGTGAAGATCTCCGGCGCGACCTCGACTGGGTCCCTTCAATCGACATTCGAGAAGGAGCAAAAGTCACCGCGGACTGGTACCGTCAAGCGCGCTGGCTCTGAAGCCGATCTCATCGTCATTGTATAATCCCCCGCGCCGGCAAGGGAGGTCCACATGGGATGCAAAGTCATCAGCATTTCTCGCGCGCTCGGCGCGGGGGGCGAAGAGATCGGCCGCGACGTGGCCGCTAGGCTCGGCTTTCGGTTCGTGGATCAAGAGATCGTCGCCCGTGCCGCCGAAAAGGCTGGAGTGTCACCGGACAAAATGGCCAAGGCCGAACGCACTCCCCCGCTCATTCACCGCATCCTCTTGCACATGGGAACAACCGCGGTCGAGCCGGCCGGCTACATTCCAGCTCCTGCCCACACCTCCCCTGCGTATGAGTCGCTCATCGAGCAAGTCATCCGAGAGACAGCGGCGCAGGGAAACGTCGTAATCATGGCCCATGCCGCGAGTATCCCCCTGGCCGGTGAGTCGGCCGTTCTTCGCGTGCTGATTACGGGATCGCCCGAGTCCCGCGCCGCCAGGCTCGCTAAATCCGGCACCAAAGATGACCGTAAAGCGCGAAAGGCCGTCGCTGATTCAGACCGAGAACGCGAGAAGTATCTCGACCGCTTTTACGGCATCGGCGCCGAACTCCCGACGCATTACGATATCCTCCTGAACACTGACGTACTCTCGCTATCCGTCGCCGCTGATGTAATTGTGGCCGCGGCCAAGGGAGATTGAACGCACGGAATTCCGGGCCCCTTGTTGCCACGTGAGCAAAACGGCACGAAGGCCGGGGCTAGAAATAGCAGCAGACGGAGCAGGATGCCCGGCTCGCCTCCCCGGCCCCGGCAGCAACCTCCGTGGCCCGAGCCATCCTGGCTCCGTCCGCAAAGAGGATGGCGTATCCTCCTCGCTCAGCCACTCTAGCCGCCATGGTGTTTCAGTCGCATCGCGGTTGACCGTAATGAGCTTTCAGACGTGTAACGCCAACGCGACTACCTTGCGCTATACTGTGCACATTCCTCGAATAGGAGCAGCTCGATGACCCAGTCAGCACAGGCCGAGCGCCTCGACTTCAGTTCTGCCCGCAACCTCCCGCCTGAACAGGCTGCCTTCTTTCATCTCGGGGAGCCGAAGCTGGTCTCCGAAGGAGTCGCCGCCTTCCCGGCGCTCGGCAACTCCATCGCCTTTATCGCCGAGCAAGGCGTGCTGATCGTCGATACCGCACAGCAACGCTTCACGCCGGCCATACTCTCCGGCTTGCGCTCGAATTACACCCAGGCGCCCGTTGAGGCGATCGTCTATACCCACGGCCACATCGACCACGTTACGGGCGCCGATGCGATCATCGCGGAGGCCCAGGGCCGCGGCGACCGCCGCCCGAACATCATCGCCCACCGCGATCTCCCCGCCCGTTTCGATCGTTATCGCCTGCTCGCCCGCCAGAACGACCACATCAACCGCATCCAATTCAACCTGCCGCCCGACGCCCGGCCGTTCTCCGAGGCCTCCCTCACCTACCCCGACACGACCTACGACGCTGACATCACCACCACCGTCGGCGGCACCGTCTTCGAGCTCCATCATTGCCGGGGTGAGACAGACGACGAGACATGGGTCTGGTGCCCGTCGAAGCGTGTTCTCTGCACCGGCGACACGTTCGTCTGGTGCTCGCCAAACGCCGGCAATCCGTATAAGGTCCAGCGCTACGCGTTGGACTGGGCGCGCGGCCTCGAGCGCATGGCCGGCCTGCGCCCGCTGCATCTCCTTCCCGGGCACGGCCCCGTCGTCTCCGGGGAGGAACGCATCCAGGAGGCCCTTCTCACCACCGCGTACTTTCTGCGCTCTATCCACGACCAGGTCGTTGTGGGCATGAACGAAGGCAAGTGGCTGGAAGACGTCATCCGCGACATTGACTGGCCTGCCACCGACAAGCCTTGGCTACAGCCCATCTATGACCACCCGGAGTTCATCGCTCGAAACATCTACCGCCTCTACGGCGGCTGGTATGATGGAGACCCCGCCGATATTCTGCCCGCCCACTCGCACAACGTCGCCGCCGCTCTCATCGCCGCAACCGGCTCCGCACCC
>VBJT01000197.1 GCA_005880075.1 Chloroflexota bacterium
TAACGAGAGCGAATCCCAAGGTGGATCGCGTAGCTTGCCCGTGGCTGATCAGGAAGTTCGTTGATTCGGATGCCGAATTCCTTTACGCACCAGCCGATCAGGTGATCGTAGTCGCCGAGCGGGAGGGGGCGACTGCTTACGACGTTCCGAACGTAGAGCTCGGGCACCACGGCGCGGAGTGCAGCTTCGACGCGATCATCAAGAAGTACCAACTCAGCGATCCAGCGCTTGAAAAGCTCGCGCAGATCGTGCGCGGTGCGGACACGGCAGATAAGGATCTGACGCCCGAGTCTCGTGGTCTTGAAGCGATTGCGGCGGGGTTCCAGCTAACGTACGAAGACGACCACGAACAGCTGGCTGCCGAGTTGCCGGTCTACGAAGCGCTCTACAGGTACTGTCAGAACCTCGTCCAGGCTGGTTGACCCGTGCCATTGAGGGTGACATGGTCATCGCGGTTGGGGCGGGCGCCAAGATCATTTCGATGCGAAGGTGTACGGTGAAAGAAGAGTAGCGTCCGGGGAGAGATAACCCGACGGAGGGGGCAAATCCGACGATCAAGTCAACCCCACCTCCCGCCCTGGTAGCTACGCTCAGGTGGATGACCTAGGTTTTAGATTCAGGAAGCCAGCTGACGCGCTGAGCGAGACGAGTATATCGCTCCGTTGAACTGTGTCAATGCCTGCTCAGTCGCTCGACGCTGGTTGTCGATGATGCCCGTAAACGGTACGGGTCCGCGCTCGGACTGGTTACGGTGAGCACAGCAGCCACCTCGGTGCGCTGCCATCCCGTAGGAATTTCCATCCTCGCCCAGCGGCTGGGCACCCGTTTGTTCGCTTCTCTCGCTTTACCCGCATGCCTCTACTCGCGGCAAAGCCAAGCATTGCCGGAGATCGAGCGTGAGTACATGCCTGGCGAAAATTGCGGAGAAAGCGAACAGACGGTGAGATGACAAGACTACTCCACAGGCTCTTCTTGGGTGCCAGATGGCAGCATCGTCACCCAAGCGGTCGAGGTGGTATGTCCGGAGTGGGCGCGATAATAGAGGGGGTCCGCGCTCGCCGATGGCCTGATCGACCGAGTAACAAGTCCGTTGCAGTAGCGTGTCTGGCTGAGGTTGGGCGTTGACGTGGCGGGGCCAGTAGGCTAAAAACGACGCCGGAGAGGCTCATTGCACCCTCCTTGGAGCAAGGCCGGTCCACAGGCTGCACCCCTCAGCTTGACTGGCCTCAATGGTCGGTCAGGAGCCCATGCCTGACCGACCCCATATGGCAGAGGCCGGCTGGGGGTCCGTTCGGTGCCCCACCGGCCTTCTGTCTTTGCTATAACCATCAGGCGGGAACGTGGGGTCGCTTCTTTTTCGCCCCGGCGGGCATTTGACGCCGCTAAACGTCGCGATATACTGGCCTCGCTTCGGGCGCGTCCTGCCTCTCGGCTGGGATTGCTACGCGCCGGAGCGACCGCGCCGGGGGGCGATTGGGTTCCCCCAATTCGCGCACCCCGGCGCTATACCCTCCCTTGTGGCGGCTCACTGCCTGCGCGAGTAAACTTGGTGTCCCAAGGTTCTACCGCCCCCACCATGGACACCTTCACAGAGCTGAAACAGCTCGCCGATGAACTCACTGAACTGGGCGATACCGCCACGGCCACGCTTGTCCGCCAAGCGATAGACCGCTTCTCTGCGTGGAAGTTCGAGGCCGGTGGGGAACTACTTGAGCGGGCGCCAAAGGAGCGGCGTAAGCACGAGCAAGAGCCGTCCCGAGCGCCCTACTTCAACACCTGCGTCCTAGCGATCACCTAGCAACAGCGCTGGAAGAAATGTCGGAGCGCTTAACAAGCATATTATTCGGAAGGTGGTTTCTTCTGTTCTTCTTTGGTGCACAGGGGTATTGGCAGGTCACCGGACTTTTGAGCAACAGGTCGACCGGCCGCGTAATCGAAACACTTTGCTGGATCGCCCTGAACATTCTCCTGATCTTCATTGCCTGGAAGGTAGGGTGGCGTAATCTCAGAGCTCTGGGGACGAAGGCGCAGAGGCGGAGGAGGCGCCTGGTGGTACTAGCATCGGTACCGCTTACAGTCGCGGGTGTCCAACTGTTGGTCCTCACGAACGATCCCTATTTTTGGGCCATAGGGGCCCTGTTCATGCTCGTTCCGGTGGTAGGGCTGCTCTATTTGCTGCAAAGGTATGCGACGGATGCAGGCGTTCCCCAGTCCTTCGTGCCACCCGCTGCTTCCGACTAGGGCGGATACATTGAAGGCAAGGCATGGATCGCTGCGCCTTCTGTCCCAGGCCCGCTACCGGTAAGTGGGCACTGTCCGCCTGCAAGGGCGATGCCGAAGACTCTGCCTCCTGGCGTCGCGAGATTCTGCCTCTATGTCCTCGCTGTGACGCACTCATTATGCAGGCAGGCGACAAAGGGCGCGTGCTAAAGGCGACGGGCGAACGCTGGTTCGGCGGTCACAGAGTCGGGAGACCGCAGCCGAAGTGGACGCCTGCCCAGGACCCAAACAAGGAAGAACCAATAAGTGCCAGCGGCTAGGTTCCCACGAGGCGGTGCGACGTGCCTAGGCAGTCGTGTCACCGCTTATTGGAACGCTTGTCGCCGAAATCGCTTCTTGCGATGATGCAGGCCTACGCGCACCCCGATCTGTACGACCCTTACCAGGCGCAGAGGCAGGCGCTCAAGGGGATGCTCTCCCAGCAGGCCCAAGATCGGGAGCTGCGATCAAGAAGGGGGCAGTCATTTCGGGCCGCCCTCTTCCGCCTCTTCCTCGTCATCATCGAAGACTTGAACCACTCGATCCTTAACCTTGACGATGCTGTCCCTCTCGCTCAACTCGCCCGGAAGATCGCTCTGGTCTACACGTAGAGTCTTGACCTTCGTGACCCATCTCGGCGCCCTGAATATTTGCATTAGGCCCAACTCCGGCGCGGTTCCGCCTACGTTAGCGGTGTAGGTCTCGTAGGTTCGAGCGACGGAGAACTTCTCCTGAACCTGTGAAACCTTGACGTAGACCTTCGGTCGGTCTAGCTCACCGAGCGTTTCTCCCGTGTTCGGGTCAGTAATTACGTGAGGATTCTGTGATAGCACCCCGAACTTCATATCTTCGCGGACCCCATTCACCGCCCCCAAATTGATGGCAATCTCCCTCTCGTTGAGAATCCTAGCGACCACGCCTGTAAGCGGCTGCTTCGGCCTTTCCGATTGGCCCATCCTAATTCCTCCGAAGCATGGTCAATAGATCGGACATGGCTAGAGCCGTAATCTGGTACGTCCGTCCCACTGTGTCAGCGGGCGGGCTGAAGTCTTTCTTCATCCTGTCCTCAAGATGCTCCCAAAATTCCGCTGCCCGTCGATCAACGGGCCGCGCCCAACAAATTCTATCGTGTGCTTCAACCACTTCAACGACGCCGAGGATCTCCGCGCTCGATTCCCGAACAACCTCAAGGACCGCGCCCTCTGTTAGGCCGGTGTTCTTACCGTACGGAAAGACCAAGTGCACTGTTCCGTCTCGCTCGTCGATGCTCTGAATCGCCAAATTACTATTCATGGCATCGATGTACCCCG
>VBJT01000198.1 GCA_005880075.1 Chloroflexota bacterium
CGTATGCAGAGCGGGCGCGGGCCAGCGCCTTCTCAGAATCGAGATCGTGGTCCGCTTGGTAGAGAGCCATTTCGAGGTCGGTGTCGATCCCATTCGCTCGGTACAGCTCACCGATCGCGCCGACAGTGGCCACGCCGGACTTGCCTACTCTCTGTACCGGCCCCCAGGGTGTCTGTCAAAAACGCACCCTGAAATGTAATCGAATGGACGCCCGCTCCGTCTGTATTCCCGAGATGGACTGTCGTCACCGGGGCGAGCTCGCGGTCCGCTGGGACTACCTCAACGAAGAGGAAGCATGCGGCACCGGCTGGATCGTCTGCCGCGAATGCATGGGCCTACTGGAGAGATTCAGCGTGGCCGGCGGGCGCTTCCGCGGGCACGGCCGCTACCTCACCGCCTTCCAGGAGCAACTCTCGCGCGACTACACGTTCGCCGCGCTGCGCGAGCTCGAAGTCGATTACTAGGAGCGGGTCAGTCCATCGTCTAGTTTCGCCGCATGTTGCTCTGCTATCCTGAGGCCGATGGCCGCTACGAGGACGATCATCGATGACTATCGGCGGCTGCACCCAGGGTCGCAGCATCTCTACGAGGAGGCGCTACATTCATTTCCCTCCGGCGTAACCCACGACATCCGCTACACGACTCCGTTTCCTATTTTCATTGACCGCGCGCGGGGCAGCCGCAAGTGGGACGTTGACGGCAACGAGTATGTCGACTACGTCATGGGACACGGCGCGCTGTTCCTCGGCCACGCGCATCCGCTGATCACCCAGGCGGTCGTCGACCAAGCCCAGAAGGGCACGCACTACGGAGCCAACCACCGCCTCGAGCTCGAGTGGGGACAGCGGGTCAGGGAACTGGTGCCGAGCGCCAAGGAAGTCCGGTTCACGAGCTCCGGCACCGAGGCTACCCTCATGGCGGTCCGCCTGGCGCGTGCTTACACCGGGCGCGATAAGCTGCTGAAGTTCGACCACCACTTCCACGGTTGGCAGGACTACGTCGTCGGAAGCCGAGCGGCTGAGTCAGACTCGCCGCAGTCCGCGGGCGTTCCCGCCTCTACGCTCGGCAACACCATCAGCATCCCGCAGGGCGACGTCTCTCTAGTTGAAGATGCGCTTGCGAAAGGTGAGTTCGCCGCAGTCATCCTTGAACCAACCGGCGCCTCGTGGGGAACGGTTCCCTTGCGCGTGGACTTCCTCAAGGGATTGCGCGACCTCACTAGCTGGCATAATACTGTGCTGATCTTCGATGAAGTCGTTACCGGATTCCGGGTCTCCCCCGGTGGCGTGCAAGGCCGCTTCGGCGTCACCCCTGACCTGACGACGCTGGCCAAGATCCTCGCCGGAGGCCTCCCAGGCGGTGCCGTCGCGGGCAAGACAGACATCCTCTCCATGCTCGCATTCCGGGAAGATCCCGCCTGGAACGCCGGTCACCGTGTCGCTCACCCGGGCACCTTCAACGCAAACCCGTTGTCGGCAGCGGCGGGTTCGACCATGCTCGCACAAGTAGTGACGGGAAACCCGCACCAGCACGCCGATACACTGAACGAACGGCTCGTCAACGACCTCAACTACGTCCTTCAGCGGATGGGTACCCCGGGACGCGTATACGGGCTCGCCTCATACTTCCACATCGTGCTAGGCAAAGACTGCCCGGTAGAGCGCGACGGCATCGAATGGCCCGCGGACGGCCCTCCTCCGCCGCGCATGCCGTCGGCGCTGACCGCTGTCCTTAAGCGGGGTATGCTGAACCACGGCGTTGACTTGATGGGCGGCAACGGCGGTTTCACCTCGGGCGTTCATACCCAGAAGGACGTCGCCGAAACCGTAGAAGCGTTCGAAGATACCGTCGGCGAGATGCGAGTGGAAGGCATCGTCTAGCGTCGCTTCGAAAATTCGCGTCGCCTTATAATCGGCGATACCGATGAACCAGACGGAACGCAGGCTCATTGTCTACATCGCCGCGGCGCACGCCCTTACACACATCACCGAGCTGAGCTACGCCGTGCTGCTCACACGCATCCAGGACGATTTCGGGACACGAGACGTGGTCATGGGCGCGCTCGCTACTGTCTTCGGCTGGACCTTCGGCAGCAGTGCGATTCCGGCCGGCTTCCTGACCGACCGTCTCGGCTCGCGCCGCGTCCTCGTCTATGCCTTCGCCGGCTCCAGCGTGATGGCTGTTCTGGTCGGCCTTTCGCCGAACGCTTGGGTGCTGGCGGCGACGCTTGCCGGGCTCGGCCTAACCATTGGCCTCTACCACCCGGCTGGCCTGTCGGCCGTCGCTCAGGGAGTAAGCCAACGAGGAATCGGGCTTGGCTTCCACGGCGTGGCCGGGAACCTGGGACAGGCTCTCGCGCCGGCGATCGCGCTCGGCCTCGCGATAGCGGTCGACTGGCGCGCCGGCTTTTTCTGCATTGCGGGACTGTGTGCGGTGCTGGCCATCATTCTTTCCCGCGCCCGCCTGCCGGTCCACGGCGACAGCGAGGTTCTCACAGCCGAAGTGGTGACCGAACCGCCGACGCAAGAAGCACCAGGGCCAGTCACTAACCGGCTTCTCACACCGCTTCTATTGACTTACGGCGCCTTCGTCGTCAGTGGCATCGTCTACCGTGGGGTTATCACCTATCTTCCCAAACATCTCGAAGAGATGGTCAGCGAGGACTTCGGCGGAGCCTTTGTGACAGTGGCGCTCGTTATGGGAGCCGTTGGCCAGCTGCTAGGCGGTTGGCTATCGCAAGGATTGCGGCTTGAGCGTATGGCGCCGGTCATAGCGGCGGCGGCTCTCCCACACTCATACTGACGGCAATGCTCAGCGGTGCTCTCCTCGTCATCGCAGCCTCCGCTTTCGTGTTCTTCTACTTCGCCAACCAACCCGTCTTCACCGGCCTCATCGCCGACTACACGCCACCCGGCGCGGTCGGTCGGAGCTACGGAGTCTCGTTCTTCGCCGGTTTCGGGATCGGATCACTAGGGGGCGTAATTGCGGGCGCGCTGGTTGATACCTGGGACACCGAGGCAGCCTTCTGGGGGCTGTCCATCTTCATGGCCCTCGTCGTCGGCCTCAGTTTCGCCCTCTGGGCGCTTGCGGAGCGCCGCCACCGCGACGTCAAGCTTGCGATGGCGGTGGGCTCAGCGCGATGNNNNATCGGCCGGGCTATCGCCCTACGCCTGGCCGAAGACGGCGCTGACATCGTGGTCTCCGCTATCGCGCGAGCGCCGGAAGCGATGCCGCCGCACGAGCGCGAAGCCGGCTGGCGTGGCGCGCAATCCGTCGCGGACGAGATCGAGGCCGTGGGACGCCAAGCGCTTGGGCTGGATGTCGATGTCACGAGTCCCTCGGCCGTCCAGGAGATGGTCGAGTGGACGGTCAGCGAACTCGGGCGCATCGACATCTTGGTGAACAACGCTGGGCTGGCGCTTGTCTCCGGCAAGAAGAACCTCTGGGAGATGGAGGACGACGAGTGGCTCCGGGAAATCGATGTCAACCTCAACGGCGTCTACCACTGCTGCAAAGCGGTCGCAAGGGCCTTCGTTGAACAAGACGAAGGCGGACGGATCATCAACATCTCCTCCCTCGCGGGCCGCGTCGCCCAGCCGCAGTACGGCGGCTACACTCCGGCCAAATTCGCGGTCATTGGACTCACCCAGCTGCTTGCGCTCGAGCTGGCGCCGCATAACGTCACCGTGAACGCCGTCTGTCCCGGCTCCACGGACACCGATATGATGGACGGCACATTCCGGCGAACGGGCGAGCGAATGGGTGTCCCCTTCGAGATGGTCAAGCAAGGCGTGAAGCGCTTCATCCCGCTGGTGCGGCAGGCCGACCCGGCGGAGATTGCCGCCGTGGTCGCCTACCTCGCATCGCCGTCGGCGGCATACATTACCGGTCAGGCGATCAGTGTGGACGGCGGCATCGGGATGCGCTAACAGACGGAGGACTGGACGTGAACGAACAGATGCGGGCCTTTCTGGAGAGGTATCATTCGGCGGCGATGACAACGCTGCGCGCCGACGGGACACCGCATGTCGCGAGAGTCGGTGTAGCGCTCGTGGACGGCCAAGTGTGGAGTTCCGGCACCCAGACGCGCCTCAGGACGAAGTATCTGCGCCGCGACCCGCGCTCGACCCTATTCGTCTTCGATGCGGAGTTTCGCTGGATCGCCCTCGAGAGCCGCGTAACGATCCTTGATAGCCCAGATGCGCCTGAGCTGAACCTACGGCTGTTTCAGCTAATGCAGCAGGGAATGGACGTCCCGGAGGGCCAAATCAACTGGTTTGGTAGGACAATTAGTCACGAGGAGTTCCTGAAAACGATGGTTGAGGAGCAGCGGCTGATCTACGAGCTCGAAATCATTCGCTTCTACGGGATGTACTGAGGAGAAGGGCATGACCTACGAGCAAATAACCTACGAAAAGGCGGACGGTATCGCCACAATCACGCTGAACCGGCCGGAGAGGATGAACGCCTTCACGCCTGTGATGCTTGACGAGTGGTACGCAGCGCTCCTCGACTCGCATACGGACGCCGACGTACGCGTCGTGATCCTGACCGGCGCCGGGCGGGGGTTCTGCGCGGGCGCCGATCTTTCCGGCGGTGAAGGCGTTTCGCTGCTGCATCGGAGCGCGTCGCAGGTCGACAACAGAAACTTCCTGCGAGACAGCGTACAACGCATCCCTCGTCTCGTCTCGATTATGGAGAAGCCGTACATCGCCGCAGTCAACGGCGCGGCTGTCGGCGCCGGCATGGACATGGCCTCAATGTGCGACATGCGTTTTGCGGCGGACACTGCGCGCTTCGGAATGACCTACGTCCGCATGGGCCTGATCCCCGGCGACGGCGGCTGCTATTTCCTGCCACGCGTCGTCGGAATGGCTAAGGCATTGGACCTCATTTGGTCCGGTCGCATCTTCGACGCCCAGGAGGCGCTATCGATGGGCTACCTGAGCGCCCTCGTCCCGTCGGACGAGCTGGTGGCGTACACCCAAGAGTACGCGACGCGCCTAGTGAAGGGGCCCGCCGTGGCAATCCAGCAGGCGAAGCGTCTTGCCTACCGCTCGCAGGAACTAAGCCTCGACGCGGCGCTCGACCTCGCCCAGCAGGCGATGTTCATTGCGCAGAGTACCGAAGACTCGCGCGAGGGCCCGCGCGCGTTCGTCGAGAAGCGCGAACCGCAGTTCAAGGGGCGTTAGCGGGCGATTCCGTGGGCGCCAACCCCGCCGCCAGCTGCTCACTCGCTGCCTTCATCTCATCGAGAGCCGCCTGGCGCTCCTCGCCCTCCAGCAGGCGCGGCTGGGCGTAGTTCTCGATTATCGTCGGGACGAATTCGACGCCGACGAGTTTGTCGTCGTAGAAGGTGTACTTCCCGAGGACGCCGACGCGCGTTTCGTAGCTCCACATCTGGTCGAAGATGAAATTGCCGTGCGCGTAGGCGATGAATTTGCCCTGGTAAATCTCCACCGCCTGGATCCAGTGCGGGTGGTTGCCAATGAGCAAGTCTGCTCCGGCATCGACTGCCAAATGCGCGATCTCGACCGGGTTGTCGTCCGCGACGGGCGGCACCGCTGAAGGAATGCGGACGTACTCCTGTCCCCAGTGCACAGAGACCGCTAAAACATCCACCTTCGGTCGCAACGCCTTAATCTGGGCGATCATTAAACCCCGATCGAGAGGTTGCTCGACGCCGTTATAGGCAAGAAAGCCGAACTTGACCCCTCGCACGTCCATGATTGCCGGCGTGTCCCGGTCAGCCCAGTGCATGCCGGCCGCCTCGAGATGCTGAATCGTCTCCTGGACCGCCTCCTGGCCGTGATTCGCGATGTGGTTATTCTCCAGCGTCACCACATCCACCCCCGCCGCCTGAAAGGCTGCCGTGATGCCCGGCCGGCCGCAGAAGACCAAGCCGCTATCGTGATAGGCGCAATCGTCGATCAGTGGCGCCTCGAGGTTGATTACCGTCAGGTCCGCGCCTGATGTGATGTCCTTCGTAGCCGCCACTGGGTACAGGAAATCGTCACCCTGGTTCCGAATAGTGACGTCCACGTAGCGCGCGGGAATAACGTCACCAGTTGCGATCAGGGTGCGCACGCGGGAAGGATCGAGTTTCAGCGGCGAGAGGTCGCGCGGCGGGAAAATGCCCGCCAAACTCAGCGCGGGGAGCGGGGTCGGCGAAGGAGTCGGTCGCGGAGATGTTGACCGCGTTGCGGACGGCGAGCCATTGCGCGCGGCATTCTCGTGCGAACCATCGCCACTAGAGCAAGCCGCGCTCATGAACACGCCCGCAAAGAGGATGACGATTGCGGCTTTGCTAATCACTGTTCACTAACCACTAATCACCAATCGAGTATACTTGTCGCCGTTCACGGGAGGCGCCCATGGAGTTCCGCTTCACGCCCGAAGAGGAGGCGTTTCGCAGCGAGATACGCACGTTCCTGCGTCCTGAGTTGCCGCCCGACTGGGGCCAGCAAGCCGGAGTCGGCGCGCTCGGGGAAGGCAGTGACGCCCGCTGGGAGTTCCTTCGGCAGTTCCAAAAGAAGCTGGCCGCCAAGGGCTGGCTCACGCTCGGCTGGCCCGCCGAGCACGGTGGCCTCGCTGCCACCCACATGATGCAAGTCATCTACAACGAGGAGATGTCCTATCACCGCGCGCCCACGCAGCTCGGCGTCGGCCCTGACCGCGTCGGCCCGACCATCATCCTCTACGGCACCGACAACCAGAAGCAGAAGCACTTGCCGGCCATCGCCGCCGGGCGCGGGCTCCGACCTCGCTTCCCTCCAGACGCGGGCGGTCGCAGACGGAGATTTCTTCGTCATCGACGGCCAGAAGATATGGACTTCACTCGCGCACAAGGCTGATATGTGCATTCTCTTGGCGAGGACGGATCAGGATGCCCCGAAGCACAAGGGCATCAGCTACCTCCTGCTTGATATGAATACGCCGGGCATCGAAGTCCGCCCGCTTTTGGATCTGACGAACCGCCACACCTTCAACCAGCTCTTTTTCGAGAACGTGCGCGTGCCTCGCGATTGTCTCATAGGTGAACTCAACCGCGGCTGGTACATCGCCGCTGCCACGCTCGATTTCGAACGGTCCGGCATCAATCGCGTCGTCGCGGGCATTCGCATCTACGAGGAGTTGGTGGAGTACGCTGCGCAGACACGGCACAACGGTGGGGCCCTCATCGACGATGGAAGCGTGCGCCACAAATTGGCAGAGCTCGCGATCGAGTTTCAGGCCGGCCGCCTCCTCTCATACCGCGTTGCGTCCATGCAGGCGCGCGGCCAGATCCCAAACGCCGAGGCATCAATGTCCAAGCTCTATGGCTCGGAGCTTCAACAGCGGGCCCGGCACCAACTGTGCGCCGATGGCAGGGCGGCTCGAACAGTATTATCTCTTCGCCTCCGCCCTGACTGTTGCCGCCGGCACAAGCGAGATCATGAGAGGCATCATCGCCGGACGGGGCCTCGGCCTGCCCCGGGGCTAACTGCGCAACTTAGGTTGGAGCCGCCCGCAGCCGAACCAGCGCCCTCGCAAGATTCCACCCAATCGCCGCCCGGTCGAGCGCCGGCGTATCAATATCTTCTCGTGGTCCTGGTCGCGCTCGTCGGCGGACTGCTCGGCATCATCGGCGCGTTCTTCCAGGAAGCGCAGAGCACACTTACCTACATTCTCCTGCCGTTCATCGGCGCCCCGCTGATCGAAGAAGCGCTCAAGCCATCCGGAATCTATCTCGCCCTGCTCTGGTGGCCCCGCGCGCTGCGCAGCCAGCTCCTCACGGCGCTCTTCTGCGCGCTCTCCGGGCTCGTCTTCGGCATTATCGAGAGCCTCGTCTACGTGACTCTGTACGTGGACAATCCGTCGGACGAGTTCATCGTCTGCCTGGGGCTGAACCAGCAGGTCATAGATTGGGCGGCGGGGCGCAAAAAGCTACCCAGGGCAAGCCGCAACTTCTACATCGCGGCCGTCGTCATCCACGGAACGTACAACCTCACCGCTGTGATTCTCACCATTAGCGGCGTCATCAACTTTAACGAATGAAGATGCGCCTGTAGAGGCGGCGAGCGCCGCTAGCTCGCCTGTCGCAGTCTGCGGAACTCTTCGCCCAGTATCGACCAAACAATCTCCGGCCGCGCGCATCTGATCTGCGACATCGAGGACGTGCCCTCGTAGCTCCACGCAGCGAGGTGTGTGGCCCCTAGCTCTTCGGCGACGCGGATACCGGTTAGGAGCTCATCCTCCCGCCCTTGCGGGATGCTGAACGCCTGGAGCCAGAGCTGCAGCACGCGCCCGTGCTTCTGCACTGCCGCCCTGGCCTCCTCGCCGTAAACATGCATGAATTGCTCGGGCTCGGCGCCAAAAATGTACCAGTACGGGTCGCACCCGAAGATATCGAGGTCCGGGATGGCGGCTGCTGCATCGAAGTTGCCCACGCCGATATGCATCATCGCCTGGACCGCGCTCGGGTCTGGTTGCACGCCGCGCTTCTCAAGTGCTCCACGGACGCGCTTCTCCGGCTGCGGGAACCCGTGCGCGGTTAGGTCCGTAGGGAGCAGGCACAAGGCGTTGCGCATTCCCTTCTCGTGCCCGTATCGGCAGAGATCGGTCAGCAGTTCGGTCAGGGACGCCTCGCGGAAGGCGCGTACCTCTGGGCTGAACTCGGCGGGCATCGGGTGACAGTAGCGATCATGGAAGAGGCTAAGGCAGACGACGCAGCGGCAGGCACAGGCTCCCGAGAAGTCCCGTCGCCAGAGGGCGGCATAGAAGTGCGGCTCATCCCAGAAGAGCACCTCTCCGCCGGCCGCGGCGGAGGCGTCGATCCATCCGCACAAGAACTTTCGGGTCTCGGGATGGTTCGGGCAGGCCGCGCCCACACGCCGCCCATCCGAGAGCACTTGCCAGGTCTCCGGGTGATCGAGCGGGAAGCGAGTAAGTGTCTCGCCAGAGAAGATTCCGGCGACGCCCCACGGATCGAACCAGACCTCGAGCCCGAGCGCCCGCGTCGCGTCCACGATCTCATGCATCGTCTCGCGATAGTAGGCCAGATCGGTTTCGCTGTAGCAGTGGACTACATAGGTGCAGCCGTGCTCGGCGATATCACGGAGATCGTCGCGCGCCTGCCTCATCGCGCGAGCCGAGAAGTAGCTTACCCCCGTTTGCATGCCCCGCAGTCAGTATAGAGGCAGCGGCGGTTAGAAGCTAAGTGGGCGATTCCCTATCATGGCTGGAGCATGAAGAAGCAACCCGAGCCGCCCGGCGACCCGATTAACGTCTACTTCCACGAAGCGCTGCTGATCGGCGGTGACGCAACCCGCCTGTACCTCATTCGCCACGCGCAATCTCAGGGGAATACCGGCGAGGACCTGACGACCGGCGACGCCGACCTGACCGATGTCGGGTGGGAGCAGGCCCGCCGCCTGGGTGAGCGACTTAAGACACAGAAGATCCACCGAGTCTACGCGAGCCCGCTGCGGCGTACTCAGCAGACGGCCTCGGCCATCGCAGAGGCGAGCGGCCTTGAAGTGATGCCCAAAGCCGACCTGCGCGAGGTGCAGTTGGGGCAGGCGGATTACGACATCCGGCTGCTCCCCCAGAGGGAGCGGGAGAAGGTTGCCCGGCTAATCATGAGCGAGGGCACCTGGGACGCTTTCCCGGGCAGCGAGGGCAGTGAAGTCGCACGCAATCGAGTACGAGGCGTCGTTAGAGAAATAGTCAACGATCATCCTGGCGAGCGGTTGGTAGTAGTGGCGCACGCGGCGTTCATCCAGACGTTCGTTAGCGTTGTGCTCGGCCTGCAGCGAGACTTCGTCTTCTACCCTTTCAATGCCAGCATCACATCCGTGCGAGCGAAGAACGGGCGCTTCGTCCTCTGGCGCCTAAACGACATCGCTCATCTGGACGGCATGCCCGCCGGGTTTGGCGGGATCAGTTAGGCATTCGGCGTGACTTCCAGGGAGTACTTCCAAGCGAATCGAAAGCACTGGGATGAAGTCGTGCCCATCCACATGGGGTCAGGTCTCTACGACGTCACTGGCTTCAAGGCTGGAAAGTCTCGGCTCAAGCCGGTCGAGCGCGAGGAGTTGACCGGTGTGCAAGGCAAGAGCCTACTGCACATCCAGTGCCACTTCGGCCTCGACACGCTATCTTGGGCGCGCGAAGGCGCTATAGTCACCGGCGTCGACTTCTCGGAACCGGCGCTTGAAGCCGCGCGTGGGCTCGCTGACGAATGTGGCATCGAGGCGCGGTTCATCCATTCGGACGTCTATTCCGTGCCGCAGAAACTCTCCGAGCAGTTCGACATCGTCTTCACCTCCTACGGCGCTCTCTGCTGGTTGCCGGACATGCACCGCTGGGCAGAAATCGTCGCACGGTTCCTCAAACCCGGTGGCACGTTCTACATGGTCGAGTTCCACCCGATGTCCGGCGTCTTCGCCGACGGGCCAGAAGCA